>JAMPXD010000036.1 GCA_023701365.1 Geobacteraceae bacterium
CCGCCTATGGGGAGGCCTTCCCCGAGCTCGCCGCGGAACTGCGCCGGGCTATGGCGGGGGAGCTCCCGGCCGGCTGGGACGCGGAGCTCCCCCGGTTCCTCGCCGACCCGAAGGGGGTGGCGACCCGGGTCGCGTCGGGGAAGGTGCTGAACGCCATCGCCCGCCGGCTCCCGCAGCTGATCGGCGGCTCGGCGGACCTGAACCCCTCGACCCATACCGCCCTTGCCGGGTTGGGGGACTTCGAAAGCCCCCGGCTAATCCCCGCTGACCGGCAGGGGGCGGTCGGCGGCGAATGGGGCTACGGCGGCCGCAACCTCCACTTCGGGGTCCGGGAGCATGCCATGGGGGCCATTCTGAACGGGATGGCGGCCCACGGCGGCACCATCCCGTTCGGCGCCACCTTCCTCACCTTCTCCGACTACCTCCGCCCGGCGCTGCGCCTGGCGGCGCTGATGGGGCTGCACGTGGTTCACGTCTTCAGCCACGACAGCATCGCCATGGGGGAGGACGGCCCGACCCACCAGCCGGTGGAGCAGCTCGCGGCGCTCCGGGCGATCCCGAGCCTGGTGGTGCTCCGCCCCGGCGACGCCAACGAGACTGCGGTCGCCTGGCAGGTGGCGCTGGAGACCAGGGGGAGGCCGGTGGCGCTGGTCCTGTCGCGGCAGAACCTGCCGGTCCTCGATCGGCTCCGCTACCCCGCGGCCGACGGGCTCCGGCGGGGGGGATACGTGCTGGCCGAGGCGGAAGGGGGCGCCCCCGAGCTGATCCTGATCGCCACCGGCTCCGAGGTGGCGCTCGCCCTGGCGGCGCGGGAGAGGCTCCAGGAGCGGCGGCTCCGGGTCCGGGTGGTCTCCCTCCCGAGCTGGGAGCTGTTCGAAGAGCAGCCCGAAGGGTACCGGGAGGCGGTCCTCCCGCCCGGGGTAGGCAAGCGGCTCGTCATCGAGGCGGGGTCGCCGTTCGGCTGGCACCGCTACATGGGATGCGGCGGCGATATCATCGGGGTGGAGCGGTTCGGCGCCTCGGCCCCCGGAGAAGCCATGATGCGCGAATACGGCTTCACCGTCGACAACGTCTGCCAACGGGCTCTCGCCCTCTTGGGGTGCGGGGAGGCCGGTTGACTCCTCAGGTATCAAGGAAGCAGTAGGGGTCTTTCTCGGTGAAGGGGTCGCGGCCGAGGCCGGCGGTGACCGCGAGGCAGCCGCCGCAGACGGCCCGCAGGTCGCAGCCGGCGCAGCCGGCGGAGCCGGCGCGATAGCGGCGGGCCGGGGCGGAGTCGTAGATCTCCGCCAGTGAGCCGGTGAGGAGGTTGCCGATGGGGGAGGGGAACTTCCGGCAGGCGTGGACCTCCCCGTCGGCCAAGAGCGTCACGAAGTTGAAGGCGGCGCCGCAGCCGTAGCCGGTGCAGCCGCCGAACGGCTCCTCCCCCCGCTCCCGGTGGACCAGGTTGAGGAGGCTGTCCTTGCGCCCGAGGTCCGGGTTTCGCTCCAGTTCGCCGCGGTATTCCCGCAGAAAGGCGGCGAACTCGTCCCGCTCCGCCGGCGCGAGGTCCGCTCCTTCCCCGAAGGGGGCCAGCCGGTTGAAGGCGAAGCGGCCGGCCCGTCCCCGCAAAAGCTCCGCCAGGGGGAGGACCTGGCGCAGGTTGTCCCGGGTGAGGGTGAGCATCACCACCGAGAAGATTCCCAGCTCGGCCAGCTGGTCGAGGAAGGCAAATACCCGGGCGAAGTTCCCCCTTCCCCGGATCAGGTCGTTGTGCTCGGCCAGCCCCTCCAGGCTCACCTGGAAATAGACCGGCCGGGCCACTGCCAGCACCCGCTCGAGCCGCTCCCGGGGGACCGGGTTGCCGAGGATGGCGGCGGCGAGCCCCAGTTCCGCGGCGGCCCGGTAGAGCGCGTCGAAGTCGGGCGACAGGAAGGGGTTGCCGCCGGTGAAGGAGACCTGACCCGTGACGAAGCGCTCCCGGCAGAAGCGGCGCAGTTCCCGCAGGATCTCCATGCCCCGGGAGAGCGGGAGCGCCCCCCGCTGCGAGCGGTCGTAGCAGTGGCGGCAGTGGAGGTCGCACTCCTGGGTGACGTGCCACTGGAGGGTGAAGGTGTCGGCCGCCAGCTGCTCCTCGGGCCAGGGCCGGGAATGGAACGTCTCCCCCTGCCGGCGGATGCGGGATCTGGGGGCGAGGAGGAGCGCCTCGGCAGCGGCCCGGTCGAGGGCGGCGTCGATCCCCCCCACCGGCACCCCGCCGGCGGCCGCCACCTGCTCCGGGTCGAGCCCCTCGGCCGCGATCTTCAGCGCCAGGAGCCGGTCCTCCCGGGCCGGGGCAAGCCGCACCTCCCCCCCCAGATCCTTCCAGAGAAGGAGTTGCTCCTTGCCGGCAACCGCTCGCGCTTCCCCGGCAAGGAGGGCCGGGAGGTTGCGCCAGGAAACCTCCAGCAGGCGGAGGGTAGAATTCAGCGCCACGGCCTCTGCGCGTTCAGGCGGTGGGGCTGCGGCCAGCTCGGCCCGTGCCAGTTCAAGGCGCGCCAGGTCTGGGAGGAAGGGAAGGCCGGCCTCCCCGGCTGCCCGCGCGAGCTCCGCTGCATCGCCGGCCAGCAGCGGCGCGATCCTGTCCCAGGCTGCGCCGCAGGCCCGGCGGCAGGCGGGAAAAAGCCCACCGTTCTTGATCGATCTCTGTTCCATTGTCACATTCTGTTCCCGTCAGGGGAAGAAAGGGGGGCGGCATAGCTGCCGCCCCGGTTGTGCAGCGCGACCGCGCTACTTCTGTGTGCCGCCTCAGCCGCTCTTCCCGGCAGGCTGTTCCTGCTGTTCCTTCTCGGCGCCGCCGGCGCCGGGCTGTGCTCCGCCTCAGCCGCTCTTGCCGGTGGCGCAGCCGCCCACGGTCAGGGTCGCACCCGCCAGGAGCGATGTGATGGCGATACCTGCCAGGACCTTGCGCAAATCGCTGCTCTCCATTTTATCACCCCCTCTCTCCAACTGTAAGGTCTGCTCCTCGATGGAGAAAGGATACCATGCGCCCTTCGCGAAGCAAGGAGACCGGTGCGGTTGACCATGGGCGCAGACGGGGTACAATTGTGAGACACTGAAGCGGAAAGTCAGCAGCTGCGGGGGAAACGTATGCCGATCATGACAGGCTGCATGAGACCGGGAATCCATGCCTACCCCGAGGAGCTCGTCTCCTTCATCTTCGATCTGTGGCAGGACCCCCAGTTCCAGGAGAGGCTCAGCGCGGCCGGGATCGACTGTTCCGTTGGGCTCCCCGACCGCGCCGTTCTTCAGCAGGTCATCTCCACCTGTTACCAGGCGAGCCTGATGCGGGAAGAGGAACGGCCGGTGATGTTCCGCCTGATCATCCGTGCCCCGGAGCTCCTTGCCGCCGATGAAGGCCCCCCGACCGGCCTGCACCGGCTCCAGTTCGCCCGGACCAGGGCTTTCAACGAATACGAGCTGCACCGCCTCGCACCTGCCGCCGATTTCTTCCGGACCCTGATCGGGGTCTCCCTCGACCGGGAGAACGGGGCGCAGATCTGGGGGATGGTCCACTCGGGAACCCGCTGGATGCAGGCCGTGCATGGCGGCAGGAAGACCTTTCCGCCGCTTCCCCCCTCCCCCGTGATCTACGTGACCGGCCCCGGCCGCATCTCGGTCTGCATCGGTCCGGAGATAATCGCCTCACTGAACGGCGGCCTGATCAACTGCCCGTCCCTGGACGTCTTCACCTCGCACTGGCTTGCGGAAAGCTTCGCCGCGGTCCGTGCCGAGATCTGGGAGCTGCACCAGGCGGCCCGGGCCCGGGCCTGCAAGCCGTGGGCCAGCCTCGACCCGGAGTTCGCCAAGACTCTCGGCCAGCAGGTGGTGCGGCGCATCATCAGCGTGATCCGCAATGCCCATCACGGCGGGACCCTGGTCTACCTCCCGCCGGAGATGAGCCAGGAGATCCTCGCCGAAAACCGCTACATGACCATCAAGTACCAGTTCCGCGAAGAAGAGCCGCGCCAGCGGTTCCGCACCCTGATGCTGCGCATCATGAGCACCCTCGCCGAACGCCATGGCGAGCCGGACGATCATGGCAGGGTGATCGGCTGGCGCGAGTACGTCACCAACAGGAGCGAGGCGATCGCCCTCCTCGATGAGGCCATTTTCGACGTCGCCCATTTCATCGCCGCCCTGGCGGCGACCGACGGCGCAGTGGTGATGACCAAGCGCCAGGAACTGCTCGGCTTCGGCGGGGTGATCTCGGGGGACATCGACAAGATGGAAACGGTCAGCCACGCCCTCGATACCGAGGGGGAGCTCACCGAGCAGGAGCTCAGCGAAGGGGTCGGCACCCGCCATCGGGCCGCCTACCGGCTCTGCCACGAGCTGCATGACGCCATTGCCATCATCATCTCCCAGGACGGCAACGTGCGGCTGGTCAAATGGCACAATGGGGCGGTCACTTTCTGGGACCAGGCGCCGACCGGGGTTCCGGGGTTCTGACAAATGAAGGGGCCGCCGATGAGGTTGGCCCCTTTATTTCCTTGGCTTTTTTAATAAAAAAGGGCGTACCGCGGTACGCCCTGTGTAGTGGGACTGTTTACTTGCTTATGACGCAATCGATGATGGCGTTGATTCTCCGGTTTTTCTGCCTCCCCTCGGCTGTGCTGTTGTAGGCGATGCGCCGGCTGGGACCGTACCCCTTGGCCGAGAGGCGGGAGCGCTCGATCCCTAGTTTTTCCACCAGGTAGTTCACCACGCTTTCGGCGCGCTGCCGGGAGAGCTTCATGTTGTAATCATTGCCGCCGACGTTGTCGGTGTGCCCCTCGATAACGGCGGTGGTCGACGGGTACTTCTTCATGTAATCGCCGACCTTGTTGACAGAGTCATGATAGCGGGGTTTGATCTCGGCGCTGTCCGTTGCGAATTCCACCTTCAGGGTCATGCAGAGCCTCTCGGGGGGCGCAGCGAGTTCCTTGATATCAATGGCGCAGTCGATGACGGCGTTGATGCGCCGGTTTTTCTGTCTGCCGAGATCCGTCGAGTTGTCGGCGATCGGCATCGTTTTGCCGTACCCCTTGGCGGCAAGGCGGGAGGGGTCAATGCCGAATTTCTCCACCAGGAATTTCACCACGCTCTCGGCGCGCCGCTGGGAGAGCTGCATGTTGTATTCATCGCTGCCGACCTCGTCGGTATGTCCTTCGATGACTGCGGTGGTCGTCGGGTATTTTTTCATGAAGTCGCCGGCCTTGGCCACTTCCTCGTGATACTGGGGCCGGACGTCGGCCTTGTCGATGTCGAACTCGATGTTCAGGGAAACGCAGTATTTCATCCGCTCCGGGGTCGGTTCAGCGGCCGGGATCGGTTCGAGCGGAGCTTCGGCCGCCTTCTCGACAACCGGTGGGGGAGGAGGTTCCGCCGCCTTCTCGGGCGCAGGTTTTTCGCCGCCAAACTGGTAGGTGAGGCCGACGGCGTATTCGTAGTTGTGCAGGGTCTCGTCGTCCTTGAAGACGAGGTGCCGGAAATCGCCACGCAGGGCCAGGTCGTCGGTCAGGAAGTACTTTATCCCCGGCCCGTAGTCGAAGATCCCCTTGGTAAGGGTCTGCCGGTTGTCCCGGTCGACCGTGACGCCGCCGTAACCGGCTGCCAGGTAGGGGACCAGCTTGCCGTCAGGGAGGAGGTGCAGCAGGAGGTCACCGCCGTAGCGGTACACGTGGGCGTCGCCGAGGCCGGCCCGGGTACTCTCCGTGGCAACGTAGTCGAACAACGCCTCGACCCCGAAATATTTGGTTAAGTTGTAGCCGCCGCGAAGGCCGATGACGGGTCTAGTTTCCAGGTGTTGCCCGCCGTCGAAGCTGTAACCGCCGACTACGCCGGAAAGGGTGAAGGAGTCGGGCCGGATGCCGGCCGCTGCGGCCGTTGATGCCATGACGAAGAGGACAAAAAAGACGATCAGATAGGGAAGGATTTTCTTCATGGGACACCTCCTTGGTGAACAAGAATCCCGGGCGTCAAACCTCATGCCTGGGTCGCTTCAAGCCGGGGCGTGCAATCGGGGCAGGTCCTGACGGTGACAAACCTGCATGCGCGGGACGGCGAGCTTTCAGCATGCCGGCCGTCCCCCTTGTGGGCTGCGGTCGCCATATAAAGTCTAGACAGTGAATAACCGCTGTCAAATACATGGGCCTATATTTCTATTGCGAATAACATTAATTTATTGCTTGCATTATCGGGTTAAAGCTGTTACGGTGATCCATGTCCGCGGATAGCCCCGGATAAAATTAACAAGCAGAAAGAATCAGGAGAAAGTAAGCAAATGGTAAAAGGTACAGTAAAGTGGTTCAATGACAGCAAGGGGTTTGGTTTTCTTGAGCAGGAGAACGGCGAGGACGTATTCGTGCATTTCTCCGCGATCGCTGGCGACGGGTTTAAATCCCTTGCTGAAGGCGATAGGGTAACGTTTGAAGTAGTCAAGGGTCCGAAAGGGCTTCAGGCCGCCAACGTAACCAGAGCTTAAGTACGGTACCTTCGGGTACAGTGCTTAATTCGGCACAAAAAGCCCCGGAGAAATCCGGGGCTTTTTTTTGTAAAGCCAGAGCTCACAACCATCTAACCGGCAACCGCTGCATTCAGGTCTAATTTGAGTCAAGGCGAAATGCTTTTAATTCCTTGACAATGCGAGCATATTTGATACGGTTAATCAATATCCGCGCATGCTCCCGGATAAAATCAACGTATCAGGAGAAATAACGTAATGGAAAATGGCACGGTGAAATGGTTTAACGACAGCAAGGGGTTTGGTTTTCTTGAGCAGGAGAATGGCGAGGACGTATTCGTGCATTTCTCCGCGATCTCCGGCGAAGGGTTTAAGTCCCTTGCCGAAGGCGACAGGGTGACGTTCGACGTGGTCAAGGGCCCGAAGGGGCTGCAGGCGGCCAACGTGACCAGGGTCTGACCGCATTACCCTATTCGGCACATGAAAGCCCCGGAGAAATCCGGGGCTTTTTCTATTGATGGTTGGCGGCTGCCATCATCTGTTACAGCGGTTTTTATGGCTAGGAGCCTGTCGGACTTAGGATAAATCTGCTGCAAATCCGTCTGGACGGTCCATATTTCGCCGCTTTCTTGGTCAATAGAACAACTATTGACCTGCAAAATCGACAAAATCTGTCCTCGCCCAGCCGAATTTTCGCTGCGATTTCCTAAGTCCGACAGGCTCCTAGATGACCAGCATTTCCATGAACTCGCTGGCCGGCATGGCCGCCAGCCGCTGCCGGTCCAGGCAGAGCTCCAGCACTGCCGCCGCCCGGTCGGCAGGGAGGGTGGCGGCCAGGTTGTCCCGGCATTTTTTCACCAGGAGCGGGAGCGCCTCTTGCCTGCGGCGCCGGTGGCCGACCGGGTACTCCACCTCCACCCGCCCGGTCGAGCTCCCGTCCTTGAAGAAGACCTGCACCGCGTTGGCGATGGAGCGCTTCTCCGGATCCAGATAGTCCCGCGAGTATCTCGGCTCTTCCACCACCTCCATCCTCTCCCGCAACGCGTCGATGCGCGGGTCGGCGGCCGTTGCATCTCCGTAGTGGCCGGCGGTCAACTCGCCGTAGATGAGCCCGACCGCCGTCATGTACTGGAGGCAGTGGTCCCGGTCGGCCGGATTGTAGAGGGGGCCGCTCTTGGAGATGATCCGGATTGCCGGCTGCTGGGTGGCGATCACCACCCGGCTGATTTCGCCGAGCCGGTCGCGCACCTCTGGATGGAGCCGGAGGGCGCATTCCACCGCGGTCTGGGCATGGAACTCGGCGGGGAAGGAGACCTTGAACAGGACGTTCTCCATCACGTACGAGCCGTAGGGGCGGGGGAGGCGGAACCTGCCGCCCCTATAGGAGACGTCGTAGAAGCCCCAGGTCGGAGCTGAGAGGGCAGATGGATAGCCCGGCTCACCCTGCACGGCCAGCAGCGCCAGCCGCACCCCGCGGCTGGTGGCGTCGCCGGCGGCCCACGACTTGCGGGGGCCGGTGTTGGGGGCGTGCCGGTAGGTCCGCAGGCTCTGGCCGTCGACCCAGACCTGGGACAGGGCGCTGACGATTTCCCCCTTGCCGCCCCCGAGGAGCCGGGTCGCCACCGCCGCGGTGGCGAGCTTCACCAGCGCCACGTGGTCGAGGCCGACCCGGTTGAAGCTGTTCTCCAGGGCCATCACCCCCTGGATCTCGTGGGCCTTGATCATCGCCGCCAGCACCTCCCCCATGGAGAGCGGCGCCTTGTCGGCCGCCAGGTTGCGCCGGCTGACGTAATCGGCTACCGCCAGGACCCCCCCCAGGTTGTCGGAGGGGTGCCCCCACTCGGCGGCCAGCCAGGTATCGTTGAAGTCGAGCCAGCGGACCAGGACGCCGATGTCGAACGCCCCCTTGAGCGGGTCGAGGACGAAGCGGGTGCCGGGCACCCGCACCCCGAGGGGGACCACGGTCCCCGGGACGATGGGGCCCACATGGCCGGCGCACTCCGGGAAGCGGAGCGCCAGCATGGCGCAGCCGAGGGAGTCCAGCAGGACGTAGCGGGCGGTCTCGAAGGCCTCGTCGCTCGTCACCTCGTAATCGCAAACGTAGTCGGCGATCTCCACCATCTCCCGGTCCGGTTCGGGGCGGATGTTCAGGTCGGCCTGGGTCGTCATGATTACTTTCTCCTTGGGTAAAACAGGGAAAATCTGCGCACAGTTAAAGGGCGCAGGAAAAATTAACAGGGATGAACAGGACATTCAGGATTAGGTTTGTGATTCAGTCCTATAGCGGACTTGCCTTTATCCTGATTATCCTGAATATCCCTGTAATGTAAAGGTTTTATCCCCGCTGCTCGATCGGCACATACGGCCGCGGCGCCGGCCCGACGTACGCGGCGATCGGCCGGAAGATCCGGTTGGCGCCCCGCTGCTCGATGATGTGGGCCGACCAGCCGGCGACCCGGGCAAGCACGAAGACCGGGGTGAACATCGGGGTCGGGATGCCGCACAGGTGGTAGGCGGAGGCGCTGTAGAAATCGAGGTTCGCGAACATCCCCTTCTCCTCGCGGACCAGCCGCTCGATCCGCTCGGAGACCCGGTACAGTAGGAGGTCGCCGCTGGCCTCGGAGAGCCGCCGCGACCATTCCTGGATGATTGCCGAACGGGGGTCGGCCTGTTTCTTGTAGACCCGGTGGCCGAACCCCATGATCTTCTGCCCGGCGGCGAGCATGGCACGGACCGCGGCTTCGGCCTCCTCCGGAGAGGCAAAACGGCTGATCAGCCGCATCGCTTCCTCGTTGGCCCCGCCGTGGAGCGGACCGCGCAGGGTGCCGATGGCGGAGGTGACCGCCGCGTAGAAGTCGGACAGGGTGGAGGCGGTGACCCGGGCCGAGAAGGTGGAGGCGTTGAACTCGTGCTCGGCGTAGAGGATCAGCGACGCGTCCACCGCCCGCCGCTGCAGCGCATCCGGTTGCCTGCCGTGGAGGAGCGCCAGGAAGTGGCCGGCCTGGCTCTCTTCGGCGCTCTCAGTCTCGATCCTCTCCCCGGTGCGGTGGAAATGGTGCCAGTAGAGGAGCATGGCGGGGAAGACGGCCAGGAGTCGGTCCGCCACCTGGTACGTTCCGTGTTCGGCCGTTTCCGGCTCCATGGCGCCGAGGGCCGAACAGCCGGTGCGGAGCACGTCCATGGGGTGGGCCTTGGCCGGCAGCTGCTCCAGGACCCCCTTCAGGGCTTCCGGCAGGCCCCGCAGCCCAGCCAACCGCTTGCGGTAGCGGGCAAGCTCCCCTCCGTCCGGCAGCTTGCCGTGGATCAGAAGATACGCCACCTCCTCGAAGGAGGCATGCTCCGCCAGGTCATGGATGGCGTAGCCGCGGTAGTTAAGCCCCAGCCCCTCCTTACCCACCGTGCTGATCGCCGTCTCGCCGGCAACGACCCCTTCCAGTCCGGGGCTGTATGGTGTGCCAGTCATTTCTCCTCCTTTCCGAACAGTTCGTCCAGTTTCTTCTCGTAGTCGTGGTAGCCGAGCACCTGATAGAGCTCGGCCCGGCTCTGCATCTCCGCCACCACTCCCCTTTGCGTCCCCTCCTCCCGGATCGCCCGGTAGACCCGGAGCGCCGCCGCACTCATGGCCCGGAAGGCGGACAGGGGGTAGAGCACCAGCCCCACCCCGGCCCCCGCCAGCTCCTCGACCGTGAAGAGCGGGGTGACCCCGAACTCGGTGATGTTGGCGAGGAGCGGTATGGCCGCTGCCTCGGCGAAGCGCCGGTAGTGGGCAAGCTCGGTGAGCGCCTCGGGGAAGATCATGTCGGCCCCCGCCTCCCGGTAGCGGCAGGCCCGCTCGATGGCGGCCTCAATCCCCTCGACCGCCACGGCGTCGGTCCTGGCCATGATCACGAAATCCGGGTCGGTCCGGGCATCCACCGCCGCCCTGATCCGGTCCGCCATCTCCCCGGCGCTGACCAGCGCCTTCCCCGGCCTGTGTCCGCAGCGCTTGGCCGTGACCTGGTCCTCGATGTGCATCCCGGCGGCGCCGGCCCTGATCATCTCCCGGACGGTGCGGCCGATCATGAAGGCATGCCCCCAGCCGGTATCGGCGTCCACCAGGAGCGGTAGCCCGCTGGCGCCGGTCACCCGGCGCACCTCCTCCAGGACGTCGCCGAGGGTAGTCATCCCCAGGTCGGGGAGGGCGAAGGAGGCGTTGGCCACCCCGGCCCCCGACAGGTAGAGGGCCCGGAACCCGGCCCGCTCCGCCAGCAGGGCGGCGTAGGCGTTGATCGCCCCCGCCACCTGGAGCGGCTTCTCTTCGGCCAGGGCGGCTCGCAGCAACTGGCCCGGGGTAGCTCCTGTTGCCATCACTTTCTCCCTTGCGGCGGGGCATTGTGCCGGTAGCTGATCCGGTAGATGGCCCCCGCCTTGTCGTCGGAGACCAGCAGGCTGCCGTCGGGCATGACCTGCAGGTCGACCGGCCGTCCCCAGGCATTGCCTTCCTGCAGCCACCCCTCGGCGAATACCTCGTACGACGCGGCCCGGTTTCCCTCCAGCCGGACCAGGGTGATCCTGTAACCAATCCGGTCGCTCCGGTTCCAGGAGCCGTGTTCGGCGATGAATATCTGGTTGCGGTACCGGGGGGGGAACATGGTGCCGGTGTAGAAGCGCATCCCGAGCGCAGCCACGTGGGGGCCGAGCTCCATCTCCGGCGGGACGAACGCCCCTTTTTTCATCCGCCGGCCGAACTCGGGGTCGGGGATCTCCCGGCCGTGCCAGTAGGGGAAGCCGAAGTGGAGCCCCTTGGCCCGGGCGCGGTTGAGCTCGTCCGGCGGCAGGTCGTTCCCCAGCCAGTCGCGGCCGTTGTCGGTGAACCAGAGCTCGCGGGTGAGCGGGTGCCAGTCGAAGCCGACCGTGTTGCGCACCCCGCGGGCGAAGATCTCCAGGTTCTTGCCATCCGGGTCCAGCCGCATGATGGTGGCGAAGCGCGGGTCCTTCTCCTCGCAGACGTTGCACGGCGCCCCCACCGGCACGTAGAGTTTTCCGTCCGGGCCGAAGCGGATGAACTTCCAGCCGTGGTGCTTCTTGTCGGGGAAGGAGTCGTTGACCGGCACCGGCCGGGGGGGATCGGCGAGGCGCGCCTCGATGTCGTCGAAGCGGAGCACCCTGCTCACCTCCGCCACATACAGGGCGCCGTCGCGGAACGCCACGCCGTTCGGCATGGTGAGCCCGCGGGCGATGGTGAACACCTCGCGGTGGTTCCCCTTGTCGACCAGGGCGTAGATTTTCCCCTCGCCGCGGCTGCCGACGAACAGGGTCCCTTTGGCGCCGAGCGCCATGGAGCGCGCCCCGGGGACGTCGCGGCTGTAGACCTCGATGGTGAAGCCGGGTGGGAGGGCGATGTCGCCAAGAGGGAGCTCCGTCGCATGGCAAGCCGTGACCCCCGCCAGCAGGAGCGCCGTGGAGAGCAGGGCCAAGCAGCGGCGCGAGGGAGGGGGGTGGAAGCCGAGCAGCAGGCCGCTGCCGGTCCGGGGCACCATGAACGGCGCGCTGACGATGCCGACATAACGGTGCAGCTTGTGGAGTGAAATCTCTTTCATGCGGGTCCCCGGCGCTGTGTCGCTAGCTTCTAGTATGGCCCGGTTCGGACGTTTTGCAAGGGGAGAGGATGCGCCCGCCGAGGCGGATGGAGGGGAGGATCACTGGGGTTGAGTGGTGGTGAAACGTTTGGGGATTAACAAGGCACTTGGCTATATCGGCCGGGTGCTTTTTTGTAGTCGTAAATCTCTACTTCCTCGATTACAATAGACCCTCGTAAGCTGGAACGGTCCTGTGTAACAGAATCAGGTAAGGAAATCAAGCATGCCTAATAGCAATCCGGTGCCGACCAACAATCATGTGAAGAGCGACCTGCTGCGCTGGATCCTGATCTGTATTGGCTGGATTTCCATAGCAGGCGGAATCATCGGGCTTTTTCTCCCGCTGGTGCCGACAATACCGTTTCTGTTGCTGGCTGCAGTCTGCTTTTCCAGAAGTTCCCAGCGGTTCCACGGCTGGCTGGTCGATCATAAGCACCTGGGCCCGCTACTCCGGGATTACCTGGCACATGGCGGCATACCCTCAAGAGCAAAGATAATGGCGATAGGCATGATCTGGATATCCTTTCCAGCCTCGACATTTCTGCTAATAGAGATTTTCTGGGTAAGAGTCTTGCTGATGGCCACAGCTACGGGAGTTACGCTGTACCTGCTCGCGATCCCGACTATTGCAACTGGAGGCAAAGCGAAGGAAACAAAAGAGGAGCTGTAGCTCCTCACGAGGCCGGCTGACCACGCTCCAACAGCAGACAGGGGTCATTGAACCTGACTCCCGACTCGGGAAAAAGCAGGTCAGCGCCTTCTGCTCGGCGCTCAAGGAAAAGTTGCAGGATGGGGGCTCGAACTTCGGGAAGGAATACCTGAAACTACTGGTGGAGGAAATCAGAGTGGACAAAAAAGAAATGCGCCTGTCCGGCAGCTTTGCTGCTCTGGCAGGCGCACTTTCTATGTCAACAAAACCGGGGCAACTTCCAAGAGTGCCCAGCTTTGTCCTGTTTGGCTCCCCAACCCGGACTCGAACCAGGGACAAGGTGGTTAACAGCCACCTGCTCTACCGACTGAGCTATTGGGGAATATGGAAAGCATTGTTTAACATGCATCGGGTTTTGTGTCAAGCCGAAAAATTAAAGGCGAATCTCTGGTTGCCCGGGAAGCGGTTGGTCCCTCCTCCAGCGGTCACGGCCGCGGCTTGCCTTAAGCAATAAGATCCACCATCCCGCAATTAATGCTTGACATCTGCGGGCAAAATCAGCAAATATTGTCATCATGGTTACGCAGAGCTTTTTTTCCTACTTTAACTTTTTCTTTTGGTACGGCTTTTATTTTAGGCCGTCTGCCCGGGGAGAGGTTTGATTTAGGGGAAGCTGTAACTCAACTAAATGACCGAAAGCCGAGGGTGGACAGGAAACCAACCCCCGGCTTTTCAGTTTCAGCGCGATGAAACGCTAGATTCAAGGCCGGGGGTAGATCCTCCGGCCTTTTGCATTTCGGAACCACACAAGCGGGAAAAGGAGAGAGGAGATGATCATTGTCATGAAGGCAGGGGCCGAGAAGAAGGAGAAGAACGAGGTGCTGAAGCGGATCAGGGAGCTGGGCTACAAGCCCCATGTGATCCATGGGACAACGCGGGACGTGATCGGTGCGATCGGGGATGAGCGGGGGAAGCTGGTGCTCCAGTCGATCGAGTCGATGCCGGGGGTGGAGAGCGTGGTGCCGATCCTCCAGCCGTACAAGCTCGCCTCGAAGGAGGTGAAGAAGGAGCCGAGCCTGGTCAGGATCAGCGCCGCGGTCACCATCGGCGGCCGGGAGATCGTGGTCATGGCCGGCCCCTGCTCGGTGGAGAGTGAAAGCCAGATCATCGATTCCGCCATCGCGGTCAAGGAGGCGGGCGCCCAGGTGCTGCGGGGGGGTGCCTTCAAGCCGCGCACTTCGCCCTATTCGTTCCAGGGGCTGGAGGAGGAGGGGCTGAAGTTGCTGGCCAAGGCCCGAGAGATAACCGGCCTGCCGATCGTTACCGAGGTGGTGAACCCCGAGACCGCCGAGCTGGTGGCCGAGTACGCCGACATCCTGCAGATCGGGGCGCGCAACGCCCAGAACTTCGCCCTGCTGAAGAAGGTCGGCCAGCTCGACAGGCCGGTCCTCCTCAAGCGGGGGATGTCAATGACCATCCAGGAGTTCCTGATGAGCGCCGAGTACGTGATGAGCGAGGGGAACCAGCGGGTGATCCTCTGCGAGCGGGGGATCCGCACCTTCGAGACCGCCACCCGCAACACCCTCGACCTCTCCGCCATCCCGGTGCTGAAGGAGAAGACCCACCTGCCGGTGATCGCCGACCCCTCCCACGGCACCGGCAACCACCTCTACGTGGCGCCCATGGCCTACGCCGCCGTGGCGGCCGGCGCCGACGGCCTGATGATCGAGGTCCATCCCGACCCGGAGCGCGCCTCCTCGGACGGTCCCCAGTCCTTGAAGCCCGCGAAGTTCGCCGCCATGATGGCGAAGCTGCGGCTGATCGCCGCGGCGGCGGAGCGGTCGCTGTAATATGCCCGGTTGTTTCGGCAAAACCGGGCTTCCCGGCAAAGCCTTTCGGGACGAACTTCTTGACAGGGGAGGTGGATGGGGGTAAGTTAGCGAAGCCTAACAGGCTGGACGAAACAGCATTGCACCTTTTATCGATTCTTACGCAGCAACCGTATTCCGGACTTCGCACGGGAGAAGGAGATGGGGGTCAGGGAGTTGAATGAAAAGCCGCCTTTGCCGGTATTTTGCCGGTGGGGCGGCTTTTTGTGTAATGGGTTTGCTCTTTCTGATGTGAAAGGGGACGGTAAATAGTATGCCGCATCTGCGCAAGGTCATAGGGACTGTGCTTTCATCCCTCATCATTGCCACCGGTTCGCCTGTCACCACCTTCGCCGGACAAACTGCTCCCCCTGCACGAGCCGAACTGGGCGTCACCAGCAATGCCACCGTTCGCCTAAAGAGGGAGATCGACGCCATCCTGGCCCGCGAGTTTCTCCCCGTCACCAACGCGGGCATCAAGGTGACGTCGCTCAAGGAAGGCGACACCATCTACGAGTTCAACCCGCGGCTTCTGCTGGTTCCCGCTTCCACCCAGAAGCTCTTCACCGCAGCCGCTGCCTTGTCCCTCCTGGGACCGGACCGGGAGGTAGCCACCACTGTTGCGCTCGATGCGGCCGGGGGAAGGGTCTACCTCAAGGGATGCGGCGACAGCCTGCTGTCCGCTGCGGACTTGGCGGCCCTGGCCACGGCTGTGGCCCCCAGGCTGGACAGGGGCAGGGAGTACAGCCTGGCCGCGGACCTCTCCTGCTTTGACGACCTCTACCGGGGCAGGGGGTGGATGTGGGACGACGACGAGATGCTCATCTCCCCCTTGTCGGTCAACCAGAATGCCGTCTCGGTGCGGGTGCACCCAGGCCCCAGGGAGGGGGCACCGGCAGTTGTCACGGCGGAGCCGCGCACCTCCTACTACACCCTGGAAAACCTGGCCAGGACCGGTGCCGGCAAGGAGCCAAGCAGCATTCAGGCCGCCAGGCGCCCCGACGAGCAGGACAACGTGGTCACGGTGACCGGGGTGATAGCGTTGGGGAGCGCTCCCCTGGTAAAACAGGCCAGCGTCTGGCGGCCGGAACTCATGGCGCTCACCCTGTTCCGTGATGCGCTCCGGGCGCAGGGGATGCAGGTCACCACCATGACCACGGCACCCACTCCGGCGGGAGCAACCGTGGTGGCGCGCGCCCCCCGGCGCCTGGAGGAGTTGGTCCGGTTCGCGCTGAAGACCAGCGACAACCTGACAGCCGAGAGCCTGCTGAAACTGCTGGGGCTGCACGCCAGCGGGCAGCCGGGATCGGGGGAGGCCGGGGGCGTCGCGGTGCGCGGATACCTGGAAGGGCAGGGCATTGCGACCGAAAACCTGGTCCTGGCGGACGGCTCCGGCCTCTCGCGTTACAACCTCTCCAGCGCGGAAACCACGACCCAGACGCTGCGAGCCATCCACCGGAACCCGGAGCTGTACCGCATCTTCCGGGAATCCCTTCCCATTGCCGGTAAAGACGGCACGCTGAAGGGCCGCATGAAGGGGAGCTGCGCCGAAGGGAACCTGCGCGGAAAAACCGGGAACATGAGGGGCGTCTCCGCCCTATCGGGGTACGCCAGCAGCGCCGACGGGGAACCGCTCGCCTTTTCCATCATCATCCAGAATTACGCCGGTTCCGGGCGGCAGGCCCGGGAGGTACAGGATCGGATCGCGGCACTGCTCTGCGGCTTCCGGCGCACCCCCTAGAGGCGTCACCGTAGGGCAGTGGTGCGGTGCCAATGGGGCAGATTTATTCTGACGGGGGTGGCTTGCAGAAAGGACATAGGTCTCCACCTGCGACAAAGTTGGGAACGAAAAAGATTCTCGTCGAGATAATGGACAGATGCGGATAAAAGTGAGGTGACCCCCGCATGCTGCGCAAACCTCCAGGCAAAGGAATACCATGCACTCTTTTCAGCGTTCGATAATCATATGCGTACTCTTGACGGTTCCGTACGTCAACGCCCATGCGGCCCGGTTAGCCAGCGTAAGCGACAAGAAGGCGGCCGAGCTGGCGGAAGCGGTAAAGAACGTCGAAGGGGCCGACGTCATCTTCATCGGGGAAACCCACGACAATGCGCAGCATCACGCGGCACAGCTCGATATTGTCCGGAGTCTGCACGCGAAGAAAGTCAACATGGCAATAGGGCTGGAAATGTTCACCCCGGAGGACCAGCAAGAGCTCGATGAATGGACCGCGGGGAAACTGGACGAAGAAACGTTCAAACCGATTTACGCGAGGAACTGGTCGTACGGATGGGATCTGTACCGAGACTTGTTCATTTTTGCCCGGGACAACCGTATTCCGTTGATCGCACTCAATATCCCGAAAAAGGTGATGGCAAAGGTCGTGGCGCAGGGTGGCTCGGCGCTGAAGGAAAGCGAGATCCCGCCGAAAATCTCATGGACGTTGAACGAATATCAGGCAGGTTACATGAAAGCCATCGCCAGGCAGGTCTTCGGAAGCTCACCGCCGGCCAGGCTTCATACCCGCCTTAGCGAAGCCCAGGCATTGCGGAACACCGGGATGGCGTGGAATGTGGCGAAGTACAGGAAAGCGCATGGAGCGGACAAGGTCGTGGTGCTTGCCGGGACCTGGCATTGCGTGAAGAACGGGGTTCCCGAGCTGCTCTCGGTTTACGACAAGCTCACCTACAAGGTGATCCTGCCGGAGTTGCCCGAGTTCACCCTGGAGAATGCCACGGTCGGAGAAGCGGATTACTTGATCCTGAAATAGGGAGGTGTAGAGGACTATGAGGAAACTGGTTTATCTGCTGCTGGCGCTGGTCTCGCTGTTCGCAACAGGCGCTGCCCAGGGGAAGACCCCGTATATCCCCAGTGAGGAGCTGAAAGCCGGGGCCGAGCGGGGCTTCGGGGAGATTCTCGACCTCTGGCGGGACGGGCGCTATGACGAGCTCTACGACCGGACCATGGTGGGCGGGACCCAGACCAAGGAGGGGTTCGTCGGCAGGCTCGCCGCCGGCCCCTACCGGCCGGCCTGCTGCTGGGAGAAGCTCCAGGAGGTCAGGGTCACCGTGAAAACCGACGACACCGCGCTGATCCGGGCGAAGGTGGGGCTGGAGGGGGGGAGTGCCACCACCTTCAAGACCAGGGATTTCAGGCTGGTCAAGGAGGACGGGTTGTGGCGGATCTCCCAGGCGGACATTCTCTCCCTTGCCGGGGGCTCCGGTAAAAAGGGGAGCAACAAGAAGAAAAAGTAGCACTGCGTCTTGCCTGCCCGCGCGCCTGGAGCGCTTCGGCGCGCAAGGCGTGAGTGATGAGGGGTTGTACATGAGCCGTGGACTGATGATGTTTGCCTTCGCCCTGTGGTGTGCCCTTTCCGGCGGCACCGCCTGCCGGGGGGAGACAGTGCCGGAGACGCTCCATGAGCGGATCGCCGTGACCCTAGATCCCGCATCCCACCAGGTGAGCGGGGAGAGCACAGTTACCCTCAATCCCCGCGGTGCGGCAAGCGTTTCCTTCTCCCTTCACCCCGGCGCCACCGTCCACCGGGTCAGCGTCGAGGGGAGGGAGGTTGCGGTCGCGTTCGCCGGCGACGCGCTGGTCGTTCCCCTCCCCCCGGCGCAAGGGGAGCGGACCGTGCGGGTAACGATCGGCTACCGCGCCACCTTCAACGACCCGCTGCCGGAGCGGACCGCCACGGCGGAAGACCCAGGTTACGGGGTGAATGGGGTCATCTCGACAGAGGGGGTCTTCCTCGGCGGGGGCGTTGCCTGGTACCCCCGCCCCCACGCCGTGCCGGCCAGGCGGACCATCGCGGTGACCGCCCCTGCCGGGATCGAGGCGGTCACCGCCGGGCGGCGCCTGGAGAGGCGGAGCGAGGGGGGGAAGAGCATTTCGGTCTGGGAGGAGGAGCATCCGGTGAAACACCTCTCCCTCTCCGCCGGCCGGTATATGGTCAGTGAGCGCCAGTCCGGTCCCCTGCCGCTCCATGCCTACCTGTCAGCCGGCAACGCCCCCCTGGCCGACGCCTACCTCGCTGCCAGCGCCGACTACCTGAAGCTGTACGAGGGGCTGTTCGGCCCCTACCCGTTCGAGAAGTTCGCCGTGGTGGAGAACTTCATCCCGACCGGCTACGGCTTCCCGTCCTACACCCTGCTTGGTGGGACGGTGATCCGCCTGCCGTTCATCATCGGCACCAGCCTCCCCCATGAGATCGCCCACAACTGGTGGGGCAATGGGGTGCTGGTAGATTACCGGGAGGGGAACTGGGCCGAGGGGCTGGTCACCTACCTGGCCGACCATCTCCTGGAGCAGCGGAAGTCCCCGGCAGCCGGCCGGGATTACCGGTTCAGGCTGCTGGCCGATTACGCCGCCCTCGTCTCGCCGGCCAGCGACTTCCCGCTCCGGGAGTTCACGGCGCGCAGGGACCCCGCGTCGCGCGCCATCGGCTACGGCAAGGGGGCCATGCTGTTTCACATGGTGCGGACCATGATCGGCGATGACGCTTTTTTAGAGGCGCTCCGCGAGCTTTGCCGGGAGAGGCTGTACCGGCCCGCCTCCTGGGGCGATTTCAGCCGGGCCTTTTCCCGGGCCGCGGGGCGTGACCTGGCCCCCTTCATCGACCAGTGGCTGACGCGCACCGGCGGACCGCGGCTCTCCCTGGCGGAGGTCACCAGCAGGGAGGAGGCGGGGCGCTGGCTGGTGCGCGGCAGGATCGTCCAGGCACCCCCCTACTGGAGCGTGCCGGTCATCCTGAAGGCGGAGACCGCCGGCGAAGAGGCACGGCGGACGGTGGTCAGCGACCGGGATAGCGTCCCCTTCACCATTTCCCTTTCTGCACCGCCGAGACGGCTTCTCCTCGATCCGGACGCCGACCTGTTCCGGGTCCTCGCCCGCGAGGAGATCCCCCCGGCCATCAATAGGGTCAAGGGGTCGCGGCAGCTGCTGGTGATCACCGGCAGGGGGTGCCGGGCCAGGCCGGAGACGCTGGCGCTCCTGCTGGAATCCCTCGGGCAGCGGGGGGCGCGGGTCGTCCGGGAAGAGGAGGTGAAGGGCCCCGAGCTGGCGGGCCATGATCTCCTTTTCTGCGGGGTCCCGGAGCGGCCGGGGCTCCTCCCGCCGCTCCCGCAAGGGGTGACCGTGTCCCCCCAGGGGTTTGCCGTCGAACAGGAAACCTTCGGCTCTGCGGATGACACCCTCTTCGTGGTGGCCGGACACCCCTTCGACCCCGACCGGCTTGCCGCGCTGTTTCTCCCCCTTTCGCGGGACGCCGCCGATGCCTGCGTGACCAAGATCACCCATTACGGCAAATACGGCTATCTGGTCTTCAGCAGGGGGGTGAACCGGAAGAAGGGGGTCATGCCGGCAGGGGGGGGCGGGACGATGGTCGAGTTCTGATACGCAGCTAGCTGCTAGACTCCGGCAGCGCCGGCAGCTCGACAAAGAAGGTGCTCCCCTTGCCGAGCGTGCTTTCCACCCAGACCCGGCCGCCGTGGGCGGTGACGATCTCCCGCACCAGCGCGAGGCCGAGCCCCGCCCCGCCGACCATCCGGCGATCGGTGTTGTCGATCCGGTAGAACTTCTCGAAGATCTTGTCCTGCAGCTCCGCAGGTATCCCCATCCCCTCATCCGTTACCCGGATGACCACGCTCTCCCCTTCCCTCACTGCCCCGAGGCTTATCGCGCTCCCCTCGGGGGAGTACTTGATCGCGTTGGAAATGAGGTTGACCAGCACCTGGTGCAATTGCCCGGAATTTCCGACAATCTGGGGGAGCCCGGGGGGGCAGTCGACTGTGAGCCGGTGTCTTTGCGGGGCGGCGCCAAACAGGGCGGCGGCTTCACTGAGGAGGGTCTCGACCGCCAGGCGGCGCACGTTGAACGGTTCCGGGCGCAGCTTCAGGCGCTGCAGGTCGAGAAAATTGCCGATCAGCTCGCTGAGCCGCTCGGTCTCATGGTGGACGGTGCGCAGGTATTCCTTCTGCTCCGCCGGGGGGACCTCGTTTTCCAGCATGAATTCGGTGTAGCCGAGCATGGCGGTGAGAGGGGTGCGCATCTCGTGGCTGACTGCTGAGACCAGCTCGTCCTTCATCTGTTCCATATCCTTGCGTTCGCTGATGTCGAAGGCGATCTCCATCCTGACCAGCCTGCCGTCGGGCCAGCGGATCGCCCGGTCGATGCACTGGTACCACCTGCCGGTCACGCTGTTCTGAAATTCCCAGACATACGGCGGCCGGGGCTCGCCGTCGATTGCCAGGGATTCACTGGTGCAGAAGGAACAGGGGTCTTCCTGGCCGGCCTGGAGAAACTCGTAACAGCGCTTCCCCTGCCAGTTTTCCCCGAACAGGGAGACGCCGAACTTGTTCAGGTAGAGGAGCTCGTGGGTCGCCAGGTCGGCCACGTAGATGACCGCGCTGACCGAATCGAATATGGTGGTCAGCTGGGTGAACTGCTGCTCCAGCAGATGTTCCCGCTCGCGCAGTTTCAACTCCGTCCGGCGCCGCTCCAGTTCCGCCGCGGCGCGGGTGGCAAAGATCTGGAACAGCGAATCGGCCAGGGCCTTCTCTTTCATCGGCCGGCAGCTCAGGGCCGCCATCACTCCCATGGTCTGGCCGGCGGAGTCGCGCAGCGGGGTGCAGATGCACCCCTCCACCCCCATCTCCACCAGCAGATGGTCGGCGGGAAATTTCCGGGTCACCCCCTCGGAAAAGAAGCAGCCTGCGCCGTTTCCCTTGCCGGTGATGGCCTCCGCGCAGGGGGTGCCGGTGAGGCTGTATTCGAAGTTCGCCATCGGCCTCCCCTTGCCGAACATGGCGATGGTCCGGATCCGCGGCGGCGTTTCCCCGGTCAGTTCCCCGACCAGGGCGAAGTCCGTCCGGAGGGTCCCGGCGAGGTGCTTTGCCAGCGAAGCGAAGAATTCCTCGCCGGTTGCCGCCGACACCCCCTGGACGATCTCCTGCAGTGTCGCATCCCGCTGCAGCAGGGCCGTTACGTAACGCCGGATCAGCCACCAGAGGAGTACCGCCGTGACGATGACAAACAGCCACCCCTTGAGGATCGACAGGCGGATCAGGGTTACCGGGTCTGCGACCAGGGCGGCGAGGAGCTCATCGGAGAAGATTATCCAGATCCCAGCCACAGCTGCATAGATGGAGGCGATTTTGAGGGGTATCAGGGCGTTCTCTGATGGCTTGGGCATGGTTTCAACCTGTTTGCAGCGTCGTTGCCGGAAGGCATGGGATCGGCTCCTCTCGTACCACCCCAATTCTAACAAGAATGCGGCCAGATACAAAGGGGTATTCCTGGGGGTATTCTTGGCAAGGATTGGGGAGAGGCGATCCTGCTTGACGCAATTTTTCCGTTCCGGTACTCTAACACCATGACAAAAAGCGAAATACCTCAGCAGAAGAGAAATAAACCGGAACTCCTCGCCCCGGCCGGCTCCCTGGAGGCATTTTTCGCGGCCATGGAAAAGGGTGCCGATGCTGTCTATGCCGGCCTCAAGGACTTTTCCGCCCGGGCCAAGGCGAAAAACTTCTCCCTGGAACAACTGGAGCGGATGCTCGGCTACGCCCATTCCCTCGACCGCCGGATCTACGTGACCCTCAACACCCTGGTCAAGGAGAACGAGCTCCCCCGCCTGATCGAGATCCTCGCCGCCCTGGAGGGGATGGGGGCGGACGGGGTGATCGTCCAGGACCTGGCAGTGGCGCGGCTCGCCCGAGCATATTTCCCCGCCCTCCCGCTGCATGCCTCGACCCAGATGACCATCCACAACTCCCTCGGGGTCCGCCAGCTGGAGGAGCTCGGCTTCGAGCGGGCGGTGCTGGCCCGCGAGCTCCACATCGACGAGATCAAGGGGATCGCCGCAGGCTCCCGGATCGGGATCGAGTGCTTCATCCACGGCGCGCTCTGCTTCTCCATCTCCGGGCAGTGCTATTTCTCCTCCTTCCTCGGCGGCCACAGCGGCAACCGGGGGCGCTGCGCCCAGCCCTGCCGCAGGCAGTACAAGTACCGGGGCAAGGAGGGGTACTTCTTCTCCACCAACGATTTCTCCTCGATCGAGATGCTGCCGCAGCTGGCAGAGGCCGGGGTCGCCTCCCTCAAGATCGAGGGGCGGATGAAGTCCGCCGAGTACGTGGCGAGCGTGGTGGGGGCCTACCGGCTGGCGCTGGACGCCCCCGAGAAAAGGCGCGCCGAGGCGGTGGCCGAGGCGAAGGAGCTCCTCAAGCTCTCCTTCGGCCGGGTCCCGACCAGGGGGTTTCTCGCCTCCCATCAGCCTACCGACATCGCCACCCCGTCGCTCAAGGGGGCGACCGGCCGGTTCCTGGGGGAGATCAGGACGATCCGGGGCAGCGCCATCACCTTCGAGACGAAGGACCGGCTCCACGTCGGCGACCGGATCAGGGTCCAGCCGAAGAGCGACATGGCGGGGCGCGCCTTCACGGTGAAGGAGCTCTTTGCCGGCAAGGAGCGGGTCAAGGTGGTGCGGGAGCGCTCCCTCGTCACCATCCCCGCCCCCTTCCCGTTCAAGGTGGGGGACACGGTATTCAAGGTCTCCTCCGAGACCGCCTTCACCATGAGCGAAAACGCCTGCCTCCGGCGGCTGGAGGGGGTGAAGGGGGGGAAGCTCCCCTGCCGCCTGACGGTGACCCTGGCAGGCGACGCCATGCGGGTCGCCGCCACGCTGAAGGGGGGGGAGTTCGCCATGGAATTCCCCCTCGGGGAGCTGGAGCCGGCCCGGACCGCGGACATGGAGGGGGTGCTCCGCGCCCAGTTCGCCAGGACCGGCGACACCCCGTTCGAGCTTGACGCGCTCGCCGCCCCCGGCTTCCCGGCGCTCCTGATCCCGCCGATCCGCCTCAAGGAGATCAGGCGGGAATTCTACCAGGCGCTGGCCGCCAGGATGACCGGGGCGCTCCGCACCGCCAGGGACCAGGCGCGGCGGCGGGCGCTCGCCGCGCTGGTCGGGGCGGCGGCCCCCGCCAGGCAGCAGCGCGCCGAGCTGATCGTCCGGCTGGAGCAGCTCCGGGACTGCCACCTGCTCCACCAGGAGGGGATCGACACGGTCTCCTTCCCGGTCTCCCGGGCCGCCCTGCACCAGCTCCCGGCATTCATGCGGAAGCTGAAGGGGAGGGAAGAGCGCATCCTCTGGCGGCTCCCCTTCATCATCTACGAGGCGGACCTGCCGTTCTACCGGGAGGCGGCGGCCTGGCTGGTGAGGGAGGGGTTTCGCCGCTTCGAGGCGGCCAACCTTTCCCACTTCCAGCTCCTCAAGGGGCTTGACGTGGAGGTGTCCACTGACTACCGGCTCTTCTCCCTCAACAGCCAGGCGCTCCTCGCCTGGCAGGAGCTGGGGGCAAGGGCCTGCACCCTCTACATCGAGGACGACGCCGACAACATGGCGCAGCTCCTCGCGGCCGAGCTCCCGATCCCGCGCCGGGTGCTGGTGTACGGCGGGGTGCCGGTGATCACCACCAAGATCAGGATCAAGGATGTCAAGGGGGACGCGCCGCTCGTTTCCGACCGGGGGGACGGTTATCTGGCCACGGTCCGGGACGGGCTCACCGTGATCACCCCGACCAGGCCGTTCTCCCTGACCGGCTTCCGGCGGCGGCTCCAGGAGATGGGGTGCGGCTCGTTCGTGGTCGACCTCGGCCAGCTCCCCGCCGCTGACTGGCCCCGGGTGCTGGACGCCTTTGCCAGGGGGAACGCCCTGGAGGGGACCTCGGAGTTCAATTTTCAGATGGGACTGGTGTGAGATCAGCGCGGAAGGCTGAAGAGCGGAGGCGCGGAAGTAAGGCTCTTGCTTTTAGAGGGTTTCCTTCCAGCCTTCCGAACTTCCGCGCTTCCGCCTTACGGAGTAATCATGAGCATTTTCGATAAGCTGAAGAACCTCAACAGGCTGAAAGACCCCGCCCTGCTGGAGCTGATCAAGGACCAGCGGCTGAAGGAGCTGCTCACCCGCCGGGAGTTCCGGATCACCGAGGAGTACGCCCATCGGGAACTGGTGGCCC
>JAMPXD010000235.1 GCA_023701365.1 Geobacteraceae bacterium
AGTGACTACTACCGCAATAACGCCGCGGCCTACCGGGCGCGCCTGGAGGAGCTGGACAGGAAGTTCCGGGAGGGGCTTGCCGGCTGCGGCCAGCGGCTCTTCCTCCATGGCGGCCATTACGCCTTCGGCTACCTGGCAAAGGAGTACGGCCTCAGTTACGTCTCCGCCTATGCCGGCTTCTCCGCCGACGCGGAGCCGACCCCGAAAAAGCTGATGGCCCTGGTCGACCAGATGCGGAAGAACTCCCTCCACGCCATCTTCTACGAGGAGCTCCTGTCGCCGCGGGTGGCGGACACCATTGCCCGGGAGACCGGGGCTACCCTCCTGAAGCTCCACGGTGTCCACAACATCAGCCGGGAGGAGCTGGCTGGGGGAGCTTCCTATCTTTCCCTGATGGAGGAGAACCTGAAAAACCTCAGGCTGGGGCTGCAATGCAGCTAGACGTGCTCGCCATAGATGGGCTCTGTTTCAACTACGACGGCAACAGGGTGCTGGACGGCATCTCCTTTCGGGTGCAGGCCGGGGACTACCTGGGGATAGTCGGCCCGAACGGCTCCGGCAAGAGCACCCTGATCCGGACGGTCCTCGGCCTGGCGGAGCCGGCCGAGGGGAAGGTCGAGCTGTTCGGCGCAGCGCGGGCGCAGTTCAGTGAATGGCGCAGAATCGGCTACCTCCCCCAGCGGATCAAGTTCTTCAACCCCAACTTCCCCGCCACCGTCGAGGAGGTGGTACGGCTCGGGCTGCTGGCCGGGAAGAGGATACCGCGGGCCGTCACCAGAGGGGATGACGAGGCGGTGGGGAAGACCCTGGAACTGATGGGGATCACCGGCATCAGGCGGAAGCTGATCGGCGACCTCTCCGGCGGCCAGCAGCAGCGGGTGCTCCTGGCGCGGGCCGTGGTGGGGGGGCCGGAGCTCCTGATCCTGGATGAGCCGACCACCGCCCTCGATCCGGAGACCAGGGAGAATTTCTACCTGCTGCTGGAGCGGCTGAACAGGGAGCAGAACACCACGGTGATCCTGGTCACCCACGACACCTGGAGCATCGGCAAATACGCGACCCGCTTCCTCTACCTGGACAAGAAGATCATCTTCGCCGGGACGTTCGACGACTTCTGCCGGTCGCCGGAGATGACCAGCTTTTTCGGGGAGCATGCCCAGCATCTGATCTGTCACCGGCATTAAATTACGCACCAACGGTAGGGGCGCCCCTTGTGGGTGCCCTTCTCGGGCGGGCACAAGACCCGCCCCTACCTTTAATTGGTACATTTGATCCTAACGAAAGGCACAAATGACCATCGCCGAAATCCTCAGCTATGGCTTCATCCAGCGGGCGCTCATCGCCGGCACCCTGATCGCGGTCCTCTGCGCGGTGCTCGGGGTGTTCCTGGTGCTGCGCCGGCTCTCGCTGATCGGCGACGGCCTGGCCCACGTCACCTTCGGCAGCGTCGCCGTCGCC
Organism: Geobacteraceae bacterium; assembly: GCA_023701365.1. Lineage (GTDB taxonomy): Bacteria > Desulfobacterota > Desulfuromonadia > Geobacterales > Geobacteraceae > JAMPXD01. Next base: position 1,459 of record JAMPXD010000235.1, read on the forward strand.
CTCATCTTCCGGATCAACCCGGTCTACGTGACCCTCGCCTCGGTGCCGCTGGTGCTCCTCTCTTCCCTGGGAATCCTCAAGCTGACCGAGCGGGCGCGCATCTACGGCGACGCCGCGATCGGCATCGTCTCCTCCCTCGGGATCGCCTGCGGCGTCCTCCTGGCAAGCGTCGCCGGGGGGTACAACGTGGACCTTTTCAGCTACCTGTTCGGCAACATCCTCTCCATCAGCTCCACCGAGCTCGCCATCTCGGCGCTCCTGTTCGGCGTCGTGATGATCATGGTCGCCCTCTTCTACAACGACCTGTTCGCCATCACCTTCGACGAGGACCTGGCGCGGAGCTCCGGGATCAAGACCGACCTGATCAACAAGGTGCTGGTGCTGCTGACCGCCCTTACCGTGGTGCTCGCCATGAAGGTGGTGGGGATCATGCTGATCTCGGCGCTGCTGATCATCCCGGCGGTTGCGGCGCTCCAGGTGGCGCGGGGGTTCAGAGCCACCATCGTGACGGCGGCCGGCTTCGCGGTATTTTCCGTGGTCGCCGGCATCTTCGGCTCGTTCGCCCTGAACCTGCCGACCGGCGCGACCATCGTGATCATCAACATCATCCTGTTCGTGCTGGCGTTTGCCTGCAAGAGGTTTTTTTTGAAATAGAACGGGGCCGCCACTACTCGGAGCATATGTATTATTATTCGAATATTGCGAAAATAGCCTGCAATTTATTTATGCAAAACGTTAAATCCCTTTAAAGTTAATCCGGTTTCTTCCGGGGAAGCGTTTTTTCCCACATGGTTATCCACATTCTCTGTGGATTAGAAGCGCGCCCTGCCTGCTTTAGCGGCAACTACGCAAAAGTTATCCACTTTTCGGGTGATTTGGGCGGAATCGACAGAATCTTGACGTTGCCCTGCCGTTTTTTCGCGGAGTTACCGATCCCTGATCCCCGGCCGGTTCCTTCTCCGGTGGGAAAACTCACCCCCCGAACAGCCGGCCGGCCACGGCAAGCTGTTCCGGGGTCCCGAGCAGGAGCACGATGTCGCCGGCCCGAAGCTCCCAGACAGGGTCCGGATTCGGCACCACCTCCTCGCCCCTCTTGATCACCAGGACGGTAGCCCCGGACCTGCTTCTCAGGACCCCCTCCCTCAGGCTCGTCCCTTCCAGCGGTGACCCCTCATGCACCCTGAAGGAGCCGATCTCCGCGCCGGCGAGGAATCCGGCAATCCCCACGGCGTGACTGTGTCTCCTGCTGACGGAGCGGAGCATCTCGTAGCCGTCCCTGCGCACGTCGGCGACGCAGTTCTCGATCACATCCTGCGGCACCAGAAACCTCTTCAGGACCCGCGACAGGATCTCCACGGAGGTCTCGAACTCCTCCGGTATCACCTCGTTGACCCCCAGTTTGAACAGCGGCTCGACCTCCAGAAGGTACCTGGTCCGCACTATCACATGGATCGAAGGGTTCAGCTGCCGTGCCAGGGCGGCGATGCGCCTGCTGGCCGCGGCATCGGAGATGGCGACCACCAGGATGCGGGCCTTTTCGACCAGGGCGTGTTCCAGGACTTCTGGCTTCGAGGCATCCCCGAAGATGATCTGCTCTCCCTTCTTCTTCTCGGCAGTGACGGTGAATGGGTTAGTCTCGATCACCATGTGGGGGATTTTCAGGTGTTTCAGCACCTTGGCCAGGTTCTTGCCGTTCACCCCATAGCCGACGACGATCACATGATCGGACATGACCACCTTCTTCTCCCTTCCTGCCAGATACCCCCTGCCCCGCGTCCAGGCATGGGGGAGCTTGCGGACCGCCAACATCGCCACCGGGTCGGCCATCTTCAGGCAGAGCGGGGTCAGGCCCATGGTCGCGATCGAGGCAGCCAGGAATATCTGGTAGGCCTCCGGGGAGAGGAGCCCGTGCTGCAGGCCCGCTTGGGACAGGACGAAGGAAAATTCGCCGATCTGGGCCAGTGCCAGTCCGGCCGTCAGGGCGATCCGCATCGGCAGCCCCAGCGCCACCCCCGCTCCGGTCGTGATGAGGGTTTTGATGAGGATGATGGCCACCACCAGGGTGACGATCAGCAGGGGATACCTGAGCAGGAAGGCGGGGTTGAGGAGCATGCCGACCGAGATGAAGAAGAGGCTCATGAACGCTTCGCGAAACGGCATGATGTCGCTGAGCGCCTGGTGGCTGTATTCCGACTCGGAGATGGCCAGCCCGGCGATGAACGCCCCGAGCGCCAGGGAAAGGCCCGCCTGGGCGGTGAGCCAGGCGGTGCCCATGCCGATGAAGATGATCGTCAGGATGAACAGCTCCCGGCTCCTGCTCTTGACCACCTGCTCGAATATCCACGGCACCAGGAACCTGGCGCCGTAATGGGCGGCGAGGACCACGGCGCCGGCCTTGGCGGAAATGATCACGATCTCCTGCAGGCCGTTCCCCCCGCCGGCCAGCAGGGGGGTGAACAGCATCAGCGGCACGACGCAGAGGTCCTGGAAGATCAGGATGCCGAGGGCGGTCTTGCCATGGGGGGTATCCATCTCGCCGGAGTCGATGAGGAGCTTCATCAGGATCGCGGTACTGGAGAGCGCCACCAGGAAGCCGAAGAAAATTGACTGGGGCAGCGAAAAGTGAAACAGGGTGCCGAGAGCGGCAATGGCCAGGGTGGTGAAGAGGAGCTGGAATCCGCCTCCCAGCAGCACCAGCTGCCTGATCCGCATCAGCTCCTTCAGGGAAAACTCGATGCCGATGGTGAACAAGAGGAGCACCACGCCGATCTCGGCCATCTGCTCGACCTCGTGGGTATCCCTGATGAGGCCGAGGGCATGCGGACCCGCGACCATGCCGGTGGCGAGAAAGCCGATGATCGACGGGAACCGGAAGCGGCGGAGCAGGATGACCGTCACGAGGGCGAGCCCGAAGAGTATCTCGATGTCCCGCAGGGCTTCATATTGCATGGAGCAGCTCCATAATTTGTTGTCCCGTTCGCGCCCGGTAGGGTATTAGCAGGATTTGCCGGCTCTTTCAATCCCGTTCCTCCAGGATGGCGCGGATTCCCCGTCCCCTTTATTTAATCACAAAAAGCCGGAGAGTAAATTTGCCGGCGCGCAAGAGTAGGGGGAAGGGCGATGTCTCACCAGGGCGAGGGGAGAGCTCTTGATGAAACCTTGACGCCTTTCCCCGGTATTTTGAGCCCGCCTTTATGGCAATCCGGGTAGAGTGGGATTCCTGCCGATTGCCGTTTGAGTGGTAAACTTGATGACATTGAGCCGGAGACTGAACCATGAATGCGTACGAATGGCTGCAAACAATCCTCTTCTTTGCCGTCCTGCTCGCCCTGATCAAACCGTTCGGCGCTTTCATGGCCCGGGTCTACCAGGGAGAGCGGACCTTCCTGTCGCCCGTCCTTGCCCCCTGCGAGAATCTCCTCTACCGGCTCTGCGGGGTGGACCGGGAAGAGGAAATGGACTGGAAGCGCTACGCCCGGGCCATGCTTATTTTCAATGCGGCGGGCTTCCTCGCCCTCTTTGCGATTCTGCTGCTCCAGGGGAATTTGCCCCTCAATCCCCAGAAATTCCCGGCCTTCTCCTGGCACTTGGCGCTCAACACGGCCATGAGCTTCACCACCAACACCAACTGGCAGAACTACGGCGGCGAGCTGGCCGCCAGCTATTTCAGCCAGATGCTCGGCTTTGCGGTGCAGAATTTCCTCTCCTCCGCCACCGGCATGGCGATCGCCATCGCC
>JAMPXD010000236.1 GCA_023701365.1 Geobacteraceae bacterium
AGCAGGCGGTACGGAGCAGCAGCCGCGAAGCCAGGGTCTCTCCTCCATATATCCCTCCCCTTCAAGGGGAGCTCAAACCGGTCGCTTCTACCATAGTTATAACCTGAAAATGGCCGATTTCCACCGGTTTCATGGTCTCTGCGCCGGCACCGGCATTTTGGCCAATCCCTGCTATAATTCAAGAGATTCCGGTTGTCCTCGCAGCCAGTGAAAAAAAAGGGGGGGGGTGTGATGGCGGAAAGTGAGTTCGCGTTACGGAAATTCGTCGCTCCCGAGTTCATCTTCGGCATCGATGCCCGGAAGCTGGCCGGTCGCTATGCCAGGAACTTCGGCGCCCGCAAGGTGCTGGTGGTGACTGATCCGGGGGTGATGGCCGCCGGCTGGGCGGACGATCTGATCGGCTATCTGCGCCAGGAGGGGCTGGAGCACGCCGTCTACTCTTCGGTCACCAGCAACCCGAAGGCGGATGAAGTCGAGGAGGGGACCGCGTTCTACCGGCGGGAGGGGTGCAACGCCATCGTCGCGGTCGGCGGCGGCAGCCCGATGGACTGCGCCAAGGGGATCGGCATCGTCAGCAGCAACAGAAAGAACATCCTGGAGTTCGAAGGGGTTGACCGGGTGGAGCTGCCCACTCCCCCCCTGATCTGCGTCCCCACCACCGCCGGCTCCTCGGCGGACGTCTCCCAGTTCGCCATCATCACCGACACCCGGAGCAGGGTGAAGATCGCCATCATCAGCAAGATGATCGTCCCCGATGTCGCCCTGATCGATCCGGTCACCACCACCTCGATGCCTCCGGAGCTGACCGCCTGCACCGGCGTGGACGCCTTCTGCCACGGCATCGAGGCGTTCGTCTCCACGGCCCATTCGCCGATCACCGACCTCTTCGCCCTGCAGGCGATCGGCCTGGTGTCCGCCAACCTGCTGGCTGTGCTGGAGGCCCCGGACGACATCAATCTGCGCGGCCGGATGATGCTGGCGAGCCTGGAGGCGGGACTGGCTTTTTCCAACACCAGCCTGGGGATGACCCATGCCATGGCGCACAGCCTGGGGGGGATGCTCGACTCCCCCCACGGCGAGTGCAACGCCCTGCTCCTCCCCCATGTGATCGACTTCAATTTCGAGACGGTTCCGGAACGGTACCGGCTGATCGGCGAGGCAATGGGGCTGGCGACCGCGGCAATGAGCGGCGACCAGCTGAGAGCGGCCCTGCATGCGAGGATCAAGGGGCTGGCAGAGGCGGCGGGGATCAGCCATACCCTGAGCCAGCTGGGGGTGGGGAGGGGGGACATCGCCGAGCTCGCCGAAAAGGCGCTCAATGACCCCTGCATCTTCACCAACCCGCGCCAGCCGACCAGAGAGGATATCGAGGCGATCTATGAAAAGGCCCTCTGACCCCGGCGATACCTGGAGCAGCCAGCGGGAAAAGATCATCGGCCTGGGCGAGCGCTCCCTGCGCAAGACCTATTATCCCGAGCTGCAGCAGAAGCTCGATGAGCTGGAGAGGTTCCGGGCCCTGCTCGACCAGAGCAACGACTGCATCTTCCTGCTCCAGATCCCGTCCCTCGCCTTTGTCGATGTCAACGACTCGGCCTGCCGCCAGCTCGGCTGCTCCCGCCAGCAATTGCTGTCCCTCCCCCTCGACAATTTTTTCCCGGCGGAGGCGGCGCTCAGGGTCAGGGAACTGGTGGCATTCGGCCACGCCGAGGGGAGGGACCAGGACACGATCACCACCCAGCTGTACAAGTGTTCCGGGGGAGAACTGCCGGTCGAGATCACCATCCGCCTGGTCAGCTTCCACAAGAACCTGTACGGGGTAGCGGTGGCCCGCGACCTGACCGAGCGGAAGCGGGCGGAAAAGGTGCTGCTGGAGAACTCCCGGATGCTGCGCGACATGGAACTGGCCCGGCAGATCCAGCTCTCCCTCCTGCCGAAGGCGCCCCCGGAACTTCCCGGGGTCGAGCTTGCCGGCTGCTGCGTCCCCGCGGCCCACGTCGGGGGGGACTACTACGATTTCTACCGGCGCGAAGACGGCGTCGTGGATCTGGTGATCGCCGACGTCTCAGGCCACAGCATCGGCGCGGCGCTGATGACTGCCGAGGCCAGGTCGGTGCTGCACGCCGAGGTCCACTCCTTCAGCGGCACCGCCGACATCCTCGCCTCCCTGAACGAGATCCTTTACGAGGACCTCGGCCAGGCGGGACTGTTCATCACCCTTTTCTATGTCAAGTACGATGCCGTGAGCCGCACCCTGACCTATTCCAATGCCGGCCACGTCCTGCCCCTCCTCTTCCGGGGCGCTGCGGCGGCATGCCTGGAACTGGATGCCGAAGGATTGATTCTGGGGGTCAGGAAGGAGGTGATCTTCGAGGAAAAACAGCTGCAGCTGGAGCAGGGAGACCTGCTCCTTCTCTACACCGACGGCATCACCGAATCCCGCAACAGCGCCGGAGAAATGTTCGGGCGCGCCAGGCTATGCGACATCCTCAACGCCGGGAAGGCGGAATCACCCCGGGCGGTTGTCGACGCCATTCTCGCGGAGGTCACCGCCTTTACCGGCACCGCCGCACTGGAGGACGACGTGACCATGATCGCCTTGAAGGTCGTTTGAGCGGCGCTCATCCATTCTGCGCGATATCCGCCGGGGGACAGTAGCCGAGCCGCCCGGAAACTTCCGCGGCGGCCCTGAGCAGCAGCGGGACCAGCTCGTCATGGATTCTCGCCTCGCTGAAGCGCGTGGCCGGGCCGGAAACGCCGAGCGCGCCGACGACGCACCCGGTGTAGTTGCGGATCGGCACGGCAACGCCCCTCACCCCCTGGTCCAGTTCCTCATTCTCCAGCGCATACCCCCGGGCGGCCACCATTTCCAGCTCTTTTTCCAACTCCTGCCGGTCGGTGACGGTATGCGCCGTATATCGCTTGAGCTCCCGGGCGGAACAACGCTGCCGGGCGGTGTCGCTGGCACCGGCCAGCAGCACCTTCCCCTCTGCGGTGCAATGGAGTGGCAGCCTGGCGCCGGTACGGGAGGCGACCCGCACCGGGTGCGCCGATTCGAGCGCATCGAGGTAGATGACGTGGGCCTCTTTCAGGATCGCCACGTAGCAGGTTTCGTTGCACTCCCCCGTCAGCGACTCCAGCACCGGCCTAGCCCGGCGCAACAGCCCCATCTGCCTGATGACGGTCTGGCCGAGCTGGAGATTCTTGAGGCCGAGACGGTAGTTTTCCGTATGCTTGTTCTGCTCTATGTAGTTGTGGGACTCCAGGGTGGCCAGCAGCCTGAACACGTTGTTCTTGTGGAGCCTCAGGCGCCTGCTCAATTCAGTGACCCCGAGCTCGTCGACATCGCCGCGGAACTGCTCCAGGACATCGAGGGCATGGACCACCGTCTGAATGATGTAATCGGCCTTCTCTTTCTTCACCATCGGTTCCCTTGCAGCATCCCGGGTTTCTCCCCGGCAGAGGGTCATTGCAGGTCGCATGGCAGGTGGATCAGTTCGCAGGCGCGACACTTTCCGTAGCGCGCCGGGAGGTAAACCAGATTGACCGTGAGGCATTTCTTGCATTGCCAGAATTTGTAGTCGGTGACTTCCCGGCCGGCAAGCTGGCTGAACAGCCAGCAATAATAGGAGTCCCAATCATACTCCGGGCGTTGCCCGGCTTTTTCTACCAGTTGCTCCAGCAGCATGTCCCCCCCCCGTTGTATCGCGTCCGTCTTCACGCCATCTTTGGCCGGTTCTCAATCGCAAAATCCTCGACGTAGCCGTGCTACGCCTGCGGTTTTGCTCAATCGGCCCGGCCAAATCTGGCGTAAATACGGGCGCGATATTATGTTGTTACTTAATTAGTTCCAATCCTCCGCAGTTAATTTCCTCCCCCTTCAAGGGGGAGGTCAGGAGGGGGATGGGTGCTTTAGGCCGATAAAACCCATCCCCACCCCGACCCTCCCCTTGAAGGGGAGGGGGACTTTATAAGGCTGGCAAGTTGCTACTCCACATTCACACAGGTAACCTCAAGCAGGACCGTCCCCCCGTCGAGCGCGGCGCCCTCCCTGAGTAGCTCCGGCTCGACCGGGGCGCCGTCCAGGAGGATCTCCCGGCACCCCTGCCAGAAGGAGGCCGGCCTTTGGGCGAGGAAATCGGCCAGTTCCGCGGCGTCCACGCCGATCCCCCGCCGCAGGAACGCCGGTCCCAGCTCGGCGAGGAGCAGGTTGAACAGCTTCATCCGGATCACGCCTCTGCCGGGGAGGTTGGCTTCCCCGGTCTCCCGGTGGGTAATGGAGCCGCGCATGGCGGCATAGAACCCGCCGCTGCGCATGGTCGCCCCCACCAGCCCCGGCATGGCGGCGGAGAGGGTGAGCCGCGCGCCGTCCCTGACCATGGCCGCATCCAGGTCGTCGATCGCCTTGCCGTTCTGGAAAACGGTGGTGATCCGCCCGACCACGTAGTCATTGTCGATGCCGAACTGGTCGCAGAGGAGCTCCCTGACACTGCACCCCACCCGGACCGGGACCTGAAAACCGGCCATAAGAAGGGGGTAAAACTCCCCGCACCGCTCCGTCTTGAGGGTGAGGGAAAGTGAGATTGTCATCGCGCTCCCTACCCCCCGCCGATGGGGGGGAACATCCCGACCCGGTCGTTCTCCTTCAGCACCCAATCCTCATGCTCGTGGTGGCTGTTCACCATGGTCAGCAGGGGGATGGCCGGGTCGATCGCCAGCAGGGCGCGCAGCTCCCCGATGGTGGTCCCGTCGGGGACCTCCAGGGAGAATTCCCTCTCCCCGTAACAGGGGAGCTCCGGGTTGTTGCACTTAAGCCCGGCAAAAAGTCCGACTTCCAGTTTCATCGGCTAACCTCCGCAATACCCACGCTTCGAAAAAGGCGGGGCACAAGCCCCGCCTGAATAAGGTAACTGCAGCGGCGTTCAGATTTGCGTCAGGTCGGCCCCGCCCGCAGGGGCTCCGCGGAGGCGTAGCAGGGCTACGCCGCACAAGGAAGTCCCGAGGACGGGGCTGAGATGGCGCAAATATGGACGCCGCTTTATCCTACCAGTTGAAGACTTCGTCGAGTTCCTCGTCCTTCATCATGAACGTCAGGTTATGCGGCGCCACCGGCTCGTTGTAGAAGAAGCGCGGCAGCCGGTCGTGGTGCTTGGTGAAGCCGGCCCGGGCATTGAAGTCCCGCTCTGCGGAGA
>JAMPXD010000237.1 GCA_023701365.1 Geobacteraceae bacterium
AGGCCTTGGCCTCGAAGCCGGACACGGTCTGCGTCTCCTGCCCCTACTGCCTGACCATGTTCGAGGACGGCCTGAAGGACAAGCAGGCCAGCCGGACCAGGGTCCGCGACATCGCCGAGGTGGTGGCGGAGGGGTTGCGGGGGTAGGAATAGCCTTACCCTGACGTTATGAAGGCGTAGAGAATCAGCAGCAGCAGAATGATCCCGGCGAAGAGGGAGAGGAAGCCGAACCCCTTGAACAGGAAGTCGTAGATGACGCCGCTGGTTTTCCCGGTCTTGAACCGCTCCGTGATCCCCGCCTCTTCATAGCGCCGCCACTGGTCGCCCCGCTCCTCGATGAACTCGTACTTGGATATCTGGCCGTTGAAAATGACGAAGTCCATCGGGAACTTTTCAGGCCTGCCGTGGGTGTTGAAGAAGTGGACCGTGAAGATGAAGCCGGTGGCCAGGAGCGCCTCGTCGGAATGGACGATGGTGGCCACGTTGAACATCCAGCCGGGGAGGAACTGGCCGAAAAACTGGGGGAACCAGAGCATGAGGCCGCTGCCGCCGATGATGAACATCCCCCAGAATACCGCGAGAAAGTCGAATTTCTCCCAGTAGGTCCAGCGCTCGAAGGTCGGCTTTTCGCCCATGTGGAGGAACCAGCGGAACATTTTCGCCGCATCCCGGAGATCCCTCAGGTTCGGGCAGAGGGAATCGGGGCCGAGCAGACGCTGGAGCCAGTTGCCGGGGACATCCCTCCTGAGGAACAGGAAGTGGATGCTCATGGCGATGGCAGCGGCGAAATAGAGGAAGGTCATCCCGGCGCAGATCCGATGGATCAGGCCGGCGTTGGCAGTTCCCCCGTACAGGTGCATCAGCAGCCTGGCCCATTCCTGGGAGCTGAACTTGAGCGGCAGCCCGGTCAGGGAGAGCCCCAGGAAGCTGATGATGACCACCAGATGGAGGAAGATATGCTTCCTGTTGAAGCGGTTGTACTGGGTGAAGCCGTCAGTGACCACGATTTTCAGCCGCCCCTCATGGAGGGCCGCCAGCTTTTCCCGGTTTTCCACGAAGCCTCTCGCCATCCAGAGCAGGGTGTGAGCCCAGAAGACGCCGAAGACCGAGCCGAGCAGGGCGGTCATGGCGACAAAGGTCCAGAAGAGAATGGGGTAGTTCTTCCGGTCGGTGTGCTCGCCGTGGGGATAGAATCGCACGAACAGCGGGGTTGCCCCGGAGTGGCAGCGGCCGCAGGTCCGGACCAGGTTTGCGGGGGTGACGCTTGACCGGGGGTCAGCGGCCGACAGGATCTCGTGGGCGGTGTGGCAGTCGGTGCAGCCGGCCACCCGTTCCGGATAGCCGAGGCGGAAGTTCTTGCCGTGATAGCTCTCCATGTAGGACTTCACCGCCACGGTGAAGACGTTGTTGCGCCTCATCATCCGCTCGTCCGCGTGGCACCTGAGGCAGACCCTGGTGTGAAACTCCCGCTCCCCGAAGGAACCGGCCTTGTCGAGGGACTTGATCTCATGGAGATTGTGACAGTCGTTGCAGGCCGCCGCATCCGGGTTGCCGGCGGCTACCCCCCTGCCGTGCACGGAAGCAAGAAAGCCCCCCTCTCCGGCATGACAGCGGAGGCATGCGGCAACGACCAGCCGCTTGTCCTTTGCCCAGTAGGATTGGGTGTGGATGTCGCTGTGGCAGTCGGAGCAGGCGATCCCGTGCAGCATGTGGACGCTGGCGTAGTGTTCGGCGCTCTCCTCCTTGTGACAGCGGACGCAGGTCACCTTTTCCGGCTTCACTTCCCCCCTGATGTGCCTGGCGAGGTCGGTGACCGCCACGTGACAGCTGGTGCAGGCATTCTTGCCGTGCACCGAAGCGGCGAAGGCCGCGGCAGGGACCTTGTCGCCGTGGCAGCCGAGGCAGACGGCGGGATCGATGGCCATGCCACGCTCTGCAAACGTTGACTGCGGCAGCCATAAAAACAGGCATAAGGCCGGGATCAGGCGGGATATTGTCCGCAGCATTCAAACCTCCCCGTAGAACCAGCGCGCTTCGGCCGCCGCATTTCCCGGCGTGGGACAGCGATGGTTGGTTCACACTCATGTAAATTCTATGCTTGATCCGGAGATATGCAACTTTGCGGGGCAAGAGAACATTATAGTCACGGCAATTATCCACGTAGGGCGCAGGAGATTTGTTTGCATTTATGGTGAAATCTGATAGCATCCATAGCACAAAGGCCGTTCCAATCGCTGGGAGGAGATTACCCATGGGTTCGACAGCGGAAAAGAGAAAATTCACCTATGCTGATTATAAATCCTGGCCGGATGAGGAACGGTGGGAAATCATCGACGGTGAAGCGTACAATATGACGCCGGCGCCGAGCCTTAAGCATCAAAGAGTGCTGGGGAACATCCACGCAATATTCTTCGATTACTTCAAAAATAAACAATGCAGACCCTATCTGGCGCCCACCGACGTTGTCCTTGACGACTTTAACGTGGTCCAGCCCGACCTCCTTGTTGTCTGTGACACGAACAAGCTGACCGAGGCCAACATCCAGGGGGCGCCCGACCTCGTGGTGGAGATACTGTCACCTTCCACCAAGCTCAAGGACAAGCGGGAAAAAAAGGCCCTTTACGAGCGGTTCGGGGTACGGGAGTACCTGGTTGTCTACCCGGAGGACGAAATGGTGGAACAGTACCGGCTTGTCGACGGCCGCTATGCGTCTGACGTATTCAACTGGGACCAGAAACTGCCGCTGTTTGCCTTTCCCGACCTGGAGTTGCAGCTCTGGAATGTATTCGAGAAGGGGATGGCGGAGAGTCGCTGACCCTCCCCCACCCTGATGGAAATAGTCGCTGAAGGCCGGGTATCCACGAGGATCTCCGGCTTTTTTGCATTTTCCTCCCGCGAGTCTCTCCCTTTTTTGCAAATCTGCAAAAAACCGCTGGCTTTTTTCATGCTGTTTACATAATATTTCCCCATGCACAAGTACCTGTTCGGCTTCATGAACAATCTCAAGCTCCGCTGGAAGATGCTGGTGGTGGTCCTTCCCCTGGTGACCATCCCGATCTTCATCGTCGGCGGGGTGATCGGCTATATCTCCTACCGCCAGGCCTACCTCGGGATTACCCAGACCAGCAAGGACGACCTTGAGCACATCACCGGCTTCACCCTCGACCTCCTCAATTCCCATCACCAGCAGTTCCAGGTCTACAAGCAGGACAAGGCGAAGAGTTTCCGCGAGGACCTGGCGGCCCTGACCAACCTCTCCTTCAACATCGTCGAAGCCGAGCACCGCCAGTACGCAAGCGGCAGGGTGGACCTGGCCACGGCGCGGAGCGAGGCGCGCAGCGCCCTGAAACGGGTGAACGTCGGCGAGACCGGCTACATCTACGCCATGTCCAGCAAGGGGGACCTCCAGGTCCATATCGCCCGGGAAGGGGAGAACGTCTACCACGAGAAGGACGAGAACGGCAGGCACTTCATCCGGGAGATGTGCGAGAAGGCAGTGCGGGCGCGGCCGGGGGAGGTGCTCTATATCATCTACCCCTGGCGTAACGCGATCCTCGGGGACAAGCACCCCCGCAACAAGGTGGTGGCCTACCGCTACTTCAAGGAGTGGGACTGGATCATCGCCACCGGCGGCTATCTGGAGGAGACCTACGAGGACGTCAATTTCGAGAAACGCTCCTTTGCCGAGCTGAAGGAGAAGATCAAGAGCAAGAAGGTGGGGAAGACCGGCTACATCTTCTGCATGGACAGCAGGGGGAACTTCACGGTCCACCCGACCGGCGAGGGGAAGAACTTCTACGACGCCAAGGATTCGGACGGCTTCCCCTTCATAAGGGAGATGTGCGACAAGAAGAAGGGCTGGATCCGCTACCCCTGGCGCAATCCGGGCGACCGGGAACCCCGGCTGAAGATCGTCCGTTACGAGTATTTCCAGCCCTGGGACTGGATCGTGGCGGTCGGCTCCTACGAGGACGAGTTTTACCAGGAGGCGAACGAGATCAAGGGGCGGATCATCGAGAGCATGGTGGTGCTGACCATCTTCGTCTGCATCGTCGCGGTGGCGCTGGTTTTCCTCGCCTCCAAGGTGCTCACCGACCCGATCAACCACATGCTGGAGGTGATCCGCAGGGTCAAGCGCGGCCGGCTCGACGAGCGGATGGAGGTCGATTCCGGGGATGAGCTGGGAGAGCTCGCCTCCGCCTTCAACCGGATGACCCAGATCATCAAGGACAACAAGGAGATGGAGGCGAACCTGGCCCAGCAGGGGAAGATGGCCTCCCTCGGGGTCCTCTCCTCCGGCGTGGCCCACGAGATCAACAACCCCCTCGGGGTGATCCTCGGCTATGCCAGCTACATTGAGGGGAAGCTCCCCCCCGACGACCCGAACTACGGCTTCATCCACGAGATCAAGCGGGAGAGCAAGCGCTGCAAGAAGATCGTCCAGGACCTCCTCTCCTACGCCCGGACCCCCCGGCCGACCCTCGAAGAGACCGACATCAACGCCCTGCTGGAGCAGATCGTCGACTTCGCCGCCAATCACACCGACATGCACCACGTCGCGGTGGTGAAGGAGCTGGCGCCGGGGCTGCCGCGGATCATGGCGGACGGCGACCAGCTGCGTCAGGTGGCGATCAACCTGATCCTCAACGCCGGGGCGGCCATGGGGGAGGGGGGAAGGCTGGTGGTGGCCACCTCCCTGGACGGGGAGGAACACCTCAGCCTGACGTTCAGGGACGACGGCGCCGGCATTACTCCGGAGAACCTGGAGCGGATCTTCGAGCCGTTCTTCACCACCAGGGCGAAAGGGACCGGTCTCGGCCTCGCCATCACCAGGCAGATCGTCGAGCAGCACCAGGGTAGGATCGCCATCGAGAGCGAGATGGGGAAGGGGACCACGGTGACGATCCGGTTGCCGGTGAACAGGGAAGAATTATAATACAATCCGATTAGCGCTAAACTTCAGCCGTTCCCAAAAAACTCCCTCCCCTTCAAGGGGAGGGTTGGGGTGGGGATGGGTTTCCCGGCTACAAGGCACCCCATCCCCCTCCTGGCCTCCCCCTTGAAGGGGG
>JAMPXD010000037.1 GCA_023701365.1 Geobacteraceae bacterium
CTCATCCTTGACCGCCCTGAAAAGGTCCACCCTGGCTGCCGTCACCAATTCCAGAATATCCTCCGGATCCTCAAAAGTGATGACGTTTTCTGCCGGTACCCGCTCCCCTCTGTCCAGCCTCCGGGCAAGCTCTTTCCCACGCTGAAAGAAGTCCTTTTCGGTCCCGGTTGTGATTGTTAATTTAATCATGCTCCTGCCTCCCTGAGCTGATCAATCCTCGGCTATTCCAATCCAGAGAGCCGATAGTTTTGTGATTTCATACATCTGTTTATGGGAAAGCTTCCCTATGTTTTGACCTATTTTTTCCCGGGGGATGGTCATCATTTTGTCTATCTGAACCTGTGAAGGGACGGTTAACCCGTTGTCAGGGCTTGGCTCCACGTAGAATCGAAACAGAGGAGTCTGAAGTATATGACTGGTCAGCAGGCAGATTGTCACGCTCGGGTGATCGGAAAAGAGGTTGGATTGGACTATCAAGGCAGGTCTGGGCTTGCCGTAATCACCGGGGAGGGCTATCAGAACCAGATCGCCCCGCTTCATTCCTCATCCCAGTCAGCGATTTCCGCAAGCATTTCCAGATCGTGCATTTCCTCTGGGTCGTTTGCGGCGACAAGGGACTGCCTCCGGCATTCTTCCGCAAACCCCGGGGCCTTGGGGTCCGGAACCCATATTTGTACGGATTTGAAACCGGCTGCCCGCTGGCGGCTCCTATACGTTGATACCCGCTCTGTTACAGATTGCTTTTGCATGTGTAGTCTCCGTCGCATTTGTTACATGTAACATATCACTCACCGAATTTATTGTCAACATGACCTAGACCACCCCCGCCCTCCAGAACGCCCTCCCCTCCCCTCCTTTTAGTTTCCAGCTAAAAATCTCTTCCCGCATGTTTTTTACCGCAACACTTGATATACTTAGCAAAGTTTAATTAGTTTCCATCCGGGAACTCCGAACCAGAAGCTATTGGGTTCTGGTTCGGAAAGCGGGGATTTTTAGTCCTGGCAAGGGAAAGGCAGAAGGGTCAACCCTTGACACGGGACAATTCTTCGACCAGACCCGAAAAGGGCAAATCTCCCCCGCCCACCGTCAGCTCTCACACTGACAAAGCGGCTCCATTACCTGCGCCCTCGGCCCACTCCCCGATTTTCGAGAAAATCCATCACAACCCGCCCTCCGCGAAATTACCCCCATTTCCATGAAAACTTTTACCCTCCTGTAACACAGTTTCCATAAACATCCGTTATTGTGCCTATGAAAAAGGAAGTGAGGCAACCCATGGAACAGCCCCAGCATGCCATTCCCCGCCTGCGGGAGATAATCCGGCCGGTAACGGGGATCGACTCCGAAATTACGGTCAAGGAAGTCTACGACATATTCCAGAAAGAGCAGGCTTTGCTGGCGCTTCCCGTGACATGCGCAGGAAGATTCCTCGGGGTGGTCAACCGCAGGACCCTCATCTTCCGCCACCTGGGGCGGCCGTTCGCCATGGAGCTGTACGGCAAGAAGCCGATCCGGACCCTTATGGAGGACGATTCCGTCGCCATGGGGCCAGCCTTGGACGTGCACGAGGCAATGGCAGGGCTGCTGGCAACCGACCCGGCCCTTGAGACCGACTCCTTTGCTGTGGTGGAGGAGGGGCGCTGCCTGGGGATAGTCGCCGTCTCCGAGCTCATGATGAAGATATCCGAAAGCCAGGCGCTCCTCCTCGCCACCCTGCGCAGCCTGAGCGCCAGGATCGGGGAAGAGGTGGCCAAGGCGAGCAAGATCCAGCAGGACCTCCTCCCCCCTCCCGAATCGCGCTCCGGCGGGATCACCATCAGCGCGGGGGTTACCACCTCCTCGGAAATCGGCGGCGACTTTTATGACTACTTCAGCCTGGGTGACGGGAAGCTCGGCCTGGTCGTGGCTGACGTGAGCGGCCACGGCGTCCAGTCGGGGATGGTGACGACGGCGGCCAAGGCGAGCCTCCATACCCTTATTTCCCGGGGAGTCACGACCCCCGCGGAGCTTCTGTTCGGCATGAACAACGCCATTCTCGCCACGGCCCGCCAGACGCTCCTCATGACCTGCCTGGTGGTGGTGATCGACCCGCAGCGGGGGGAGGTCACCCTTGCCAACGCCGGCCACAACTTCCCTTACCTGTACCGGAAGGAGGGGGGAAGAGCGGAGATGCTGGAAAATGTTTCCAGCTATCCCCTCGGATTCGAGCAGGATTGCTCATACCAGGAGTTTACCTCCGGCTTCAGCAGCGGGGACATCATTTTTCTCTACACGGACGGCATCGTCGAATGCAGGAACCGGGAGGGGGACGAGTTCGGCTATGGCAGGCTGGAAGCATTTCTGCAGGAAAATATCACCTCTCCCCCCAGTACCGTCAGGCAACTCCTGCTGGCAACCGCCGAGCAGTTCACCGGCGAAAAGACTTTCGAGGACGATGTAACCCTGCTGATCGCCGCTTCATCAGAGTGCTGCGCCGAATCACCGGCGTGCCTGTAACCAGTTGCATGCGCAAGGAGAATTCATGTTGACCAACAATACCGTGCTGGCGCTCTTCAAGGACTCCGAGGACGAAACGCTCTGCAGCCCGCTGCTGACGAGGATTGCCGGCATTGTCCGAATGGTGGCCGGTGAAGACCCCGCCGCTTCTTTCAAGAACCTGAAAGTGCTCGGTATCGAACCGGCCCTGATCATTATTTCAGCCAGGCTCTATCCGGCGGCAAGGTTGGACCTGGTGTCGAACCTGCGGAACATCTTCCCCGGCACGGAATTCCTCGTGATCTCCTCTGCCGCAGACCCCTTCCCACCCCTGAAACTGCTCGCCGCCGACATGGTCAGGCACCTGGCGATAAACCCGGCCGGTTCCGGGAACGGCAATGGAGACATGGCAAAGAGCTGGTTCCTTCCGGCCGTGCATAACTTGGTCGAGCGAAGGTCCTGGGACATGGCCGATTACCTGAAGCCCGGCACCCCGATCCAGGAGTTCGCCTTTTCATCCTCGGAACAAAAGGAAGCGCTGATAGCAGAGCTCGAAACCCTCATCCGTGGAGAATCGCCTGATGCCGATCTCCTCCGGCAGAAGGGGGCTCTCCTTGCCGACGAGATGCTGGAAAACGCCATGTATGGAGCGCCGCGGGGGGCAGACGACCACAAGATATACCGGAAAGGGGAAAAGCGGGCCATCTTCCCCCGGGAAGGGATCTCCTTCCGCTTCGGCTTTGACGGCGAAACCCTCGCCATGGAGGTCACCGACGGCTGGGGGAGCCTTTCACCGGACATGGTCCTGAAGCACCTGGCGCAGAATCAGGACCGCCGGGAGCTCTCCGACGACACGGGGGGGCGCGGTCTGTTCATCATCTGGCGCATTCTGGATCACTTCCACGTCAGCATCACCCCCGGCAGGCAAACGGTGGTCGGCGGGCACCTGCGGGCCTCCTCGCCGATGGACCTGGAAACACCGCGCGGTTTTCACATCGCAACGCATGCAGAAAACAGTCTGTAAGGAGAGAATATATGCAAACGGCATTCTCAATCATGCCCGGTCGTGCCGATGACCATGACTATTTCGCCTTCCACGGCAACATTGACGCCCTGGCCGAGGGGCAGTTGAAGGAACTCCCCGGCAAGATCCGGCGGCCTCTGGTAAAATTCGACTTCAGCAGGACCGGCCGGATAAACTCCATGGGGATCGCCCTGCTGCTCCGCTGCCTGAAAACCATCCGTGAAGAGAAAAAGGCGGAGGTCCGCCTCCTTGAACTGAGCCCCATGAATACCATGCTGTTCAAGATGACCGGCGTGTTTCTGCTGGCCCAGCCCGAGAAATGACTACTCGAACCACAACGAGGCGACCATGAAAATACCGTTCATCAACGTGAAGATCCTGGACTTTACCGAAATAGACGAACAGATCGGCAAGCTGAGAGATTTGAGAGATTCCTATCGGGCGGCAAACAAAGCGCATTACGGCGAGCTGCTCGCCGCGCTCCTGGATGAGTGACCCCTGCGCCTGAGCCGGTATGGAGCACCATGCTTTATCGCCTGAGAAACGGGGCAGACGGGTTGATCTCGAACTGCGGGGAAACCATGGAAGCCACACCCTTATACCTGAGCCCAGCCCCGTTATGCCAGCAGCGCATCCTCCCGAGACTGGAGGAATCGCTGGACGACTGCGGCTATCTGTTCAGCAAATTCAAGGAATACCTGAAAAGCACCGGCTGCGCCGGCATCGTCGCGATCCATTTCGCCCACGCGCAGCTCCTTCCCGATACCGTCACCCGGTCCGTTGCCCTCTTTATCCGCATCGTCGGAAAACAGCTGCGGGGTAAGATAGAAGGGGGATATCAGGCGGGACCGGGAGAGTTTTTCCTGCTGCTGGTCCCGGCGGTTAATTACGGTAATGAGTTGTTCCAGCAGGACATGGAAGTCATCCGACGGGAGCTGCGACGCCATTGCACGCTCCCCCATCTGGCGCGGCGCATAGTCCCGCTTGGCGGCAGCGGCGAGGTCCTGCTCAATGTGGAAGGGGTTTTCCTCAGCGACCGGGACGGGGTAAATGCCGACAACGCCCTGTTCAGGGCCTTTCAGGAACTGTTCGGCTCTTCTTCGCTCCCTGTTTGCGTGAAAAGCGCGGAACAGGAAGAAATAGAGGAAATCATCAGCGGTGAGCTGATTACGCCGGTGTACCAGCCGATTTTCTCGCTGGCCGACGGCGGTATCTACGGCCACGAGGCGTTGAGCCGGCTCAGCAGACCGGGCGGAATTGCCAGTCCGGAGGAGCTTTTCGCCAAATCGTGTCACTACGGCCTTGCCTATCCTCTCGAGATGCTTTGCCGGAAAAAAGCGCTCATCATGGCCAAGTCACTGGAAATACCGGGCCGGATCTTCCTCAATGTCTGTCCCTCCATCCTCCAGGCCGACGAACATGAGCGGGGGGTCACCGCGATGCTCCTCGAAGAGTTGCAGATCGAACGCTCCCGCATCATCTTCGAACTGACCGAACGGACCATTATCGAGGACTACGAGCTCTTTTACCGGACACTCTCCCACTACCGCGAGCAGGGGTACTCCATCGCCATCGACGATCTGGGCTCCGGCTATGCCGGCCTGAAAATGCTGGCCCGGCTGGAGCCCGAGTACGTCAAGCTCTCCCGCTTTCTGGTCTCTGCCATCGACACCTCGGCCACCAGGCAGGCCCTGGTCGAAGCCCTGGCCACATTCTGCGGGAAAATAGGGGCAGTGGTGATCGCCGAGGGGATCGAGCGGCGGGAGGAACTGGAGTTCCTGGTTTCCGCCGGCATTCCCCTGGGACAGGGCTACCTCCTGGCAACACCCTCCCCCTGCACCCGCCGGCAGGAATATTGCGGCCCCCCCTTCATCTCCACGAAGGATTGAGTCGCCACTCCAGGGCGCCGCTGATGGTGTTGTGACGTTTTGCCTACGAGCCGACCTGGCTCAAGCATGCCCATGCCTTTCCGCTGGACCCGGAACTGGATCTGTTTGCCGGTGAATTCTTCCCGGGGGATTCCAATTTCGGTGTGTTCATGGATTCATGCCCCGACCGCTGGGGGCAGATTCTGATGAAACGCCGGGAGGCGGTCGAGGCCAAAGACGAGGGTCGTTCCCCGAGAGCTCTGGGGCCGATGTTTGCAAGGTGGTGGGTGGATGGAAGGCCCGCGCCAGGAAGCTTGGCCTGACCTCACAGGAATGTGCCGAGGCAGAACATCTGTATGGCGGCACCGCTGCCTCCCCTGGCGCCCTTGAGCTTCTGGGTGTCGAAGGCTGTCAGTTGCAGCTACTCGTTAGCCGATCTTCACTCTAATATCTTATCTACATGAAATTCATATCCGCCTGGATAATAAGATCCCAGTTCTTTTGCGAAGCCATCAACTGAGCTTACGAGTTGCCCTTGGATATGCATCCGGTTATGGGGCAATTTGCCCACCAGCATTCGTCGCGAAAGCTGGTCCAAAGAAGCCCTCTTAAAAAAGCAGTGCAACGTGTAATTGTTATTCAATCCCTGAATGACAAAATGTCCGATACCCTTGTCAAAATAGACTTGCGAAGTAAGTTTACCTTCCAAAACTATGTCTTTATTGGCATACTGCTCCGGCATGGCAATCACTTCGTTGACTGAGATTGTCTGACCAGCCTTCGGGGGAAGCATGGCTTGAATCTCAGCCGAAAGTCTTGCATTACGCGTCTTTTCCTCCTGGAGTTGCCGTTCAAGAGAATGGAGTTGCTGGTCAAAGTTGCGTACATACTGTTCCAGCGCGGGACTTTCTTTGCTGACTGAGATTGCCTGATTGGCCTTCAGGAGATGCATTGCTTGAATCTCAGCCGAAAGTTTTGCATTACGCGTCTTTTCCTCCTGAAGTTGCTCTTCAAGGGTATGGAGTTGCTGTTCAAACGTATTTTGGAAACGGAGGAAGTCAGTTTCCTTAACACAGGGCTGTGCACATCCCATCAGCAAGGCTAGCAAGACTGTAAGAAATGCAAGGTGCTTGCGCATATATTGACCCTTTCTGCGATCCCCAGTTTCGGTAACACGAGGACTCGAAAATACATCATCAATATACCACATTAATTCCACCTCACAAAATCCAATCAATTACGCGCGTTCCCCAAAAGCCGGAGAAAGCGGGAAGGGCGCCCGCAAATCCGGCCTGTGAGGGGAGCTTTGTGACCGCAAGTGCGCAGGCGATATCTTGCCGCTCAAACCAATCTTCCGCTTCTTCTGCTCCGGCGTTGATGTTGACTATAACTCATACTTCATCCTTGATTTCAGCCTTCTCCGCGACCCGGCGCAACAACGCAGGAGCGGCTGCTTTCGACACCTTCGCCAGCTGCTGCATCAGCTCGAACGGCACCTGCCCGAGGTTAAACGCGCTCTTGAGCTCATTGACCATGCTGATCCAGAGATGAGCGGTCATTTCAGCGTCTGCGAGCGCCCGGTGGTAGACCCCGCTGGTCGTGAGCCCCTTGTGCCTGACGAGCGTTTCGAGACTGTGTCCCGGAACGTCGGGATAGACACGGCGGGAGATCAGCATGGAGCAGGCAAATTCCTGTGTTCGCCGCTTCCTGACGCGCTGCAGTTCGGCATCGAGAAAGCGCCGGTCGAAGCTCGCGTTGTGGGCAACCAGATGGTGCCCGGCCATGAACGCGGCGAACTTCTCCATCACCTCGGCGATGGGCGGGGCGCTGCCCAGCATCCTGTTGGTGATGCCGGTATACCCCTCGATGAAGCTGCTGATTCTCATACCCGGATTCATCAGGCTCTCGAAGCGATCGACGATCCGGTTGTTCCTGATCAGCACCGCACCGACCTCTATGGTCCTGTCGCCGCAATCGGGCGAGAGGCCGGTGGTTTCAAAGTCGAGAACGACCACACTGTAATTACCCATGGGATGTACCGCCAGTTATAGATTCGTCCATATCGGTCATGCCGGGTAAAAAATGGGGGCAGGCTTTACTTTCGGACTTTTATGGGGAAAAGAAGCTTTTAATTGCCACAGAAAAACAAAACCCCGGCAGCCTGTTAGCCACCGGGGTTCAAATTCTGGAGCGGGAAAAGGGATTCGAACCCTCGACCTTCAGCTTGGGAAGCTGACACTCTACCACTGAGTTATTCCCGCTCAAAGAAGCTATATATTTAGCCCATCGGCGCCCCTTTTGTCAACAGGTTTTTCCTGAGGAAATTCCGCGCCTCCTCCCTGTCGTTAACCAGGCCGCTCCGCTCCGCCTCCTTCAGCCGCTCCAGGGCCACGCCCACCGCCTCCCCCTGGCCGATGCCGAGCAGCGCCATGACCTCGTCGCCCGAGAGGAATTCAGCCGCACCGGGGTAATCCGTGAAATAGTAGCGGACCAGCCCGGAGAAGAACGGCCAGGACAGCTCGCCGCGGGCCAGGGCGAGGAGCACGAGCTCAACCCCGGCCGGCTCATGGTCCCTGAAGAAGCGGAACTTCGCCCGGCTCGACGGCCGCGCGGAGAGTGCCGCAAAATCGGGCGCCATGTCGCTGCCGAGGAGCGCCAGCATGCGGCTCCCCTTCCTCCCCAGCCTGAGCCTGGCGGCCCAGGCATCGGCCCGCCCCGGCCCCTCGGCCCCGCCGCTGAAGGCAGCCAGCTTCAGAAAGGAGAGCGCTGTCCCCTTCCCTTCCACCCCGCGGCCGAGATGGGTGGCCACGCTCTGGGAAAGATCCGGGAAATGGCGGGCAAGCTCTCCGGCGACCTGTTCAACCCGGGCGGCGCTGGCTATTCCCCCTGCCACTTCAGATTCGGCAAGCTCTTCCCGGCCGGCTCCGGGGACGAGCACCCTCAAGAGCCCCGCATCATGGAGCAGCAGCAGGGAGGCGGCAACCCCCGGAGCCTCCAGAATCTGCAGCAATTCGTCCCTGGTCCGCTCCGCGGCCACCTGCCCCAGCAGCAGCGCCTTCTTCCTGATATCGGCGAAGGTCCCCGGCTCGATGGCGAAACCGAGGGTCGCTGCCAGCCGTATTGCGCGGAGGAGCCGGAGCGGGTCGTCCTCCAGGGAGGTTGCGCAGCAGGTCCTGATCAGCCGTTTTCCCAGGTCGCTCTTACCGTCCAGCGGGTCGATCAGGGGGGATGCGTCAGCCAGCTCCAGGGCCAGCGCGTTGACCGTGAAGTCGCGCAGGGACAGGTCTTCCTCAATCCCCTCCCCCCGCAACGGGGCAAAGTCGAGGGTGACGACCCCCTCTTCGGTCCGCTTGGCTACCCGCGACTGGAGCCGCTCCCTGTCGAGCCAGAAGAAGCTCCCCTCGATCCGTTCCGCGAACAGCCGGGGAAACACCTCCGCCATCCCCGCCAGGGCAAAGTCGAGGTCGCTCGACCGGCGGCCGAGGAGGATGTCCCGCACCCCTCCGCCGACGAGGTAGACCTTCAGGTTGCACGCGGACGACATCTCGGCAATAAGCCGGAGATATTCCCCGGATATCATCTCTTCCAGTGCGAGTTTCATGATTCCATAAGATTACTACCCTTTGCTCCCACGGCAACGGGCCGGCGGCTTTCACGGCGAGAACAGCCGGAAACCTCAAGGGACAGCCATAAATTGTTCGGGGAAAGATTTCAACAAGGGAGGGTTTCTCTTGCGGGCCGCGAGCCGGAGGGAACCGCCTTCAGCCTGCGCAGGCCTAGCTTGGGCCGGAAAAAGGGGGCAGGGTCAACAGCTCCGGAAACGCCTGCACCAGGTAGTCTGCATCAGCAAGCTCACTGGCATAGCCGTAGCCGAAACCGCAGCCGACCGTCAGGACCCCGGCCCCGTTTCCGGCGGCGATGTCGTTGATGCTGTCCCCCACCATTGCCGCTTCCCGGGCCTCTACGCCGAAGTCGCGCAGCAGCTTCAGGACCGGTTCGGGGGAAGGCTTGCGAAAGGGGAGCGAGTCGGCCCCCAGCACATCGGCGAAGTAGCCGCCGATGCCGAGCAGGGCGAGGAGCTTCCGGCAGAGGGCGACATTCTTGTTGGAGATGACCGCCATCTCCCTGCCGTCGGCGCGCAGCCGGTCGAGGGTCTCCTTCACCCCCGGGTAGAGCCTGGTCTTGTCGACGATGTGGGCGTCGTTATAGTCGAGAAAGATCCGGAGGCCGCGCTCGACCTCCTCTCCGGTGGCGCCCGGCAATGCCTTCTCCACGAGCCTTCCCGCCCCCCGCCCGATCAGCCCCCTGACCTGTTCCGCCGCCAGCAGCGGCCGGTCGAAGCATACCAGCATCTGATTGACCGCATCGGTCAGGTCTGCCAGGGAATCGGACAGGGTGCCGTCCAGGTCGAAGATGATCAGTTTGATGGGCATGTAAACCTCGGAAAAATGAGCAGGGGGTATAAGCCTAAACGGGCGTCGATTTTTCGTCAGGTCAAGGAAGGCGAGCGCCCCCCGCGGAGGCGTAGCAGCGCTACGCCGCACAAGAGGGGCGCGAAGCCTGACGCAGAGATGGCGGAAAAGCGGCGCCCGTCACTCCCACTCAATCGTTGCCGGGGGTTTTGATGATATATCATACACCACCCGGTTGACCCCCTTCACCTCGTTGATGATCCGGCTGCTGATCCGGGCCATGTCTTCATAGGGGAGCGGATACCAGCCGGCGGTCATGAAATCCCTGGTCTCCACCGCCCGCAGCGCCACCACGTACTCGTAGGTGCGGCCGTCCCCCATGACGCCGACGCTCCGCACCGGCAGGAATACGGCGAAGGCTTGGCTGATCTTGTCGTAGTGGCCGGCGGAGTAGAGCTCCTCGATGTAGATGGCGTCGGCCCGGCGCAGGATGTCGGCATACTCCTTCCTGACCTCGCCGAGGATGCGCACCCCAAGCCCAGGCCCCGGGAAGGGGTGGCGCCAGACCATCTGCCGGGGGAGCCCCAGCTCCTCGCCGATGGCCCGCACCTCGTCCTTGAACAGCTCGCGCAGGGGCTCCAGCAGCTTCAGCTTCATGTAGTCGGGAAGCCCGCCGACGTTGTGGTGGCTCTTGATGCTGTGGGCCTTGCCGGTCTTGGCCCCGGCCGACTCGATGACGTCGGGATAGATGGTCCCCTGGGCGAGCCACCTTGCATCCTCGATCCGCACCGACTCCTCCTCGAAGATGTCAACGAAGAGACCGCCGATGATCTTGCGCTTCCGCTCCGGGTCGGTGACCCCGGAGAGGGCCGTGAGGAAGCGCTCCTCGGCGTCCACCCGGATCACCCGGACGCCGAGGTTCTCGGCAAAGGTCGCCATTACCTGGTCCCCTTCCCCCAGCCGCAGCAGGCCGTTGTCGACGAAGACGCAGGTGAGCTGGTCGCCGATGGCGCGGTGGATCAGGGCGGCCGCCACCGACGAATCGACCCCGCCGGAAAGGCCGAGGATGACCCGGTCGGTCCCCGCCTGGCGGCGGATCCGGTCGACGGCGTCCTCGATGATGTGCCCCGGGGTCCACTGGCCGGTGCAGCCGCAGGTCTTTCTGACGAAGGTGTCGATCAGCAGCTCGCCGCGGGGGGTGTGGTTGACCTCCGGATGGAACTGGACGCCGTAGAGGCCGCGGGTCGTGTCCTGGATGGCGCAGACCGGGGCGTTGGCGCTCTCCGCCACCACCTCGAAGCCGGCCGGGACCCTTGAGACGTGGTCGCCGTGGCTCATCCAGACCGGACTCCGCCCCTCGGCGAAGAAGCCGTCGAACAGCGGCCCCGGTTTTCCGGCCGCGAGGAGCTCGGCGTGGCCGAACTCCCGCTTCCCCGCCGGGACCACCTCTCCGCCGAAATGGCGGCTCATCAGTTGCATGCCGTAGCAGATGCCGAGGACCGGCACCCCCAGCTCGAAGAGCTCCTCGGCCACCGCCGGCGCCCCCGGCTCATAGACCGACTTCGGCCCTCCGGAGAGGATGATCCCCGAAGGGCGGAAGGCGCGGATCGCCGCCGGCTCCATGTCGAAGGGATGGAGCTCGCAGTAGACATGGGCCTCCCGCACCCGCCGGGCGATCAGCTGGGTGTACTGGGAGCCGAAATCGAGGATCAGGATCTTTTCGCTGTGGATGTCGCTGGACATGTTGTTCCCCACAAAAAACGTAGGGGCGCAGCATGCTGCGCCCGATTTTGTCATAAAATGCGGCCAGGGCTGCGAGGGAACGGCGATTTTTTGTCCTGGCAAGGCTGTCGAGGGATGACGCGGAGGCCTAGCAGCGCTAGGCCGCACAAGGAGTCCCGAAGACTTACGCAGCCAGGGCGAAAAAGCGCCGTTCCCTAATTGCCGCCGACCCGGTAGTTCGGCGCTTCCTTGGTAATCGTCACGTCATGAACATGGGACTCCTTGAGGCCGGCGCCGGTGATCCTGACGAACCGCCCCTTCTCCTGGAGTTCCCGGATGCTGCGGCAGCCGGTGTAGCCCATGCCGGCCCGCAGGCCTCCGGCCAGTTGGTGGATGTTGGCCGAAAGAGGTCCGCGCAGCTGCACCATTCCCTCAATCCCCTCGGGGACGAGCTTGACCTCGCTCTCCACATCCCCCTGGAAATAACGGTCCTTGCTCCCCTCCTTCATCGCCCCGATCGAGCCCATGCCGCGGTAGCTCTTGTAGGTGCGCCCCTGGTAGAGGATGGTGTCGCCGGGGGACTCTTCGGTGCCGGCGAACAGGGAGCCGATCATGACGATATCGGCGCCCGCGGCAATCGCCTTGGGGAGGTCTCCCGAGTACTTCACCCCGCCGTCGGCGATCACCGGGATGCCGTATTTCCTGGCGACGGCGGCGCAGTTGCTGATGGCGGTTATCTGGGGGACCCCGACGCCGGCAACGACCCGGGTGGTGCAGATGGAACCGGGCCCGATCCCGACCTTGATGGCGTCCGCCCCCGCCTTGATCAGGGCCTCCGCGGCCTCTGCCGTGGCTATGTTGCCGGCGACCAGCTCGATCCCCCTGAAGTTCTCCTTGATGGTCCGGACCGCGTCGATCACCCCCTGGGAATGTCCGTGGGCCGTATCGATCACGATCACGTCGACCCCGGCCCGGATCAGGGCATCGACACGGGCCTCCATGTCGGCGGTGGGGCCGACCGCGGCCCCCACCCGGAGCCTGCCCAGGCTGTCCTTGCAGGCATTGGGATATTTCCGCACCTTCTCGATGTCCTTGATGGTGATCAGCCCCTTGAGGAATCTGTCCTTGTCGACCACCAGCAGCTTTTCCACCCTGGTATGCTTGAGATGCTCCTTCGCCTCCTCGAGGGTGGTCCCCACCGAAACGGTCACCAGGTTGCGCTTGGTCATCCGGGCGGAGATGGGGAGGTCCAGGTCGGTTTCGAAACGGAGGTCGCGGTTGGTGAGTATCCCCACCAGCTTGCCGTTCACCTTGGTGATCGGCACCCCGGAGATGCGATACTTGGCCATCATTTCGAGGGCCTCGCGGATCTTCTGGGTGGGGCGCATGGTGATCGGATCGACGATCATCCCCGATTCGCTCTTCTTGACCTTGTCCACCTCCATCGCCTGCTCTTCGATGGTCAGGTTCTTGTGGATGAAGCCGATCCCCCCTTCCCGTGCCATGCAGATGGCGGCGCGGGCCTCGGTCACGGTGTCCATGGCGGCGCTGACAAGAGGTATGTTGAGGAGGATGTTTCTGGTAAGGCTGGTGGAGAGATCAACATCGCGGGGCAGAACCTGGGAATGGGCGGGAATGAGTAGAACATCGTCGAAGGTAAGCCCTTCAAGGATAGTTGCGTCCAGCATCGCGGACTCCTTTGCAACGGCGCCGCGTCAGCCGGTTCTTCCGCTGTGCCGTTAGTGGTTTTCCGGTGAATATTAACCTTACAAATTAGTACAGCCGGTCACGGAAGTCAAGCCATAAAAAGGGTAAAGGCAAAGTTCGAAAAGTCCTTTCTCTACCTTTACCTTTACCTACCTGTTCTCAGTCGGGTATAAACGCGTTCTTGTCGCTGATCCGGTAGAGCGCCGCCACGATGAGCTCAACGGCACTCTCCAGGTCAGCCAGGGAGAGGACCTCCACCGGCGTATGCATGTAGCGGAGCGGGATCTTCACCAGGGCCGTGGCCACCCCACCGCGCGAGATCTGCATGACGTTGGCGTCGGTCCCGGTTGCCCGCGGTATCCCGGTGAACTGGACCGGGATGTTCCCGGCCGCCGCGGTGTCGGCCAGCAGATCGAACAGGGCGGGATTGATGTTGGCGCCGCGGGGGAGGATCGGCCCCTTCCCCAGGGCCACGTCGCCGTTGTGCTTGCGCTCCACGTCGGGCTGGTCCGTCGCGAAATCGACCTCCACGCAGATGCCGATATCCGGGTTGACCGAATAGCTGCTGGTCGTCCCCCCCCGCAGCCCGACTTCCTCCTGGACCGACGAGACCCCGTAAAGGTCTACGCATGGCTTCACGTCTGCAGCGGCGATTCTCCGCAGCACCTCGGCCACCACAAAACTCCCCGCCTTGTCATCGAAGCCCCGGGAGGTCACCCGGTCGCCGCGCAGCCTGTCGAGAGAGGCGGCAAAGGTGATCGGATCGCCCACCCGCACCAGTTCCTCCGCCTCCTTCCGGTCGGCGGCGCCGATGTCGATGTACTGGCTTTCCAGCTTCACCACCGTTTCCCGGTCCTTCGGCTCCATCAGGTGGATCGGCTTCTTGCCGATGACGCCGGTAACCGAGCCGTTCCTGCCATGGATATGGACCCTCTGGCCGGGGGTGAGGTGGGCGTCGACCCCGCCAATGGCGCCGAAATAGATGAATCCCTTGTCGTCCAGGTAGCGGACCTGGAAGCCGATCTCGTCCGAATGCCCTACGAGCATCACCCGGGGGAGCCCCTCCCCCTCCCCCCTGATCCGGCCGAAGACGTTCCCCATCACATCCTGGGTCACCTCGGCGAAGGGGGCGATGTAGCAGCGGAACACCCGCTGGGCGGGCTGCTCATACCCCGACGGGCTGGGGGCGGCCACCAGCTCCTGGAGAAAACTGAAAGATTCATCGCGCATAGAGGCCTCCTGAGAAAATCAGGTAAAGGTAGAGGTAAAGGTAAAGGTAAAGAAAGGGGCCTTTTCTCTCTACCTTTACCTTTACCTCTACCTGTCCTTTACTTTATTACATGGGATACTTGCCGAGGGTGGCGGGGTCGAGGTTTTCCAGAAATTCGGTGAATCTCCGGACGTTATTTTCCCGGGCGAGCTCTTCGTCGCTCATGGCAAGAACCGAGGCCCGCTGCAGCACCTCCTCGGCCACCCTGATCGGCATCTTGTACTTGAGCGCCGTTATGATCGCCTCACAGGGGCGCACGGCAACCGGCAGCTCCTCACCGTTTCGCAGGAACATCACCAGGGCCGTGAAGACCCCGTCGCTCAGACCCTCGATCACGATCGAGCCGATCTCGGTCCCGGTGTTTTCCAGCAGCAGGGTCATCAGGTCCTTGCGGCTGCTGCGCCCCGAACTGTCCCACAGCATCAGCTCTGCGGCAATGGAGAGTGCCTCGCTGGTGCTGAGCCAGATAGGAACGGTGTTGCTGTCCTTGGCGTCCTTCAGGATGACCACCGGCCGGCCGGCCAGGGAATCCATGGTGAAGCCGAAAACCGTCATTTCCAGATACATGAATACCTCATAAAATGCCGCTGGCAGCTGCCAGCTGGCGGCTGGTCCGTGTTTCCCCGAGCAGCGAATTCTGGAAGGCCCGGGTGATGGCGACTTCCGTGATACTGCCGATAAGGGAGGGGGGGCCACTGAAATTCACCACGCGGTTGCCGGAAGTCCTGCCGAAGAGCTGGTCCCCCCGCCTGTTGACCCCTTCGACCAGAACCTCCTGGATGGTGCCGACGAAGCTCCTGTTCCCCTCCAGGGTGATCTTCCGCTGGAGCTCCTGGAGCCTGCTGAGCCTCTCCTGCTTGACGGCGCCCGCCACGTCGTCCGGGTATCCGGCGGCGCCGGTACCGGAGCGGACGGAATACTTGAACGAGAACAGGTCGGCGTAACCCACCTCCTCCATCAGGGAGAGGGTATCCTGGAAATCCGCCTCACCCTCCCCGGGAAATCCGACGATCATGTCGCCGGTTATCTGGATGCCGGGCCGGGCGGCCTTCAGAGCCGCGATCTTCTCCAGATATTCCTTCCGGCCGTAGCCCCTGTTCATCCTGGCCAGGACCGCCTCGCTCCCGGACTGGGCAGGGAGATGGATGTGGCCGCAGACCTTGACATTCTCGGCAAAACAGGCAATGAGCGGCGGCGATATGTCCTTGGGATGGGAGGTGGTAAAGCGGACCCGCTCTATCCCCGGAATGTCCGCCACCTGCCGCAGCAGGCCGGCGAAATCGGGTTCACCACTGCTCTTCAGCCCATAGGAATTGACGTTCTGGCCGAGGAGAGTGACCTCCCTGACCCCTCTTTCGGCCATCTCCGTGATTTCACGGATGATCTCCGCGGAGCGGCGGCTGATCTCCCGCCCCCGCACATAGGGAACGATGCAATAGGAGCAGAAATTGTCGCACCCCTGCATGACGGTGACAAACCTGGAAACGCCGCCGGCTCCGTCCTCGACGGGAAAAAGATCGAGCCTCTCCTCGCTGTCGATGAACCCCGTCTCGGCAAGCCTCGCCCCCTCTTCGGCCCGACGCACCATATCGGGCAGAAGGTGCAGGTTATGGGTGCCGAACACGATATCGAGATAGGGGATGTTCTCCAGGAGCCGCTCCCCCTCCTGCTGGGCGACGCAGCCTCCCACCGCGAGGATCAGGCGGCGGCCACCTTTTTTCAGCCCCTTGAACCTGCCGAGACTGCTGTAAACTTTTTTCTCCGGTTTTTCCCTGACGCTGCAGGTATTCAGGATAATGAGGTCCGCACGGGAGGAGTCCTGGGTGGGATGATAACCGACCTTACTGAGCAGGGCGACGATCTTCTCCGAGTCGCTGACATTCATCTGGCAGCCGAAGGTTTCGACATAGAGCAGTTTTTCCCTGATCACGTTACCCCTTTAACGACTATTTTTCAGTAGTTTTCATCCGGAAAGAGCCTGTTTCCTGACGAAAACTCTGTAGATATTACGCAATTTGCGCCGCGCAAGTCAATATCTTTCCGCCTGTTCCCGCACGGTGTCCACCGCTGCCCGGTGAAATAACCGGGCAATTCCGCCATTTCGCCTATCCGTAAGGACTCCTTCGGCAAATAACCACGCAAAAAGACGAGGTTTCAGAGTGGCCCATAAGTTGCATTTATTCATATAAATTGAATATTGACTATTTTATCCTTGCTTATTCGCGGCGGGGAAACTATAATTCGATCCGTTTATTCGTCTATATACCTATTGCACTTGAATGTGCAAATCTTAGCGTTACCGCGAAAGGAGAAACCATGAAGAGATTTACCAGAAACGTACTGTCGGGCGCTTTGCTGACGGGGCTTTCCCTCCCCCTTTCGGCCCTGGCCGCCGACCAGGACCTCCAGCAGAGAATCGACACCCTGTCAAAAGAGGTGGAAAGTCTCAAGCAGGAAGTTGACCAGACCAAGAAGAAGTCCCTGGGCCGCTGGCTCGAACTGGGGGGGGATTACCGGTTCCGGGTCGACTCCCTGAGGGGGGAGGTCGTCAATCACGCGAGCGGACCGGTGTTCGGCCAGACGTTCATGCAGACTGGCGACATGAATGCGGCTTTTGCCGCTGCCATGGCCGCGGGGCAGGGTTTCAAGCCGAAGAACGATTCCCTCATGACCCACCGGTTCGGCCTGAACATGAAGGCGAAGGCGACCAAGGACGTCACCGTCACCGCCAGGCTCCTCATGTACAAGACCAGCGGCTCCCAGGACGACGATGCCACCACCTCGAACCTCTTTGCCGACAGGGTCGGCGTCTTCGACGGGACCGTGGGCCACATCCCCTCCGACAGCAAGCTTGCCGTTGACCAGGCGTACGCCACCTGGAACAACATCGCCGGCGAGCCGGTCTGGTTCTCGGTCGGCCGTCGCCCCTCCACCGGCGGGATTCCGACCCACCTGAAGGACAACCGGCCGAAACCGGGGAGCTCCGGCACCCCGGCCCTTCTGGTGGACTATGCCTTCGACGGCCTGACCGTAGGCTGGGCCCCCGACATCGAGGCGCTCCCTGGCGCCTATGCGAAACTCTGCTACGGCCGGGGCTTTGAGAACGGCTTTGTCGGCAACTCCTCGTCCGCCAACAACTCCCTCCACGACACCGACATGATCGGGCTCCAGGTGATCCCTTACGACACCGACAATTTCAGCATCTTTGCCCAGTACAACAGGGGCTTCAACATCTTCGACTTCCCGAAGATGTCCGATTCCAACTTCGGCGACACCTCCCCCTCGGTCGACCTGGGAGACATCGACTGGTATGGCCTCAACTTCCTCGGCAGGGTGAAGAACGTCGGGATGGGCAACATCAACTGGTTCGTCTCCGGCGCAGTCAGCAACGCCCAACCCAACAACAACGTCTCGGCGAACGCCGGCTTCCTCGGGCTCATGAACGGCACCTTCATGGGGCAGACCGACGCCAGCAGCTTCAAGGACCGCACCGGCTGGGCCGTATACGTCGGCGGCCGCTACGACATCGAACAGACCGGCACCAAGCTAGGCTTCGAATACAACCACGGCTCGAAAGACTGGATCACCTTCGCGCCGGCTGCCGACGACATGTGGACCAGCAAGGTCGGCACCAGGGGTAACGTCTACGAGGGATACGTCATTCAGGAGTTGAAGCTGGCGCCGATCTCCTCCTACCTGAGCAAGGTCTTTTTCCGCCTCGGCTACCAATTCTATGACTTCGAATACACCGGCAGCAACAACTGGGTCGGTGCGTCCCAGAAAATAGCCGACCTCAAGTCGACCGACCTCCAACTCCTGGCTCCGGTCAAATATGCCCAGGACGTCTACGCCACCTTCGAAGTCCACTTTTAATATTGCTATATAGTGCTTTTTATATTATTGTATGTCTAAATGAATCTTCTGGTGACAAGGGGGGCGAAAGCCCCCCGCCTTTCGCCTGGCAGAAATCATGGTAACATGTTGTCAGTGATCAGTAAGGTCGGTTTCATCGAAACAAACCAAAGCAAAAGGAGAAGCACAATGAAAAAAGCGGTATCGGTACTGGTAATGGTCGCAGTCATGGCAATGGGGCTCTTTTCCTTCAGCAGCATCGCCAACGCCGAGGAAATAAAAATGGTCGGCGTCGTCACCAAGATCGAGCTTGCCAAGGACGGCAAATCAGCGACGGTAACCCTCAAGGACAACAAGACCGGCGAACCGGCGGCAATCATCGTCACCGATGAGCTGACCCTGGACAAGTTCAAAGACCACAGAATAGTCGAAGGGGATGAGATCAGGTGCAAATTTGAAGAAGTCGGTGGCAAGAAGGGAAGCAAGCTCTTCAGGAAGACCGCCGGCTGCTGACGATGGCCAAAATCCCTTTGTCGTGTAAGGGCCGTGGATGTACGGCCCTTTTTTTATGGAAGGACCCGCAGGAAGGTCTTATTTGCGGAAGGCCTTGTCGGCAGATCCGAGTGAGGCAGGGGGCGCCAGGGCGAACGAGACATAGACACACTCGACAAAGTTCTGCAGTATCCTTTCCATATGCCTGTTCCTGTTGAGCACCAGGGTACGGAGGCGGCTGCTGCAAAAACCGTTGACCCGATGGCCGCGTAACGTCCCTTCGCGCAGCTGCCTGCTGACCAGGCTCTTCGAGACAAATGCGATCCCGCTCCCCTCGACCACCGTATCGATCATCAACCGCAGGTCATCATAGATTATCATGCTTCTGAACTCGCTGAGGCTCCTTCCCTGTGCGGCAAGGTTCAGGGTCAACAGCTTCCTGGAACTGCACCCCTCCTTCCTGGCGATCAGACGCTGCCTGAGCAGCGTGTCCAGGTCGATTTCGAGCTCCGTCAGGTTGAGAGTCGGTGAGCTTATGAAGATCAGCTCATCCCTGGGGAGTTCAAAGGTCTGGAACTCGGCGAGCTCCAGGTCCTCGCAATGCTCGATGACGGCGATATCGAATTCATTGTCATGAAGCCCCTTGATCGCCTGTTCCGGTGAATAGAGCAGGAATTTCAGATCGACAACATCCGCGTTCTGCAATACAAAGCTGTTCAGTACCTGTGGCAGGCAGACGATACCGAAAGTGGGCGTACAGCAGAGCGACAGGCGCATCTTGCCACCCACCTGCTTCAGTCTTTCTTCGAGCTCCTTCTCGATGAGAAGGATGCGTTCAGCCTTATCCAGGACGATCCTGCCGACTTCCGTCGGGGCGAGGACCGACCCGGAGCGGTCAAGAAGCTGGTATCCGTAACGATCTTCCAGGAACTTTACCCGCTGCGATACGGCTGACTGAGTTATGCAAAGCTGGGTCGCCGCTTTTGAAAAACTGCCCGCCCTCGCGGCCACAACCAGGGTTTTCAGATAGACCGTTTCCATAGTAGCAGTACCGACACTCCCGCCTCAAAAAAGTTTGCAGCCAGTCATTATATTCATTCCAATATATTAATCAATTGAATTTTCGGCACGCACATCTATACAAGCATAGCAAATACCCTGCCACAACCGGAGCAATTCACTACGGACCACCTTTCTTGCAGCCCGGCACTCTGTGCCACTTTTCTCTTGACAAAAAGGGGCGGATGGTGGTAAATAGATAACTTTCCAAAATAATTCCATCAATTACCCATAAACCGGAGGTGCAGCTTGGCGAACCATAAATCGGCCCTGAAAAGGATCAAGCAGAACGAGAAGAAAAACGAGAGAAACAAGCATATACGGTCAACCCTGCGCACCTTCATCAAGCGGGTCCGTGAAGCGGTTGCAGTAAAGGACGCCACGGTGGCCAAAGAGGCCCTCGAAGCCGCCATCCCCGTGATCGACTCTGCCGCGTCCAAGGGGGTCATCCACAGCTCCAACGCTTCCCGCAACGTTTCCCGTCTCACCAGACTGGTGAATACCCTCGGCCAGTAGAATACCCGCCAAAAGACATATGCCCGGTCAAATGACGGCAAAGCAAAAAGGAACTCCGCCATACGGGGTTCCTTTTTTATTTCCGGAACGAGATGCCGGACCGCTTAATTTTTTCCACTGATACAGAGATCCAGCACCAGCCGTTCCAGCAGGTCCACCGGCTTCCCCCCGCTAGTTTTAAGCGCCAGATCTGTTGCAAAGAACCTCTCGAAGATCACCCTGAACTCCGCAAGCGTGTAGCCTCCCGCCTGCTCCATGATGCCGCGGACAAAATAGGGATGTATCCCGGCCGCCTTGGCGATCTCCTGGGACGGGACCTTCCTTGACACGAGCTCCTTCACGCGCCAGAGCTGGCGGAAGTGGCGCGTCACCATGGCCAGCACCATGAGCGGCGCCTCCCCGTCCCGCAGGATGGTCCGGAGGCTCCGGAGCGCTCTGCCGAGATTCTTTTCCCCGAGGGCATTGGCCAGGTCGAATACGGAGTCGACCTTCGTGTCCGAGACTGCCTCCCTGATATCGGCGACCCTGACGGTTTCCCGCTCCCCCACGTACATGGCGACCTTTTCCAGCTGGGCGGCAAGTTCCTGCAGATTGTTGCCGACAAGATAGGCGAGCATCTCCGCCGCGGCAGGCTCCACCCGCTTGCCGTGGGTCGCCGCCTCATCCCTGATGAAGAGTCCGAGCTGGTTCTCATAGGGGCGCTTGTACTCCACCAGCCTGTCGCCTTTTTTCAGATCGAGGAAAAACTTCTTGCGCTGATCGATCTTTTCCCCCTGAAATATCAGGCAGGTGGAGGGGGAAGGGTCCTGCACATACCCTGACAGCGTTTCAAGGGCGGCCGGCGCCAATGCGCCGCTTTTCTTCACCAGCACCACCCGGCGCTCGGCGAACATCGGCAGCGTCAGGGCCGCCGCCACGATCTCCTCCCCCTTCGTCTCCCCCCCGTAAAAAACGGTCAGGTTGAATTCGCGGAAATCGGGGGAGACCGCCCTGGCCAGCAGGCGCTTGACCCCCCGTTCGACCAGATACGGTTCCTCGCCGTAAATGTAATAAAGGGGACCGATGTCCCCTTCGCGCACCTTCTTTTCGAATTCTTCCGGCTTCATCGATCCCTTCATCTGACGGGTACTATCTCGTCTTCGGTCAAAATCCTGAGGTGACCCTATCGTAGATCTGTTGCGCCAGCCTCAGGCTTATCTCCCGAATGGCGGCCTCCTCGCTGTTCTGCTGCAGGGCAATACTCTGCTGTATTGCGGAGCTGATCTGCTGAAATGCGATGTTGTTCTGCTGAGCAACGATATTCGTACTGGCCGGATAATCCTGCCCCCAGGACAGAACCCCCTTCCAGATCACCCTGCGGGTAGCTTTCTCGGTCAGGGTAGACTCCAGTGTCATGACCGCCCGATACTCCCTGACCGTGTCGGCGGCGGAGTAGGAAACCGCGGAGGTGGCATAGGTCAGGACGTTCCCGCTAAGGATGAGGTCTGCCGCTTCTTCAGATACCACCCTCCCGCCGCTCCGCCGGGCGAATTCATCCACGAGAGCACTGGTAATGATGGCACCCGCATTCGCCCGATAGCTCTTATTGGCGAAAACATGAATGGCGACCTTCTTTCCATAAATGGGCGAGGAAGCATCCAGGCTGCCGGTCCGCCGGTAACCGCAGCCAATGAGAGACAGCAGAGCCAACAAGGCAAGGATTGACAGTGGTATTCTCGACTTATGCCCGAGGGGAGACATCATCCCACCACGATATTGACCAGCTTGCCCGGCACGCAGATCACCTTCTTGACGGTCTTCCCGTCAATGAACGGTCTTACCCGGAGGTCGGCCAGCGCCGCTTCCTTCACCTCCGCCTCCCCGGCGGATGCCGGGACGGTGAGCTTGCCCCGCAGCTTGCCGTTGACCTGGACCACGACCAGCAGCTCCTCATCCGCCGCAACAGCCGGATCAAAGGAGGGCCATCCCGCCTGCTCCACCCCCTCCCCGTGCCCCAGCACCTCCCAGAGCTCGCAGGCGACATGGGGCACGAACGGAACGAGGAGCAGCACCAGGCTTTCCAGTGCCTCTTTCAGAACCGGGGCGTTGGCCGGGTCGCTTTTCGGCTCGAAGGCCTGGATGGCGTTGACCATTTCCATGATGGCGGCGATGGCGGTGTTGAAGTGGAACCGATCCTCGATGTCCTCGGTCACTTTCCTGATGGTCTTGTGGACGGCGCGGCGCAGCGCCCGCCCCTCCTCGCCGGAAGAAACCGCGTCAATCGACCCGGCATGCGAGAGAAACGGCAGGGACTCGCAGACCAGTTTCCAGACCCGGTTCAGGAACCGATAGCTGCCATCGACCCCCTGGTCGCTCCAGTCGAGGTCCTTTTCAGGGGGGGCGGCAAAGAGCGAGAAGAGACGGGCGGTGTCCGCCCCGTACTTGTCGATGAGGGCGTTGGGATCGACCACGTTCCCCTTGGACTTGCTCATCTTCGCGCCGTCCTTGATCACCATCCCCTGGGTCAGGAGGTTGGCGAACGGCTCGTCGATGGCGCAGTAGCCGAGGTCGCGCAGCACCTTGGTGAAGAAGCGGGCGTAGAGAAGATGGAGTACCGCGTGCTCGATCCCGCCGATGTACTGGTCAACCGGCATCCAGTATTCGGCCTTCTCCCGGTCGAGCGGGCCGGCGGTGAAATCGGGGCAGCAGTAGCGGAGAAAATACCAGGAAGACTCCACGAAGGTATCCATGGTGTCGGTTTCCCGCCGGGCAAGCTCGCCGCACTGCGGGCAGGTGACATTGACGAACTCCTCCACCGTGGCGAGGGGGTTACCCCCTTCGCCGGTGAAGGTGACGTCCATCGGCAGCACCACCGGCAGGTCCTTTTCCGGCACCGGCACCACCCCGCACAGGTCGCAGTAGATCACCGGAATGGGGTTGCCCCAGTAGCGCTGCCGGGAGACCCCCCAGTCGCGGAGACGGAAGTTCACGGTCTTCTTGCCGATCCCTTCCTTCTCCAGGAAGTCGGCGATCTTTTCCTTGGCCGCGCTGCTTTTCAGGCCGTCGAACCGCCCCGAGTTCGCCATGGTCCCCTCGGCGGTATAGGCAGCGGTCATCGCCGCCGGGTCGAGGCTCTCCCCTTCGGGTTGAATCACCACCTGCAGGGGGAGGCCGTATTTCCGGGCAAATTCGAAATCACGCTGGTCGTGGGTCGGCACCGCCATCACCGCCCCGGTGCCGTAGTCGGTCAGGACGAAATTGGCCAGATAGACCGGCATGCGACGGTTGGTGACCGGGTTGATGCAGAAGGCGCCGGTGAAGACCCCCTCCTTTTCGAACCCCTCGGCGGTGCGGGCCGCCTTGTCGGTCTTCCTCACCCGCTCGATGAACTCCTCCACCCGCTCCCTCTGCTCCGGCAGGGTAAGCTCCAGCGCCATCGGGTGCTCCGGGGCAAGGGACATGAAGGTGGCGCCGTAAAGGGTATCCTGGCGGGTGGTAAAGACCTTGATTCCGGCAAGGCGCCCCTCCACCGGGAAGTCGATCTCGCAGCCGCAGCTCTTGCCGATCCA
>JAMPXD010000238.1 GCA_023701365.1 Geobacteraceae bacterium
CAACGGAATAGACGATTCCCAGGTTCTCCCGGAGGGAAAGGTTGAGGCGGGAACAGCCGCTCCCGCAGAGGACCCTTCTCAACAGCCGGCTGGTCATGATCCGCGGATCGGGGCGGGCAAAGCCGCGAAAGGCAATCTGCAGGTGGATCTGACTGTCGGAGTCGTCGACGAAGACCGTTTGCGGCGTGCTCTGGCTGGTGCCGGGTGGGGAGCCATCGGGAGCGGCCGGGCCGCTCCAGGCACCGAATGCCTCTTCGCAGGCGGCGAAGGCGGCGTCAGCCTTGATGTCGCCGGCGATCACCGCCACCGCATTGCACGGCACGTAAAAGCGCGCCAGATGTCCCTTCAGATCCTCCTCGGTAAAGCCGGCGATGGTGTCCAGGAAGCCGATGGTCGGCACCCCGAGCGGATGGCCGGGCCAGAGGAGCCTGCTGGCCAGGTTGTGGGTGTTGATCTCGTCGCCCCGCTCGTTGATGTCTTCCAGCGCCTCCTCGGTGATGATCCGCTTCTCGATGTCGAGCCCGGGGAGGGTTGGCCGGAGCAGCATGGAGGAGAAGAGCCTGATCCCCTCGGGGACATGATCCGGATGGACCCGGGAAAAATAGCAGGTGCTCTCCTCGTCGGTGGCGGCGTTGACGCTGCCGCCGATCGCCTCGAAGGCCGTTTCCAGCTCCTGGGTAGTGGGATGCTCCGCAGTGCCGCGAAACAGCATGTGCTCCAGGAAGTGGGAGAGGCCGGCCTTCCCCTCCGGATCGTTGCGCCCGCCGACCTTGAGGTAGAAGGCGATCTCGGCGCTGTGGAGGTGGGGCATCTCGACCGCCACGAGGCGGAGGCCGTTGGCGAGGGTCTTTCTGCTGCAGGTTAACATCAAACCTCCGGGGAATGAAATTGTGCGGTGTGAGGTGAAAAAACCCTTCACCCCTCGCCCTGTACTTGTTACGAGTTGAGCACAAGCCAGGCCACCAGCGCATAGCGGGCCAGCTTGCCGGTAAAGACCAGCAGGGAAAAGCGGGCGAAGCGGACCCGCAGCACTCCACCCACCAGACAGAGCGGGTCGCCGACCACCGGCAGCCAGGAAAAAAGGAGCGACCAGGAGCCGTACCGGTCATAGAACCGGTCGGCCCGCAGCTGCGCCGCTTCATCGATCCGGAGCACCCGCCTGATCAGCAGGGGGCCGCCGTAGCTGCCGATGGCGTAACTGGTGCAGGCCCCCAGGTAGTTGCCGATGGAGGCCAGGGCCACCGAGAGAACGGGGTCGTGTTTTTTCAGCAGCAACATCACCAGCAGCCATTCGGAACCCAGGGGAATGAAGGTCGAGGCAAGGAAACTGAGGAGAAAAAGGGCCGGATAACCATGGCCGGCAAGGAAATCGTGCATTCGCCCACATCGAGGAGGGACGTTCGCCAGTCCCGTCTCTCCCTTAAGGCCGGCAAAGGGCCGGCTTTTTTGCCCATACTAGCACATAATGCGCTCCGGAAACAACTGTGGCCAGGTAGTTCAATCAATCCCATACCTGATCACCCTGTTTTTCCCTTCCGACTTGGCCTTATAAATGGCCAGATCGGCCTGCTTTATCAAGGCGCCAGCGGTCATCCCCTCCCCATATGTGGCCAAACCGATACTCAAGGTCAGGTAAACCTTTTTTTGGATTTCATCAAATGCCTCGACCACGAAGGGCTCCTTCTCAAAAGCTTCCCTTATGCGCTCGGCCACAACCAGGGCAATTGTCGGATCGGTATCCGGAAGAACGACCACAAATTCCTCCCCGCCGTACCGGAAAGGCCGGTCACTCTTGCGTATGGTGCCATGGAGCATACTCCCGAGAAAGGCAAGGATCTTGTCACCAAACGAATGCCCATAGGCATCATTGATCGGCTTGAAGTCATCCAGGTCGATCATCATCAGCGCCAGGGGATTTTTGCCGCGCTGGGAACGGTGGATCTCGTCTTCAAGAACTGTCGTCAGATAATTGCGGTTGTAAAGCCCGGTCAGCTTGTCCGTGATCACAAGTTCCTGTATTTCCCTGTTTCTGGAATCGAGATTTTCCAATGCAGAGAGCAGTTCCTTGTTCAGGTATTCTATCTTTTCCAGATGCTTATCCGAGGCCTTCTTCCCTTCATCCAGCAAGAACAGCAGATTGTTTGCCGCCTCACCCACCTCCTCGACCACGGTGGGACATGACTCCTGAAAGACATCGCATTGCCTGCACCCCCCGCATTTATCCACAAAGGTGCCCTGGATTTTCCCGCCACAATAGGTTCCCGCGCGATACCAGCAGCGGACCTCAGTGTTTCCGTAAGCCGGGCAATCCTTCATTTCGCACCCCTTCCGTTCCCAGCAACAGACAAGATGCGGATTGTGAAACTTGGTCTCGTTGATGCGGGCAACCTGATACAATACCGGAATTATCTCTTTCCTGATCCGGTCGCGAATAGTTTCACCCGAGTCTGCCTGGACTTTACCGGACATGCTTCCCCCCTTTGCAGGCACCATGTGACGCTCTCCTTTACCGAGCTGTGAGAGGAGGCAGAAGAATTCCTGGATATCGAGCGGCTTGGTGAGAACCGCCGACACCCCATGCCGTTTCGCCTCCTCGACCTGCTCTTCGGTTGCATAGGCAGTTATCAGCAGCACAGGGAGAGCGGGGGCCACCTTTCTGATCTGCTCCAGCGTCTTCACCCCGTCAATCCCCGGCATCCTGAGGTCCATCAGCACGCAACCCGGCCTGTCCGCCTTTACCTTCTCCACGGCCTCTTCGCCGGAATAGGCGAGGATCGACTCAAACCCCTTGGCCTTGAGGATGTCGCAGATGGTCTTGACCATCCCCCGGTTGTCGTCCACCACCAGGATCTTTACCTTTTCGCCCATGTCTCACCCATAGCTTCGCTGATCTCAGCGAAATCAGGTCAAGTATACCAAATATTCATGAAACAATACACAGGCAGAAGCGAGTTTTCTCCGACTGCTCCATTTGGCGGCGGGTTGAAGGGTGGATTCATTGAGAGGGCACCTGTCATGGAACAGCATGACTTCGACCCGTGGCGCGGCGAGCTACCGCGCCGTTTTTTTCCCGGTTTGCAACGTTCCATGCGAGAGGCGGCTTGCCGCGCCGCACTATTTATGTTAAAAGAATACCAGTTATCAACGTCTTCAGGCCTCAAAGGAGATTCTATGCGGATACTTGTTGCTGCCTTGCCTCTTCTCCTGTCACTGGGCTTTGCCAACCCGGTCTTTGCCCAGGTCACGCAACGAACCGACATCGTGATCGAAAAGATGTCTTTCAAGCTGGCCCGGGGTGTTGCCAACATGGCCACCTGCGTCGTGGAATTCCCCAAGCAGGTCTATCTGACTTCACGGGACAGGGGGGCGGCGATCGGTGCCGTCATCGGCCCCCTGAAGGGGTTCGGCATGACTCTCTACCGGGCCTTTGCCGGTGCCGCGGAAACGGCCTTTTTCATGATTCCCCAGCCAGGCTACTACGATCCCATGGTCGACCCGGAATTTGTCTGGCATGGCTGGGAGGAAAGCCGGAGCGACCGTACCAGGACGATGGAAATCGAGCCGACCGAGGCCACTGTCGAAAAGAAGGGAGATTAATGTGGACGTGAAGCGGTTTTTCTCTGCAACCTTGATCTGTCTGGCTCTGGCGCTCCCCGGCAGGATGGCCTGGGCGGGGGCATACGACACCATTGAGAACAGTTCCCCCCAGAAAGTCGTGGACGGCATGGCCACCAAGGCTGTCCGCGGCATGGCCAACATTGCCACCGGCTGGCTGGAATTCCCCAAGCAGATATGCCTGAAATATGACGAAGATGGGGCGGTAAAGGGGATTCTGGTCGGACCCCTGAAGGGATTCGGGATGACCCTCGTCAGGACGGCCTCGGGCGTTGGCGAGCTGGCGACTTTTTTCATCCCCTGGCCCGGCTTTTATGATCCCTATTTTGAACCCGCCTTTGTCTGGGAGAAGGAGTAACCGCTGCCGACTGCTGTACGCATCAATGGCGGGCCGTATGCCACAAAAAAAGCCGCATCCGAAGATGCGGCTTTTTTTTTGTACGGTGAAGAAGGGTAATTACTTGGCAGCCGGAGCAGCAGCCGGAGCGGCAGCAGGAGCAGCAGCCGGGGCTTCTTCTTTCTTCACGGCTTTCTTGGCTTTCTTTTTCTTGGCCTTCTTGGCCGGGGCTTTTTCTTCCTTCTTCACTTCGCCAGCGGCAGGAGCAGCAGGAGCGGCTTCTTTGACCGGCTCGGCGGCGCAAACGATACCAGCGAAGGAAACGGCAACGAGGGCGGCTACGATGGTGGAAAGCATTTTTTTCATGGTGTATCTCCTTTGCAAAGATTTGATCTCTCCTTCGAAGCAGGGACCGTGCCAGTCCACCCGCACCAGCATAACCATGTGATTTGCCGATCTTGTCATTTCTCAACCGTTGTCGCTGCCGCCTAACCAGTACCCGAAATTCTCCACCCGGTACCCCATTTGCGGCAGGGCCTTTACCTGCCGCCGGCGTCGGGACCAGCGTACCCGGCTATCAGCTGCCAAGGCAGGCCATAATACTGGGGGCCATAATACCTTGCCACGTTTCACCCTAATCTGATACTATAGCAACTGGTCGTGACGGCC
Source organism: Geobacteraceae bacterium (assembly GCA_023701365.1). Lineage (GTDB taxonomy): Bacteria > Desulfobacterota > Desulfuromonadia > Geobacterales > Geobacteraceae > JAMPXD01. The sequence continues at coordinate 4,622 of JAMPXD010000238.1, forward strand.
CCCTCGCAGGGCCTTTTTTTATGGCTTTGTCCGGCCTTTCAGCAAATCCGCAGGTAATCGCCGTTTCACAGCAGGGAGGATTCGTTGCATAACAATCAGTTGCTTTCCGTGGAAAAGCCGGTCCGCTACCTGGGGGGGGAGATGGGCGCGGCAGGGAAGGAGAAGGCCGAGCTCCGCTTTGTCCTCGCCTTTCCCGACGTATATGAAGTAGGCATGAGCTATCTCGGCTTTCAGATCCTCTACGCGGTACTTAACAGGGTGGAGTGGCTGGCGGCGGAACGCCTCTACTCCCCCTGGCCCGACATGGAGGAGTTGCTCCGCGCCAACAGCGGGCAACTCG
>JAMPXD010000239.1 GCA_023701365.1 Geobacteraceae bacterium
ATCCCCTCCTTCCTCATCTGCGATTCCGTGAGGGTGAGGGATTCGAACAGGATCTGCTGCACTCTTACCGGCCTCTTCTCTTCCTTTTCGTAGCGGGCGAACGAGAGGAGGCTCCTGACGATGCCGGCGATTCGCCGCCCTTCTTTGGCGATTCTCTCGGCGATGTCGTATTCATCGCTATCCCTGGCGCTCCTGTTCGACAGCAGCCGGGCGTAGTTGATGATCCCGTTCACCGGATTGTTTATCTCGTGGGCCACGCCGGCCGCCAGCTCGCCGATCGACGCGAGGTGCATCGCCCTCATGGTTTCAGCCTGGATGGTGACTTTATCGGTAATGTCCGTGGCGATCTCCAGGATGTTCTTTATCTTCCCGTCGTCATCCCTCACCGGCAATGCCCTGATATCCCATATGCTGCCATCAGGCCTTGATACTTGCGCATTTTCCGCCTTGCCGGTCCGAAAGCAGCTGAGCGCCGGGCAGCCGGTGCAGGGTGCGGCGGCGCCCCAGAGGTTGCAGCAGTGCTGACCGGCGATGTCGCCTGTTTTCCCGGCTGAACCAGTGTCTCTGTTGGTCCACAGGACCCGGAGATCCGGGGAGATGAGGGTGATGTTGTCGGGAATCGCCTGCAGCACAGTCTGGAATTCGCGCGAGAGCCGGCGGAACTTGCTGTCACTCTCCTGCAGAAAATCCAGCATCCGGTTCCGTCCGGCGATTTCCTGCCGGAGCGCCCTGTTCGTATCGGTCAGCTCCGCCGTCCGCTGGGCCACCCTTGATTCAAGCTCGTCCTTCGCGTTCTGCAGGGCGTCCTCGGCGCGCTTTCGCCTTGATTCGCGAGTCCAGAGCCCCACGGTTGCCGCGACGACGATGAGCGACCAGGTGAATAAGATTACCAGGAAGAGACGGGTCGTTTTGTCGTAGTCGCTGACCTGGCTTATTTCCGCGCCATGCTCCAGCGCGCTGGCCGTTTCCTGAATTTCCGCGAAAACCCGGTCGAAGCGCACGTCCAGCTCGGAACCGGGGCCTGCCGCCTTCGGTCGGGATAATCGCAGCTCGGCGATGGTCCCGAATTCGGAGAGGAGTTCAACGACTTTTTCAGCCTGCGCCACCAGGGCCGGATCACGGAGAGGTCGCATTTCCAGGCCGTACTCGGATTCTCCGCCGTGGAGGATCGCCTGCGACAGCCTCACCGCCTCGGCAAGGTTTGCCCGGGCTTTCCCCGCATTGGACTTCAGGTCTTCCGTCACAGCTTCTTCGAGCCAGAGATGCGCCGTCGCCGTTTTTATCTGGAGATCCATGAGGGCATCGCTGAAAGCGAAATTTGTGCGCTGCCTTTCGTTTATATCGTTCATCAACACGAGCAGAGTGACGGAGAGGAGCCCCAACAGGAAGACCACTACCGGCATTGCGAACCAGTGAAAGAAGATCTTCCGATCGACCGCCATTGCCGCTTCTCCCCTGACGCCGTAAATCTTACCGGACTCCCTTGAGGTCAAACTCCGTCAGTTCCCAGTATAACCCAGTTTCACCCTCCCGCCACCACCGCCCCCCACCAGGCCGCCACCACCAGAACGGCGCTGGCCAGCGCCAGCAGGGCGTTGACCCTGCGGCCGGGGCGGCCATGCCTGCCGATCAGCCATTCCGTTGCCAGGCCGAGCCCTGTCCCGGACAGAAAGCCGAACAGATGAGCCCCCAGGTCGGTGTGTTCCCCCTCGGTGCCGAGCAGGGCGAGCAGGGCCAGGGCCGCGGCGACCGGCAGCGGCCAGCGCCGCTTCCGGTTATGCCGGTTGCGGATCAGGTTGAGCGCGGCGAGGATGCCGACCGCGCCGAACACCAGGGTGGAGGCGCCGACCGAGCTGTGGTCGGGAGGGTGGAGCCAGGCATTGGCCAGGTTGCCGAGGATGCCGGCGCCGAGGAGCAGGCTCCAGGCAAGCCCCGAGCCGAGCTCGCGGCAGAGGGAGACGATGAAGATCCCCCCCAGTGCCAGGTTGCCGAACAGGTGCAGCCAGTCGGCGTGGAGGGTGAGGGCGGTGACCAGCCGCCACCACTCGCCGTTCATTATCCTGGCGGCATGGGCCTTGCCGAGGAGGACCCAGTCGATGGGAGGGTGGCCGAACAGGGAAGCGTCGAGGAGGGTGAGGTTGTGGAAGGTGGCGAGCAGGATCAGGACCGACAGGGCCGCCAGGGTGTTCTCCACCAGGGGCCGGGCGGGTGGCTCGGGAGGGGGCCAGTTGCGGTTTTCCTCTTCGAAGAGGCGCAGCTCCTCCCGGGCGCGAGCGAAATATGGCGCCGGCACCAGCAGCCGCCAGCCGGCGTCATCGGGCTCGATGCGGCAGGGAATATGGCGGGCCTCCAGCACCAGCGCCCGCAGGCGCGCCTCCCCCTCGGGCAGGGTGGCGGGGGGGGCCCCCTGTCCCGGTCCCGGGGAGAGCGCCAGCCATTCCCCTTCCCGCGCCTCGATCTGTTCATTTTCCATATCCATAAGATAAGTATGGCAGATACGCTTTGCAACGCCACCGCCGAAAATTAAAAGAAAAAGCGGGCTGGGGAATGGTCTGCTGTTTCCACTGCGCGCCCCCCTCCCTTGCAGATGCCCCCCCTGTTGCTAAACTTGAATGAGCTGCCGCGCAGAGGAGGCGACTTGCCGCCATTCTCACTGCCAAAGGAGGGCCTCCCTATGAAGACCTTCATCCTGATCCTGATTCTTCTCCTTCTGCCATTGGCAGCCCGTGGTGAGTACAAGACCCTCGGTGAGCTGGTGCGTGCCTACGACGACAAGCCATGCCAGGCCTGCCACCGGAAGATTCACGATGAGTGGCGGCAATCGGCGCACAGCCGCTCGATGGTCGAATCCCTCGGCATCACGCGGGACTTCATCGTCGCCATCGGCCGCGACTGGCACAAGCCGGTCACCAGGGAGCAACTGATGCGCTGCATGGAGTGCCACGCCCCGCAGATGGAGGAGGCATCCGAGGAGGTGACGCAGGAGGTGGCGGGGCTGGTCGTCACCGCGGTGGAGGGTGCGGACGAGAAGGCCAGGGCCGGGGCGCTCGCCTCCCTGGGCAAGCTGAGCGTCACCTGCATCGTCTGCCACAACACCCGGGCGGTGATCGAGCAGAACGCCGGGGGAGCGGCCGAAAAGGGGGTCTTCCACGGCCCGGCCGGCAACCCCTCCCCGGCCCACGGCACGCGAAAGTCGGCCGCCCTCGCCTCCCCCCTCTTCTGCGGCCAGTGCCATCGGACCTACACCCCGCCGGACCGGGAGATCGTCTTCTGCAGCTCCCTCTACGAGAGCTACCAGGACGGCTATCGCGCCGGCGGCGGCACCCAAAGGTGCCAGGATTGTCACATACAGGCGAAGGGGCGGGGCCACCGGATGCCGGGCTCCCACGATCCGGAGCTGGTGCAGGAGGGGCTCGTCCTGGAAGCGTCGGCGCGGGGGATAAGGGTGCAGCCGAAGAAGTGGCTGCCGGCGGCGGTGCTTGAGGTGAGCGTCAGCAACCGGGCGGGGCACCGGACCCCGGACGGCTGACTCTGGTCGGCAAAGGTGGTCCTGGAAGCGACCGCCAGGACCGACACGGGGACGGTCGTCCCCTTAGTAAAGAGGGAATACCGGGAGATCGGGCTCGACCTGGACGGGAGGCAGCGGATGGGGTCGTGGGAGATCAAGGAGATCATCGACCTCTCCCTCCAGCCGGGAAAGAGCGTCAGGGAGAAGTTCGTCACGGAGTTGCCGGCGGAGACCAGAAGCGCCGAGGTGGAGGTGAAGCTCTCCCTCTGGCCGTCGCCGGAGCGGGAGATCGTGGTGGAGAGGATAGTGAGGAAGATCGTCTTCGAGCCGTGACCCAGAAGCGCAGCCTCTGCTTCCGCAAAGAAGTCCACAACTACACCCCCCGCAGCAGCCACCACCAGACCGGCAGGGTGAGAAACGACAGGGGAATGCCGATGCCGAGCATGAGGGTGACCAGCGGTGGGTTGAGATCGTGGTCTACGGCGATGATGCCGGCGGTGATCATCGGCGCCATGGCCGCCTCGAACAGGGTCACCTGCATCACCTCGCCGCTCCCCCCCAGGACGCCGACGAACAGAAGGGTGAGGAGGGCCGGGCCGATGACCAGCTTGTAGAGCAGGCCGAGCCCGAGCGGCTTCAGCTCGCCGGAGATGTGGCTCAGGCGGAGCTGGAACCCGACCGAGGCGAGCGCCAGGGGGGTGAGGGTGTCGCCCAGTTTCTGCAGGACCGTGACGAGCCAGTCGGGAAACGGCACCGGGATGAGGAGAAAGGAGATGACCAGGGCCTGGAACGGCGGGAAGAGGATGACCTTGCGCACCATCTGGCGCGACGAGATGTCCCCGGCCGAGTAAACCGTGGCGACCACTATCCCGAGCGTCGAGAGGACGAGAAACGAGCCGAGCTGGTCGGCGATCAGCCCCACCCCGAGAAACTCCTTGCCGTAATAGGCCTCGATCATCGGCAGACCGACAAAGGAGGTGTTGCCGAGGCCGCCGACCAGCATCAGGGCGCCGATGGTGCCGGATTGCAGGCCGAGGAGCCGGCCGACGGTGCGGAAGAAGAGAAACCCCGCGCCGAAGAGAAGCCACGCCATGGCCGCCGTGAACAGAAGCGAATGGTCGATGTGCAGCCGGTGGATGTGGAGCAGGGCCAGGGCCGGCAGGGAGACGTGGATGACGAAGCCGTTCAGGGCCGCGGGAGTGGCCGCCGGGAAGCGCCCGGTCCTCTGGAGAACGATGCCGACGGAAAAACAGACGATCAGAAGGATGATGTTGGACATTGCCGCTCCTTGAGTGCCCCGGGGTTACGGAATGACGCGAGCCGGCCGGCGCTGGTACAGGGTGATGAACAGGAGCAGCACCGCCACCCCCACCGCACCGTTAACAAAGAACCCCACCCTGAAGCCTTCCGCCCTGATCACCGGCCCCATGCCG
>JAMPXD010000038.1 GCA_023701365.1 Geobacteraceae bacterium
AGAGGGCGTCGATGCTGCCGAAGGAGCTCGCCAAGAGGCGGGCGGTGTGCTCGCCGACGTGGCGGATGCCGAGGGCGAAGATGAAGCGGGCCAGCTCCCGATGCTTGCTGTTGGCGATGGCGGCGAGGAGGTTGTCCGCCAGCTTGTCCCCCATCCGCTCGAACTGCATGAAGTCGTCCCTGGTCAGATCGTAGAGGTCGGCCACGTCCCGCACCAGGCCGAGGCGCAGCAGCTGCTCGATGAACCTGTCCCCCAGGCCGTCGATGTCCATGGCGTGGCGGGAGGCGAAGTGGATGATCGACTCGCGGATCTGGGCCGGACAGGAGAGCCCCAGGCAGCGGACCGCCACCTCCCCCGGGATCTTCACCACCTCGGAGCCGCACTCCGGGCAGCTCGAAGGGATGGGGAGCGGCCTCTCCCCCCCCGTTCTTTTCTCGGCCAGGACCTTGACCACCGCCGGGATCACGTCGCCGGCACGCTCGATCACCACTGTGTCGCCGATCCGGATGTCCTTGCGTTCCATCTCCTCCCAGTTGTGCAGGGTCGCCCGGGAAACCGTGACGCCCGAGACCTCCACCGGCCGCAGATGGGCGGTGGGGGTGATCACCCCGGTCCGCCCCACCGAGGGGACGATATCCTCGATCACTGTCACCGCCTGGCGTGGCGGAAACTTCCAGGCCACGGCCCAGCGGGGGGAACGGCTCTTCTCCCCCAGCTCCCGCTGGAGGGCGAAGGAGTCTACCTTCACCACCACCCCGTCGATCTCGTAGGGGAGCGCTTCCCTTTTTTCCGCGATCTCCCGGTAGTACTCCAGGACCCCCCGGACCCCGGTGACCCGGCGGGCCAACGGATTGACCGGCAGACCCCACTGTTGCATGGTGGCGAGGAACTCCTGCTGGGAGGCGAAGTCGAGCCCGGCAATCTCCCCCGGCGCGTAGCAGAAGATGGAGAGGGGGCGCCTGGCCGTGATCCGCGAGTCGAGCTGGCGGATCGAGCCTGCCGCGGCGTTGCGCGGATTGGCGAAGGGGGGCTCCCCCGCCTCCTCCCGCTCGGCGTTCAGTCTCTGGAAGGCGGAAAGCCCAAGGTAGACCTCCCCCCGCACCTCCAGGAGCCGCGGCGGCCGGTCAGTGGCGAGCCGCAGCGGGATGCTCTTGACGGTCCGCAGGTTTTGCGTCACGTCCTCGCCGACGAAGCCGTCTCCCCTGGTCGCGCCGACCGTGAACTCGCCGTTCTGGTAGACCAGCTCCACGGCCAGCCCGTCCATCTTCGGCTCGCAGACGTAGTCGATCTCCCCGGCAGGGAGGCCGAGGAAGCGCTTGACCCGCTCGTCGAACTCGACCGCATCCTCCTCGCCGAAGGCGTTCTCCAGGGAGAGCATCGCTATCCGGTGGGTCACCTGGCCGAACTTCGCCAGGGGCGCACCCCCCACCCGCTGTGTCGGCGAGTCGGGGCTGGCCAGCCCGGGGAACTGTTCCTCCAGCCGCACCAGCTCCCGGTAGAGAGCGTCGTATTCGGCGTCGGTGATTTCCGGCCGGTCCAGGACGTAGTAGAGGTGGTTGTGGCGCTCGATCTCCCGGCGCAGCTCTTGTACGCGGGCTTCGGCTTGTTGTTTGTCCATATACGTGGGGATCTCCCTTGAGATTCTTATTCCAATGTCGAACAAGTTGGCACTAATGTCAGTTTGGCCATTGTTTTGTCTTCGATTTTTAATACACCGCCGGCGGCGGTCAGTCAACCGCAATTCCTCCTCCGCCGGCTGCTTGTTCTTTTGTTTGAACTATTGACAGAAAATTGCTATCTTTGTAGGCATTTCCCACCGTTTTAGTCAAATTCAGGCATCGCAGTAACGGAAGGCCGGACACAGAGGTGATCGATGGAGCGGCACGACAACATGAGCGGGGATGAGCTGCGCAGGGGAGTGGGGAAACAGTCGGTGCACGGAGAGGAAGAAGACGACTGGTGCAAAAGCCTGTTCAACAACACCCACACCGTCATGCTCCTGATCGACCCGGATAGCGGCGCCATCTTCGACGCCAATCCGGCGGCCTGCTTGTTCTATGGCTACAGCCGGGAACAGCTCACTACTCTGAAGCTTGGCGATCTGAACACCTTGCCCGAAGATCGGTTAAAGGAGAAGATCAGGGAGGCGAGGGAGGCGAGATCGATAAAGTTCAACTTCCGGCACCGCCTGGCAAACGGCAGCGTCAGGGACGTGGAGGTTTACACGGGTTCCGTTTCGTTCCGGGGGAGGGTGCTGCTCCATTCCATCATCCATGACGTGACCGACCAGAACCGGATTCATGAAAGGATGGTCCGGCAGAACGCAGTCCTGGACGGGATAAACCGGATCTTCCGGGAGGCCCTGACCTGCGCTACGGACGAAAAACTGGGCGAGACCTTTCTGGCCGTTGCTGAAGAAGTTACCGGGAGCAAGTTCGGCTTCATCGCGGAGATCGGCCCGGACGGCCTGCTCCATGGCATCGCTCTCAGCAATCCCGGCTGGGTACTCTGCACCATGGACGACCTGACGGAACAGCGCCGGCCCCCCGTTGATTTCCCTATTCATGGCCTTTATGGGCGGGTCCTCAAAGAAGGCAAGGGTTTCTTCACCAATGATCCCTCCTCCCACCCGGACAGCATCGGCACACCTGAGGGCCACCCGCGGCTGACGGCGTTCCTCGGCATCCCGCTGCTCCATGATGGACGGACCATCGGCATGATCGCCGTGGCCAATCGGGAAGGGGGCTACCGCCAAAGCGAGCTGGAGGCGCTGGAAAGCTTGATGCCGGCGATGGTAGTGGCTTTCCAGCGAAGAGAGGGTGAGAATGCACGGCAGGAGAGCGAACTGTTCTACCGGCAGACCCTCGAATCAATCCCGGGCATGGTGTTTACGACCAGGCCGGACGGCTACTGCGATTACCAGAGCCAGCAGTGGGTCGATTTCACCGGCGTGCCGATGAGCGAGCATGTCGGCGACGGCTGGAACAAGCTGCTCCATCCCGATGACCGGCCGCGTGCCTATGCCGCATGGCGCGCGGCGGTCGAGGGGCGGGCGCCGTACGACCTGGAATACCGGGTGCGGCGGCGCGACGGCGAATTCGAATGGTTCAAGGTGCGCGGCCGACCGATTCGCAATGCAGCAGGAGAGATCGTCCGCTGGTTCGGCACCGCATTGAACATCGATCACCTGGTCAAGACGCAGGAAGCGCTGCGGATCACCCGTGACGAGCTGGAGCAGCGGGTCGCGGAGCGGACGGAGGAGTTGGCGAAAACGGTTACGGTTCTGCAAGGGGAAATCACCGAACGGGAAATGGCCGATGAGGCGCTACGGACTTCGGAGCAGAAATTCCGCACCCTGTTCGAGGAGTCGAAGGACGTGATCTACATCATGTCGCCCGACGGGGGGCTGACGGACGTAAATCCCGCCGGTGTCGAACTGTTCGGCTTTTCGAAGGAAGAGCTCCTTTCCCTCGACATCCGGGATCTCTACTGCGAGCCGGCCGACCGGGAACGGTTCCGCCAGGCCCTCTTTGCCGATGGCTACGTGCGGGACTTCGAAGTCTGCATGCGCAGGAAGGGGGGGGAACTCACCCATGTGCTGAACACCGCCACGGTCATCCGCACCGAACAGGGGGAGATCGCCGGCTACCGGGGGATCATTCACGACATCACCCAGCGCAAGCGCCTGGAGCTGCAGCTCCTCCAGGCCCAGAAGATGGAATCGATCGGCATGCTGGCCGGTGGGGTGGCCCACGACTTCAACAACCTGCTGACCGCCATCAGCGGCTACAGCCAGATCATCCAGGACCAGTTCGCGGACCGGGACGAGACGCTGGCGATGTGCGTCGAGCAGGTGCTGGCGGCCACCGGGCGGGCGGTCGAGCTCACCCGCAACCTCCTCGCCTTCAGCCGGAAACAGGTGATCAACCCGCAGCCGGTGGATGTGAACGACATCGTCATCACCCTCTCCAAGCTCCTGGCCAGGATGATCGGCGAGGATATCGAGCTGGGCACCACCCTCGCCGGCAGGAACCTGACGGTGCTGGCCGACAAGGGGCAGATCGACCAGGTGCTGATCAACCTCGCCACCAATGCCCGCGACGCCATGCCCAATGGCGGAAAACTCCATATCAGGACGGAGCAGGTTGTTCTGGACGGTGAGGCGGCGCAACAGTACGACCTCGCCAGGGGGGGCGCCCATGCGCTGATCTCGGTGACAGACAGCGGCCAGGGGATGGACCGGGAGACGATGGCGCGGATCTTCGAGCCGTTCTATACCACCAAGGAGACCGGCAAGGGGACCGGTCTCGGCCTCGCCATCATCTACGGCATCGTCAAGCAGCATAACGGCTCCATCACCGTGACGAGCAGTCCGGGCGACGGCACGACCTTTGCCATCCATCTCCCCCTCATCGAAGTGGCGGCCTGCGCCGCAGAGGAGCGGGAGCCGGCCGCTCCGGCCCGCGGCACGGAGACGTTGCTGCTGGCCGAAGACGACCCGATGGTGCGCAAATACATGAAGCAGATCCTGGAGATGGCGGGCTACACCGTGCTACTGGCCCGAAACGGCGAGGAGGCGGTCGAGCAGTACCGGGACAACCGGGACAGGATCGCCCTGGTCGTCTGCGATGTGGTGATGCCGAAGAAGAACGGCAAGGAGGTGTACGACGAGATCCGGGCAATGAGCCCGGAGGCGAGGGTCCTCTTCGTCAGCGGCTACAACGACGAGATCATCCACACCAAGGGTATCCTGCTGGAGGAGATCGAATTTCTGGTGAAGCCGGTCAACCGCCAGCAACTGCTGGCGAAGCTGCGGGAGATGCTCGATGCCTGAGAAGCTGGCACGATTATAGCCCCTTGATTTGCCGGGGGCATTCTGGTATCAACAGACAGCCGGATCGAAAGGTCCGGCTGTTTTTTTGTAAAATTTATGGGAATTATGGGACTTATAGGACTTATAGGTCCTATAGGTCCCATTAGTCCCATAGATTCCCAGACAGGAACTCCCCCCCCATGCTCGATCTTCACACCATGAACCCCCGCCAGCTGGAGGCGGTCCGCTGCAATGAGGGGCCGCTCCTGGTGCTGGCCGGGGCCGGCTCCGGCAAGACCCGGGTGATCACCTACCGGATCGCCTATCTGCTGCTCCACCGGCAGGTGCCGGCGGAGAACATCCTGGCGGTCACCTTCACCAACAAGGCGGCCCGCGAGATGCAGGAGCGGATGACCGCCCTGGTCGGCGCCAAGCGCTGCAAGGAAGCGGTCCTCTCCACCTTCCACTCCCTCGGGGTACGGATACTGCGCCAGGAAATCGGGCTCCTCGGCTACAAGCGGAACTTCGCCATCTACTCCGGCTCCGACCAGCTGGGGCTGATGCGCCAGGCCCTGCGGGAGACCGGCGCGGCCGAGGGGCGCAAGGTGGACGCCGAGGCGGTCCTCTGGAAGATCTCCGCCGCCAAGAACCTCCTCCTCGGGCCGGGGGAGCTGGCGGTTGCCGCCGGCGACGACTGGGCCGCGGTCGCTGCGGCGGTCTATCCCCGCTACCAGTCGCTCCTCAAGGCGTGCAACGCGGTCGACTTCGACGACATCATCATGCTCACCGTCCGGCTGCTGCAGCATCACCCCGAGGTGCTGGCCCGCTGGCAGGAGCGGTTCCGCTACATCATGGTGGACGAGTACCAGGACACCAACCCCTCCCAGTACCTGTTCATCTCTCTGCTGGCCGCAAAATACCGAAACCTCTGCGTGGTGGGGGACGACGACCAGTCGATCTACGGCTGGCGCGGCGCCGACGTGGAGAAGATCCTCGCCTTCGAGAAGGACTACCCCGGCTGCCGGCTGGTGAAGCTGGAGCAGAACTACCGCTCCACCGGCACCATCCTCGCCGCCGCCAACGGCGTGATCAGGAACAACCCGAAGCGCAAGGACAAGACCCTCTGGACCAACGCCGGCAAGGGAGAGCCGATCGACCTGGTCATTGCCCGGGACGACGAGGAGGAGGCAACCCGGGTGGTGGAGCGGCTCCAGCTGGAGTGCTTCAAGGGGAACCTTTCCTGCGGCGACTTCGCCATCCTCTACCGGACCAACGCCCAGAGCCGGGCCTTCGAGGAGCAGCTCCGCTTCGCCGAGATCCCCTACGTGCTGATCGGCGGGATGCAGTTCTACGAGCGCAAGGAGGTGAAGGACGCCCTCTGTTACCTGCGGGCGATCGCCAACCCCAGGGACGAGCAGGCGCTGTTGCGGATCGTCAACTTCCCCCGGCGGGGGATCGGCGACGGGACGCTCATCCGGCTCAACCAGTGGTCCCAGGAGCAGGGGGTGGGGCTGTTCGAGGCTTTCGCAAGGGTGGGGGAGATCGAGGGGATCGTTACTGCGACCCGGGAGCGGCTGCTGGCGTTCCATGGGCTGCTCGCCGGCGAGATCGCCGCCTTCCGGAAGCGCGGCCGGCTGGCGGAGCGGCTGGGGGAGCTGTTCAAGCGGCTCGGGATCGAGGAGGAGCTGTTCCGCACCATCGACGATCCGAAGGTGGCGCGCCGCAGGGCCGAGAACGTGGAGCAGATCATCAACTCCCTGGCGGGGTACGAGGAGCGGACCGCAAGCCCTTCCCTGTCCGGTTTCCTGGAGAAGGTCTCGCTGCTGGACGATGACCGCTTCGCAGGCAAAGACAAGAAGGAGCACGGCCAGGACGCGGTGACCCTGATGTCGCTCCACTCCAGCAAGGGGCTGGAATTCCCGTTCGTCTTCCTGGTCGGGCTGGAGGAGGAGATCCTGCCGCACAAGCGGTCGATCTACGAGGACTTCTCGATAGACGAGGAGCGCCGCCTCTGCTACGTGGGGATCACCCGGGCCCGGCGACAGCTGGTGATCAGCCGCTGCCTGCAGCGGAAGAAATACGGCAAGCTGGAGGAGCGGCAGCCCAGCCGGTTTCTGGCGGAGATCCCGGCGGAGCTGGTGAACGATGAGGGGGCGAAGGAGAGCTCGCCGGAGGAGGCGGAGCGGCTGGCGGGGGATGCCTTTGCCAAGCTGCGGAGCATGTTCGGGTAAAAAGAAAGCACAAGTCAAAAGCGTTTCACGCGGATAACTTCTGATCGAATCTGATAAAATCGGATTAAAGGCAACTTCAAAGGAATAAAACGCCTTTAAATCCGCCTTGATCAGAAGTTATCAGATTTGATCCGCGTGCGAGGGATTCTGACTTTGTTTGATGTCTTTGTTTGGGGTTTCCCTTTCGACAAAAGGCCGTGTCACCACGGCCTTTTCCATTGCTGCATCGCTATTCCCCGGCAGGCTGTTCCCCGGCCGGTTTCTTCCTTCGCGGGCGGCGGCGCTTCTTCTTCGCCTCCCCTTCGCCCGCCGCGGCCGGTGCGGCCTCGACGGGCGCGGCTGCGGCCGCTGCCGGGTGGTGCTCCCGCCGCGGCTTGGCGCCGGGGGCGGGGCGTTTGCCGTGGGCCGCTCTGCCGTGGCCCGGTTTCCCGGTAGGTCGGGGTTCCCGCGGTTTCTGCTTGGTCCGGACGTAGTCGTGGACGAACATCTCGTCCTCGGCCCACTCGACCGGGATCTTCTCCCTGATGTACTCCTCGATCGCCTCCACGTAGAAGGCGCCGTCCTCGTCGGCCAGCGAAATCGCCTTCCCCTCGGCGCCGGCCCGGGCGGTTCGGCCGATCCGGTGGACGTAGTCCTCGCAGTCCTGGGGGAGGTCATAGTTGATGACGTGGGAGACCCCATCGATATGGAGCCCGCGGGAGGCGACGTCGGTGGCGATCAGCATGGGGAGCGTCCCCGCCTTGAAGTCCTCCAGGATGCGGAGCCGCCTCTTCTGCTCCACGTCGCCGGAGATCACCCGGCAGGGGAAGCCGTTGGCGTTCAGCCGGTCGTGGAGAAACTCCGCCTCCCGCTTGGTGTTGACGAAGACCATGGTCCGCTCCATCCCCTCCTTGCGCAGGAGTCCCAGGAGCAGCGGGAACTTCTCCTTGCGGGAGGCGTGGTAGAGGACCTGCTCGACCCGCTCGGCGGTCATCTGCTCCGGGGTGACCGAGACCTTGACCGGGACGTTCATGAACTCGTAGGCGAGCTCCATGACGCTGCGGCTCAGGGTGGCGGAGAACAGCATGTTCTGGCGCGCATCGTAGGGGGGAAGGCGGCGCAGGATGAAGCGCAGGTCGGCGATGAACCCCATGTCGAACATCCGGTCCGCCTCGTCGATCACCAGGGCCTCGATGCTCTTCAGGCTGTAGACCTTCTGCTTCAGGTAGTCGATCAGCCGCCCCGGGGTGCCGATCACCACGTCCACCCCCTCCTTGAGGGCGTCGCGCTGCATCATGTAATCGACCCCGCCGTAAATGGCCTGGATGGTGAAGCCGCAGTGCTTGCCCAGCAGCTGGGCGTCCTTCTCGATCTGCACCACCAGCTCGCGGGTAGGCGCCAGGATGAGGGCGCGCGGGTTCTTGTCCCTGGTTTCCTGCTTGCTCTGCAGCAGCCGGGTGAACAGGGTGATCAGGAAGGCGGCGGTCTTGCCGGTGCCGGTCTGGGCCTGGCCGGCGACGTCCTTCCCCGCCAGGGCGAGGGGGAGTGCCTTCTCCTGGATCGGGGTGCAGTCGGTGAATCCCGCATCGGCGATGCCTTGCAGCACCTGGTCGAGCAGGGGGAGTTCGGTGAATTTCATGGGTCATGTTCCTTTTCTGCAAATTAGTTGTATCGTTCGATCAGGACGAAGCGCGGCGGGCCAGAAACTCTTCCGCCGTGCAGACCGTTATGACCGGTTTCCGATAGTCTTTCGTGTTGCGGGTAATCAGACAGGCAATTCCCTTGCTCAGTGCAGTCTGGTACTGCAGGGCGTCCTCGAAATCGGTAAAGCCCCCGTCGAGCGCCAGGGCCACGATCCTGTCATCCACCGGCAGCACCGTCACCAGTTGCCGCAGCTTTTTCAGCACATCGACGGCCTTGGGCGCGGAAAGTTCCTTCCGCAGGATGTAGAAGAGATTGGCGAAGGTGAGAGCAGAAACGCATGCCTTCTGTTCACCACGCTCCACCAGGGAGAAAAGTTGGGCGGCGGCCGGGTAGAAAGGTTCGCGCCTGGTCAGGAGATCGAGAATGATGTCGGTATCGACGAAGACAGCCCGCTTCACCGGTACTTCTCCGCCAGGTAATCGGCATATTCATCCTTGCGGCGCTTGGCCCGGTCCGGTTTTATCAGGCCGGACAGCTCGGCGACCAGAGGAGTGATGCTCTCGCTCTGCGGGGTGGAGCGGGTGATCTGACGAAGATAGTTTTCAACCAGCTTCGAGAGGCTCTTGTGTTGTTTCCGCGAGAACTCCTTCGCCTGCTCGATGATTTCCTTTTCCAGGCTCAGGGTCAGCTTGGCGTTCATGGCATACTCCTTTACGTATTGTTTAGCAGATTTTGTACGTAAAGGCAAGCCTCTTGAGCGATAACCGCTGTTTTCTCAAGGATTATGTGGAAAAGGCGCCTGGATTCTGCTAAAAGAAAGCATTGCAACCTGTCGATTGCAGCGACATATCCCCGCGAGGCAACCATGACAGCAGCCGGCATATTCGACAAAAATCACGGGAATACCAGATGACCCAATCATTCATCCATATCGAATCCCCCAACTACCTCCGCGCCGGGGAGCTCGCAAGCCCCGCCGACTGGCCCGCCCTGTTCGGCAACGACCATCCGCTCGCCCTGGAGATCGGCTGCGGCATCGGCGACTTCATCGTCAAGACGGCCGCCGACCACCCCGGGCAGAACTTCATCGCCATCGACTTCTACAACAAGGGGTGCTACAAGACCTGCCGCCGCATCGACGCGGCGGGACTACCCAATGTCCGGGTGCTTAGGGAAGAGGCGCGCCAGTTCATTGTTGAGCGGATTCCCAAGGGGTCGCTCTCCGCGGTCTACATCAACTGTCCCGACCCCTGGCCGAAGAAGAAGCACAGGAAGCGCCGCCTGGTGAACCGGCAGTTCGTGGAGTTCCTGGCGCAGTATATGGCGCCGGAGGGGGACTTCTACTTCGCCACTGATTTCGACGACTACGGGATCGACGTGGCGGGGATGATGACCGCTGTCGCCGGCTTCGAAAACCGGCTCGCCCCCGACCTCTACCGCCATGAGCTGGCGGGGTATCACCTCTCCAAGTATATGAGGAAGTTCATGGCGGAGGGGAAGCGGATTTACTTCATTCACTATCGAAAGGCGTGAAACGTTCGTAGGGGCGCCCCTTGTGGGTGCCCTTCTCTGACGGGCGGAGCAAAATGTTCGACAAAGCCGGGACCGGGTGGTAAACCGGGGCGGCAAAAATACCGGGCGGGCACAAGACCCGCCCCTACATGAACCTGCAAGAGGCATCAATGCATCGGTACCTGACATCTGAAATCCCCGGCACGGGGGGCATCATCAAAGAGTCCCCGGAGGACTTCCTGGTGGAGGAGCTGCCGCTCTACCTGCCGTGCGGGGAGGGGGAGCACCTCTACGTCACCATCGAGAAGCGGGGGCTCACCACCCTGGAGGCGATCCGCCGGCTCGGTCGGGCGCTCGACGTCGCCGACCGGGAGATCGGCTATGCCGGGATGAAGGACGCGGTCGGGGTGACCAGGCAGACCTTCTCCATCCCCCGGGTCGCCCCGGAGCTTCTCTCTTCCCTGGAGCTGCCGGGGATCAGGGTCCTGGCGGCGGCGCGGCACCGCAACAAGCTGCGGCTCGGCCACCTGGCCGGCAACCGGTTCCGGATCAGGGTGCGCGGGGTGGCGGCGGGCGCCCTGGAAAAGGCCGAGTCGGTGCTGGCGGTCCTGTGCGCCCGGGGGGTCCCCAATTATTTCGGGGCGCAGCGCTACGGGGCACAGGGTAACTCCCACCTGATCGGCCGGGCCTTTGTCCGGGGTGAGTGGCGGGAGGCGTTCGACCTTGTCATCGGCGACCCGGCTGTGGTGCGGGACGAGAGGTGGCGGGCGGCGATCGAGGCGTACCGGAGGGGGGAACTGGAGGAGAGCGCACGGCTCTTCCCCGGCCACTGCCGGACCGAGCGGGACATCCTGCAGCGCCTCGCCAGGCGCCCCGATGCTTGGGAAAAGGCGCTCCACGCCATCCAGCCGCGCCTGAAGAAGCTCTATCTCTCCGCCTACCAGTCGTCCCTGTTCGACCGGCTGCTGGAGCAGCGGCTCAACTCCTTCGACCGGGTGACGGCCGGTGACCTGGCCTTCAAGCATGACAACGGTGCCTGCTTTCTGGTGACGGACGCCGCCGCCGAGGAGGCCCGGGCGGAGAACTTCGAGATCTCCCCCACCGGCCCGATGTTCGGCTGCCGGATGCTGCTCCCGGAGGGGGAGCCGCGGGCTATGGAGGAGGCGCTCCTCGCGGCCGAGGGGCTTGACCTTTCGAGCTTTGACCTCCCGGGGGGGCTGGCGCTGGACGGCGAGCGGAGGCCGCTGCGGGCGCCGCTCCGGGAGCCTTCGGCGGAAATGGAAGGCGAGGGGCTGCTGCTGACGTTCGCCCTCCCCCGCGGGGCCTATGCCACGTCGGTTTTGCGGGAGATCGTGAAAACAGGCTGAAGGCTGAAGCTTTAACCTTAATCCTTAAACCTGGAAAAAGCATTTGAACACGGATTAAATCTGATTTATACGGATTTTCACGGATTTAACTCATTGAAGACATTAACCCAAAAGGTTGTGGCATTTTACTTGGGTATGTCTTTGAATTGTCGGTATTAATCCGCTTTTTCCGTGTCTTTTTCCGTGTAAATCCGTGTTCAATTGCTGTTTTTGGTTAAACTTTCAGCCTGCTTTTTAACAGGAGGCCCATCATGGACCGCAAGCGCGAGATCTACACGGTAAACCTGTTCAGGCCGAAGAAAGGGTACATGCGGGAGGAGGTGTTCATCATCCTGGCAGTGCTGTTCGGCTGGGGGGTGGTGACCTTCGGCTTCCAGCTCCTGATCAGACTGCTGAGCGATGCCCCCCAGGGCGGGAGCATGCTGACCCGCCTCCATTTATTCAACCTGCCGTTCCACTTCTGGTTTACCGCCCAGTTTCTCCCCCTCTGGTTCATCATCCTCTGCGTCATCTTCAATGTCTACGTCGACCGGCTGACCCAGCGCCACGACCGCAGGAGGGACAGGACCTATGAGTAACGATGCGGCGCAGCTCTGGCCGGTGGTGATCGTCGCGGGGGTGCTCGCCTCGTTCATCCTGGTCGGTCTCTTCTACAAGAGCAGGGAAGGCGCGGAGTACGGATTCAGCGGCCGCTACATCGGCCGGGTCGGCGGCGGGGCGGCTATCGCCAGCAACTGGATGAGCGCCGCGAGCTTTCTCGGCATCGCCGGCTTCCTCTACCTGAACGGTTACCTGGCCCTGGCCTACGTGATCGGCTGGACCGGCGGCTATGTGCTTCTGCTGGTCCTGCTGGCGGGGCAGCTGCGCCGCTTCGGCAAGCACACCGCCCCCGATTTCGTCGGCGACCGCTACGAATCATCGGTGGCCCGGCTCATTTCCGCCCTGATCTCCATCGTCATCTCGGTGATCTACTGCGTCGCCCAGTTCAAGGGGATCGGGATGCTGTTCGCCTGGCTGTTCGCCATCGACTATGTCGCCGGGGTGACCCTGGGCGCCGCGGTGGTGGTCGCCTACGTGGTCCTCTCCGGCATGCTCGGTCTGTCGCGCAACCAGCAGATGCAGTACTTCGTCCTGATCGTCTCCTTCATCCTTCCCCTGATGGTCCTGGCCCGCAAGATGGGTTATTTCTGGATACTCCCCCAGTTCGGCTACGGGGAGGCGCTGGAGGAGCTCTCCAACGACTACGGCGTGCGGCTGGCGGCCCCCTTTGCCTCCGCATCGCTGTTCCAGTGGACCTCCCTCTGCTTCACCCTGATGGTGGGGACTGCCGGGCTCCCCCATGTCCTGTCCCGCTTCTACGTGGTGCCGAATATCCGTGACGCCCGCTGGAGCCTGGTCTGGGGGCTGTTCTTCATCGCCCTGATCTACTGGTCGGCCCCGGCCTACGGGGTGTTCATGAGGCTTATCGAGCTCCATGGCAACGGGGTGCCCGACCCGGCCACGGCACGGAGCATCGCCGACATGGTGGTGATCGACACCGCCATCAAGGGGGGACTCCCCCCCTGGCTGGTCGGCATCCTGGCGGCCGGGGCGATCAGCGCCGCCTTCTTCACCGTGGCCGGGCTCCTGATGACCGGCGCCGCATCCATGTCGTTCGACATTTACGGCCGGTTCATCAGCCAGCGCGCCTCCGAGCGGCGCAAGATGGCGGTCGCCAAGGGGTCGGTGATTTTTCTGGCGGCCGTGGCCGTCCTGTTCGCCTACCGGCCGCCGGGGCTGATCGTCGAGATCACCGCGGTCGCCTTCGCCCTGGCGGGGAACACCATCTTCCCTGCTTTCGTCCTCGGCATCTGGTGGGGAAGGGCGAACCGCCATGGGGCTATTGCCGGGATGCTCCTCGGCAGCCTGATCACCTTCGCCGAGCCGCTGTTCGGCGGAATTGCGCCGGTTGTAGGGCAGATCTTCCCGCTCACCTCCTCGGCCATGTTCGGCGCCCCGCTGGTGATCGCGCTGATGGTCGTGGTGTCGCTGGTGACTCCGCCGCCGTCCGAGGAGATGAGGCGGTTCCTGGCGGAAGAGGTGCACGGGCACTTGGATTGAGCAGTTGTAGTGCGGAATGCGGAGTGCGGAATGCGGAATGAAAATCAATTGAGGCGGATTGAGTTTTTTCATATTCCGAATTCCGCACTCAGAATTCCGCACTCAGAGGCGGAGTGACATGGCACTATTCCCGGGGGCAAAGGGTGCGGATATTCTCGCCTGGCGCGGCGTTGCCGAAGTGGTCGGCGAGATCCGGAGGAGGAGCGCCGAGAGGATCTCCTCTCTTCTCGCCGAGGAAAGCATTGGGCTGCTGAAGGGACTGCGGGGGAGGCTGGAACAGGAGATCGCCTTCGAGGAGGGGTTCTCCGCCGAGCTGTCGCAGGCAGTGGAGGCGCTCGAACGCGCCAGCTCCGCGGATGATTTCACCCTCTTGCCCCGCTTCGACCGGCTGGCCGAGGAATATTTCCGGAAGCGGGGTTCGGTTGTGGCTCTCCACAACTTCTGCAACAGCTGCCGGGACGGCCTGGTGCGGCTGGTGCTGCTGCGGACGGAGGAGCGGCTTGCGGAAGAAGGGATGGGGAGAGCGCCGGCGCCTTACTGCTGGCTGGCGTCGGGGAGCATGGGGCGGGGGGAGCAGACCTTCTGCGTTGCCCCCTCGGCTCTGCTTATTTACGGAGACGCCCCGGATGGAGCGGGCTTCTTCGAACAGCTGGCGTCCCGGGCCGTGGCTTTGATGGAAAAGATCGGTCTGGTTCCAAACGACGGCGGGGCGACCGCGATGGAGTGGCTCTGGCGCGGCAGCAGGAAGCAGTGGCGGCGGGAGGTCGCCGGGAAGACGGCGCAAGGGGGGGAGGGGTTTTCAGGGCTGGCGGGGTGCGCCGATCTGCGCCCGATATATGGCGATCCGGTTCTGGCGGAGGAGATGATCAATGTTGTCCGGAGCATGCTCGATGCGCAACAGGGGGCGCTGCGGGACATGGGCAAAGAGCTCGCCGAAATGCCGACCGGTCTTGACTTCTTCAGCCGGCTGCGGCTGGAAAGGCGCGGCCGGCACCGGGGGGAGTTCGATCTGGAACAGTATGCCCTCGCCCCCCTGATCGCCAACGTCCGGATGCTGGCGTTCGCCTGCGGCCTCCGGGAAACGAACACCATCGCCAGGATCAAGGGGTTGCAGGAACAGGGGCGCCTCAGCGTCGAGCTGACCGACAGGCTGGTGCGCGCCTATCACGATTTAACCTCACTGAAGGTCCAGCGGCAGCTCGCGGCGGGGTGCGCGGACGGGGATGGCTGCTTCATCGACCCCCAGGGGTTGACCGCTGACCAGGAGTTCCGGCTCAGGAACGGCCTGGAGGCGGTGTCGGGCCTGGAGAAGATCGCCTACCTCTCCTTTACCGAGCAGAAGTAGTGCCGCCTTGCCCATTGTTTTAATAACATATTGATATTGCAAGGGATTCATGCTAGATTAAATTGTCAGTTCTCGAAAATGACGACGTCTCACTGTCGCTTACACGGGTCTTGAGGAAACCGAAAATGGGGAAGAAAAAGATTCTTGCCGTGGATGACGAGCCCAATATTCTGATGTCCATCGAGTTCATCCTGGAGATGGAGGGGTATGAGGTCCACACTGCCCGGGATGGGGAGGAGGCCCTGGAAGTGGCCGAGCGGGTGCGGCCGGACCTGATCCTCCTGGACGTGAACATGCCCCGCAAGCATGGCTACGAGGTGTGCCGGATCATCCGGGAGCGGCCGGATATGGCCGGCACCAAGGTGATCATGCTCACGGCCAAGGGGCAGACTCTCGAAAGGAAGAAGGGGCTTGAGGTGGGGGCTGATGAGTACGTGACCAAGCCGTTCAGCGCCGAGGATCTGCTCGCGAAGATCCGAAACATGATCGGGTCATGACGGCAGATCAGGAGGCACGGCCCCTCCGGAGGAAAAAAAGCCTGCGCCGCCGCATGGTTGTTTCCCTCACGGGACTGGCGGTATTCCCGCTGGTGGCGGCGATGGCGGCCCTGTTCTTCGTGGTCCGCGATGACGTGGGGGAGATCCAGGGGCGCCAGCTTGCCCAGGAAGCGGGGCAGTTGGCAGAGCATCTGCGGGGAGAGCTGCACCGCTACCGGCAGAGTGCGGCCGGTCCGACGGCGTCGCCCGAGGCCGAAGCCGCTCTGGCCCGGCTGCAACAGTCCCTCGATGTCTCCCGTAACGGGAAAAGCGGGGACCTGGTACTGTTCACCAGGGGGGGGCAGCGGCTGGCGGGGAACCCCCGGATTCCGGTCCCCCCGGCCGACCAGGGGGAAACCGGCTGGGTGGCCGTCGAGGCCGACGGCGGGAGCTATTTCGCCGGCGTGTCGGCAGTTGAGCAGGCCGGGGGGGCAGCTCCCGGTGACTGGTTCCTTGCCATAGTCCAACCGGCATCCCGGGTGTACAGCCATTTCTACTCGGTGACCGGCCAGGTTGCCTTCCTCCTGGCGGCGTTCGCCATTATGGTCATCACCCTGGCGTGGCGCATTGCCGACCAGTTCCTGCGCCCCATCCTGGAGATCCGGCGCGGCGCCGAGATCGTCTCCCGCATCAATCTGGGGCACCGGATCCAGATCGACACCGGCGACGAGCTCGAAGATCTGGCCCTTGAGTTCAACCGCATGGCCGGGAACCTGGCCAGGGCTTACGACGAGCTGGAAGGGCGGGTGCGGGACGCGACCAGGACGGTGCAGGAGGAGAGCAATCGTCTGGCGACCGTGCTCCGCACCATGGTCGACGGCGTGGTAGTGGCAAACGAGGCCGGGGAAACCATCCTGATGAACCCCCGGGCCCGGATCATCCTCGATCGTGCCTACACCTCGGGGATAGGAGACGCTCTGTCGCGCATCTTCCCCAGTGACCGGCTCAGCTTTCATCTGAAGCGGCTGCGCCAGGGTTGGGACCCGGCCCGGGAGGCCGTGGAAGAGGTGGTCTTTCCCCTCTTGGACGGCAAGCTCCTCAAGGGCTCCCTGTCGGTGGTCCCCGGACCCGGGGGGGAACGGGCCGGATTCCTTCTGGTGTTTCGAGACCTGCGTGCTCCCAGCGAGGAAGGGACCCGGTTCGAGGAGACTCTGCGGGAGATGCCCCAACTCCTGAGGGGGCCGGTGGCCACCTCCCGCTCCCTGGTCGAGACGCTCCAGCGGCACAGGGAGATGTCCCCGGAGAAACAACAGGCGTTTCTCGCAGCGATGGCGGAGGAGCTGGACCGCTTGAGCGGGCGGGTGACGGCGATGGAGGAGGCCGCAAGCGGCGCCCGGATGTCGCGCTGGCCGGCCATCCCTTCCAATCCCCGGGAGCTCCTGGAGGAATCAGTGGCCTCGGCCAGCGGGATCTCCGTCGAGATCGAGGCCGATGTCGGTCCAATTCCCCCCGTGCTGGTGGAGCCGTTCTCCTGGGTGGCCTCCCTGCGCCGTGTCCTCCTCTGGATCGGGCAGAGGAGTTCGGCTCCGCCGTCGGTTGCCGCGAACCTCCGGGTGGAGGACGGGACGGTGGTTACCACCTTTCGGATCAAGGCTCCCTTTGCCGGAGACCCGGCCGAGCTGGAAGCCCTGGAGGTGTCCCCTGCCGGCGAGGAGCCCCTGCCCCTGGGCGAGACGGTGCGCAGAAACAAGGGTGAGCTCTGGACCCGCTCTTCCGGTTATTCCCTTGAGGTGCGGCTGGCTTTGCTGCAGGCTGCCGCCGTTGCCGACGGGGGCCGCGCGGGCGGGCTGATAGAGGGGGAGCCGGAGTTTTACAATTTCGACCTGTTCCTGCCGCGGCCGGTCATCGAGAGGGAAGACCTGCTCCGGGCAGAGCTGGCGGATCTCGACTACGTGGTGGTCGACACCGAGACCACCGGGCTGCAGCTTTCCAAGGGAGACAAGATCATCAGCATCAGCGGGGTGCGCATTCGCCGGGGGCGGGTCCAGAGCGCCGGCATCTTTAACACCCTGGTCAACCCGGGCCGGTCGATTCCGCGCGAATCCACGGAAATTCACCACATCGAGGACCACATGGTGGCGGATGCCCCCTCGATGAACGAAGTCTATCCGCAATTCGTCGAATACGTGGGAGACTCGGTGCTGGTGGCGCACAATGCGGCATTCGACAAGAAGTGCCTCGACATGGCCGCGGCTGAAGCGGGACTCCCCCAGATCGACAACCCGGTCCTCGACACCCTGTTCCTTTCCTATGCCCTGCACCAGGAGGTCGAAGGGCACAGCCTCGAAGCCATGGCGGAACGGCTGGGGATCACCATCGAGGGGCGGCACAGTTCCCTGGGAGATGCCCGCGCCACCGCCCAGATTTTCCTGGGACTCATTGCCCTGCTGCCGGGGCGGGGTGTGAGAACCCTCGCCGACGCCAAGGGGTTCTGCGACCGCCACCTGCTGCTGCGCTGGCAGTCGTCGAGATTCTAGGATCAGGTAAAGGTAAAGGAAAAGGTAAAGGTAAAGGATTGAACTTCTCTACCTGTACCTGTGCCTGCGCGCTGAAGCGCTTCGGCGCACAAGCGTGAGCGGAGCGAACGAATACCTTTACCTGCTCCACCCAAGGGGGTATGCAAGATGGATGTGACCTCGCGCCGACTCGCCGCTCTGTTCGCCGTGGGGCTGGTTGCCCTGTACCCCCCGCTGCTGGGGGTGTTCAACCGGCCGGGGAGCCTGCTGGGGGTCCCGTTTCTGCCGATGTACCTGTTCGTGGTCTGGGGGGCGCTGGTGCTGGTGAGCTGGGCGCTGACCCGGGGAGACAAACAGTGAATCAGACCGTCTGGGTCGCCATACTCGGGGTCGGCTATCTCCTCGGCTTGTTCGCCATCGCCTATGCCACGGACAAGGCCAGGGAGATGGGGCGCAGCCCGGTCGACAACCCGTGGGTGTACAGCTTTTCCCTGGCCGTCTACTGCACCTCTTGGACCTATTACGGCAGTGTCGGCCAGGCCGCGTCCACAGGGCTGGGGTTTCTCCCCATTTATCTGGGCCCCACCCTCATCTTTCTCCTGGCTCCTTCCCTGCTCAAACGGCTGGTTTCCTTCTGCCGGGCGGAAGGGGTAACGAGCCTGCCGGACCTGCTCGAGGTCCTGTACGGAAAGGGGTGGACCCTGGGCGCCCTGGCCACCACCCTGATGGTGATCGGCATCACTCCCTATATCGGCCTCCAGCTCAAGGCGGTCGGCTACACCTTCGACCTCCTCACGGGACGGGCCGCGGCCTCGGGGGTCCTCGACGATGCCGCCTTCTGGGCCGCCCTGGGCCTGTCGATCTTCGCCGGGCTGTTCGGGGCGAGGAGCCTGGTCGCCACCGAGCGGCACGAGGGGATGGTCGCGGCGATAGCCTTTGAAAGCGCGGTGAAGCTCGGGGCCTTCCTGGTGATCGGTGTCTATATTACCGTCGGCATCGGCGGCGGGCTGACGCAGGTGTTTCAGAGGGCACTCGCGGACCCGGACCTGTCGCGGCTGTTCCTGCTCGGGGAGGGTTCGGGGACATCGCTGGCTGCCTGGACCACTCTGAGCATCCTCTCCGCGTCGGCAGTGGTCCTTCTCCCCCGCCAGTTCCACATGCTGGTCGTCGAGAACGTCCGGGAGGGCCACCTGCGGACGGCGTCCTGGGCATTTCCGGCCTACCTGCTGCTCATCAACCTGCTGGTCCTCCCCGTGGCCCTGGTCGGACGCCTCGACGGCGGGAACCTGGCCCCTGATTTCTTCATGATATCCCTGCCGCTGTCGCGCGGCCATACGGGGCTGGCGTTTCTCGCCTTCCTGGGAGGGTTCTCCGCGGCGACGAGCATGGTCATCGTCTCTTCGGTCGCCCTGTCGACGATGATCCTCCACCATTCGGGGATAGCGGTCCTGGATCGGGTCTTCCCCGCATTTCGCAGGCTGGGGCGGATGGATCTCTCCCGCCCCCTGCTGTACACCAAGCGGGCCGTCATCTTCGGGGTGGTGCTCCTCGGTTACGCCTTCAAGCGGTGGATCGGCGAGTCCCACACCCTGGTCGCCACCGGGCTGTTGTCCTTCTCCGCCGTGCTCCAGTTCGCGCCCGCGGTCCTGCTCGGCCTGTACTGGAAAGGGAGGACCCGGACCGGCGCCCTCGCCGGCCTTGCCGCCGGATTCGGCATATGGACCTATACCCTGCTTCTCCCCAGCTTCGTCGACTCGGGGTGGGTGAGCGGCTCGCTCCTGACCGAGGGCCCGTGGGGAATCGAGCTGCTGCGGCCCCGGGCCTTGTTCGGACTGGAGGGATTCGACCGCTGGAGCCACGCCCTGATCTGGAGCCTGGTGTTCAACGTCGGGGCCTATTTCACCTTCAGCTTCCTGACCTCACAGCCGGACGAGGAGGCCGCGCGTGCCGACCTGCCGGCTGCGTGGGCCACGAGGGCCGACCTGGAGGGGCTGCTGGCGCGGTTCGTGGGCGCCCGGACCGCCCGGGACGTGCTGGGGGCTCTGCCGGAGCGCTCCTCCCCCCAGGTGCTCCTCGAAGCTACCGAGCGTTGCCTGGCGAGCGCCCTCGGCACCCAGTCGGCCCGGATGATCATCAACAGCACCCTGGCGTGGCCCAGGGACCGGGCCGTGGAGATTCTGGACGTCTTCGGCGGCGTTTCCCAGACCCTGGCCGAGAGCCGGGATGCCCTGGAGCGGCGGCTGCGGGAGCTGGTGGTCCTCCATGAGGCCTCCCACGCCCTCTCCAGAAGCCTGGACATCGACACCCTGCTGCAGGAGGTGCTGCTGCTGATCAAGCGGGAGTTCGGCTTCGAGCACCTGGCGGTCCGGCTCCTGGACGAGGATGGCATTCTGAGGATCCGCAGCCACGTGGGGCTCAAGGGGGATTACGTGTCCGCTTCCGCGATGGTCCCCTCCCGGGAGACCTACTTCGGCATCTGCTTCCTGGACGCCCGGCCGGTCGTGGTGGGGGACACCCGGGAGATCGACAAGACCCAGCTGTTCGCCAAGCTGGTCAAGGACCTGCCGGTGAGTGCCTTCATCCACGCCCCGATGACCTACGAGGGGCGGGTGATCGGGGTGCTCACGGCCTATGCCACCCGCGGACCGATGCACTTCACCGATGAGTTCGTGGAGCTGTTCGCGGCCCTGGCCAACCAGCTCGCCATGGCGGCGGTCAATGCCCAGCTCTACGCCGAGGTCCAGGCGTACAGCCACGCCATGGAGGAGAAGGTGGCCCGGCGCACCGCCGAGCTGGAGAAGGCCAACGCCCGGCTCCTGGAGCTGGACCGCCTCAAGAGCGATTTCCTCTCCACGGTGAGCCATGAGCTGCGCACCCCGCTCACCTCGATCCGCTCCTTCTCCGAGATCCTGCTGCGCTACGACGTGGAGGACGTGGAAAAGCGCAGGAAGTTCGTGGGCGTCATCCACAACGAGGCCGAGCGGCTTACCCGGATGATCAACGACCTGCTCGATCTGTCGCGGATCGAGGCGGGCCGGCTGGAGCTGTATCCCGAAGCGATGGAACTGGAGCCGGTCTTTTCCAAGGCCCTCGGCGCCGTCCACCCGCTCTTCGCCGAAAAAGGGATCAAGGCGGAAAGCCGGGTCGAGGCCGACCTGGCGCCGGTCTATGCCGACGCGGACCGGCTCCACCAGGTGCTGACGAACCTGCTTTCCAACGCCGTGAAGTTCTCTCCGGAGGGAGGGGCGATCCGGCTCAGCGGCCGGAAGCAGGAGGGCTTTGCCCTGATCAGCGTGGCGGACCAGGGCCCGGGCATTCCTGCGGACCGGCTGGAGCAGGTTTTCGATCGCTTCCACCAGGTGCGGGACCCCCAGAAATCCCATCCCCTCGGCAGCGGGCTGGGGCTGTCGATCTCCCGGGAGATCGTGGAGAAACTGGGAGGGAAGATCTGGGTCGAAAGCGAGCTGGGGGCCGGGGCGGTGTTCTACTTCACCATCCCCCTCGCCGGGAGGCCGCGTTCTGAAAAAGTCAGGCTGAAGGCTGAAGGCTAAAGGCTAAAGGCTAAAGGCTAAAGGCTGAAGGCTGAAGGCTGAAGGGTTGAAGGTTATTCCTGACAGCCTTCAGTCTTCAGCCTTCAGCCTTAATAATCAATCCCGCGCAGTGGATGTTATGCGCCAATCCGTGAGAATATAATGCCTGACAGCACTCCCCTTTTCCGGGATATTGAGGCGGCCCGGTCCATCGACAGGCTGCGGGAGCTCGGCGCCAGGATGCCGGCCATGGTGGAAGCCGCCAGCCGCACCGGCGCCAGCACAAGAAGCGTGGTCCAATTCATCTCCCGGTGCAACGACGCCATCACCCAGCGGCTGATCGTCCTGCTGGCGAGCGCCGAGGGGGTCCGCCTCCCCGAAGGGGCCGCCTATCTCGCCCTTGGCAGCGAGGGACGGTGCGAACAGACCCTCTGCACCGACCAGGACAGCGCCATCGTCTTCAGCGACGACCTCCCGCCGGAGAAACTGCGCGACATCGAACGCTTCTCCGACAGGCTGGTCGACGCCCTAGCGGAAATCGGCTTCAGCCGTTGCCCCGGCAACATCATGGCCAGCAACCCCGAGTGGCGTCACAGCCTCGATGAATGGAAGCGGCTTCTCGAACGGTGGATCACCATCCCCACCCCCGAGCACATGCTCCACTTCTGCATGTTCCAGGACCTTCGGTCCCTGCACGGCGACGAGAACCTGTGCCTCCAGTTGCGCGACCATATCCGCGCCGCGGTCCGACTCCCCTCCTTCTTTTTCCCCAACATGGCGTGCCATGCCGTGCGCTTCCCGCCGCCGCTCACCATCTTCGGCCGGATCCGGGTCGAGCGCAGCGGCGAGAACAGGGGCAAGGTTGACATAAAAAAAGCGGGCATCTTCGCCATTACCGTGGGCGCGAGCCTGCTGACCCTGGAAGTCGGCAACATCGGCGGGACCACCTGGGACAAGCTCGAATCCCTCGGGAAGCGGGGAATAGTCAACGCCGCCGACCTTAAGACCATCGAAGAGGCGTTCACCATGCTGGTCCGGCTCCGGATCCAGTGGCAACTGCGGGAGCTGGCCACAACCGGCAGGGCAACAAACCATCTGGACCCGCGGGTCATGAGCGACGATGAGCGGCGCCAGTTCCGGCTGGCACTCAAGGGGGTCAGCAGCTTCGTGAGATTCATGAACAACCGCTATCATCTCAATTTCATCTCCCGCTGACTCTGCTCATGTCAGCTTAGCGAAGATTGTGCGCAGTCGCAGGTGCCACAGGAGAAGCGAGCTCCATGCGGATCTCCATTTCAACAGGGACGCTCTTCATCTTCCCACTCTGCAGGGCCTTCGAGATGGCGGCGGAAGCGGGATTCGACGGCCTGGAGCTGATCATCAACCAGGACTTCGAGCGGATCGACGTGCCCAAATTGCTGAAGGAGCTGTCCGGGATCATGCCGATCCTTTCGATCCATGCGCCCTTCATGCCCCTGGACGGCTGGGGGAACCCGATCGACTCCCTCAAGAGGTCGGTGCAACTGGCTGCCGATGCCGGGGTGCCCCTGGTCAACTTCCATCCCCCTTGCTGGACCGGCCTGGAGTTCAATTTCTGGCGCTGGATGTACCGGATTCACGATTTCCAGAAGGAGGTGGGGGGCGGCCAGGTGCTGCTGACCCTGGAAAACATGCCGTGGAAGGGGAGGTACAAGATCAACGAGAACATCCTGTCCCAGACCGAAAAGATGATCGAGTTCATCGTGGAGCGCAACCTCTACCAGACCTTCGACTGCACCCACATGGGGTCGGGACGGGCCAGCTTCATCAACGATTTCTACCACTTTTACGGCACCGGCCGGATCAGGAACATCCACTTCTCCGATTACGGCAACGGCCGGGAGCACCTCCTCCCCGGCCACGGCATCCTCCCCCTGACCCGCTTCCTCAACCACCTGCGCAACACCGGCTACAGCGAAACCCTGACCCTGGAGCTCTCCCCCCATGAATTCCCCAGGGACGAGCGGATC
>JAMPXD010000240.1 GCA_023701365.1 Geobacteraceae bacterium
CCTGCCCGAAAGAAACCTCCCCACGAGATCCATCAGGCCGGGCGCTTTTTTTTCTGGTCCCTCTTCCAAGGTTCTCCATCCTCCGTTAATCACAGTATCAATAAAATTACGTGTCATTGCGAGTAAAAGCGAAGCAATCTGGTTTTTAGATTGTTTCTCCTTCGTAAGTCACTTTAGCCTCTTGAAATAGGTTGTAGGAGCGCCGCCTCGGCGCGATGGATTGAGGCGCATACTCCAGCAATCGCGGCGAGGCGCCGCTCCTACGGTTTCTTCAACAGTGCCCTATCCCGCCACCCTGAACAGCAGCAGGATCGCCAGGGTGATCGCGATTCCCGTAACTGCCCCCAGCAGGACCTCCCGCAGGGTATGGAAGCGGAGCAGCAACCGGGAATGGCTGACCATCACCGCCAGGGTAATGGCCAGGATGGAGGTGAGCGGGTCCTGGGTGTTCAGGGTCACGATGGTGGCAATGGCAAAGGCGAGCGCCGCATGACCGCTCGGCAGCCCCCCTTCCAGCGGGGTCCCCTTCCCGCTCACGGCCTTCAGGATGACCACCACGATGACCACCGCCAGGAGCGCCACTACCGTCGCCATATCCGTAGGAGTTCCTATCACGCCGAGCACCCCCCTGTACACGGGAAAGATGTACTTCGAGAGAATCAGGTATCCCATGACCGCCGCGCCGATGGCGGCCACCAGCACCCCCCCCGCGGCCGTATCCTTGGCGATCTTGGCGAGCGGGTGATATTCCGGCGACACCAGGTCCACCACGGCTTCCAGGGAGGTGTTGATCAGCTCGGCAAACAGCACGAAACAGACCGAAATGGTCAGCATCGTGAATTCGAGAGGGGAAACCTCCAGGAACAGGACCGCCAGGAGCACAAGGAACGCCGCCAGGAAGTGGTGCCGCATATGCTTCTCGGTCCTGGCTGCGTGGATGATCCCTTCGATCGCGCAGTTGGCCGAATCTATGAAGCGGGTCGGTTTCAATAATATCGTCCTGTAGGGGCACCCCCGTGTGGGTGCCCTTGTTCGGGCGGCCACACGGGGCCGCCCCTACACATACCCTTCCTTTTCCAGCAGCGCGAACAGCTCCCGCTCCTTCTCCTCCATCCGCCGCGCCTCGGTCTCGCCGCTCCGCTCATGGTCGTAGCCGGTCAGGTGGAGGATGCCGTGGAGCAGGAGGAAACAGAGCCGGGCATCGAAGCTTACCCCCCCCTCCCCGGCCTCCCTGGCGCAGGTAGCGGCCGAGATGACCACATCCCCCAGGAGAGAGGGGTTCAGCCCCGGGAAATCCCCCTCCTGCATGGCGAAGGAGATGACGTTGGTCGTCTTGTCGCGGCCCAGGTACTCCCTGTTCAGGCGGCGGATGGTCCGGTCGCCGACAATGGCGACCGAAAGCTCGCTATCGCAATATCCCAAGACGCCTAAGATCCTCTCCGCCGCTTTTCTTAGGCTTCTCGTCGTGATCGGCAGGCGTCTTTGCCGGTTCGTTATCGCTATGTTCAAGGGGTTTCCTTCCTCCGCTCCATTTTTCCTTGTAGGCCGGCTCCGGGTAGTCGATCCGGTGGTGGTAGATGCCGGCGAGTATCCTATTGAAACTCTTGGCGATCTCATGGAGGTTCTTCAGGGTCAGCTCGCACTCGTCCAGCTGCCCGTCGATGAAGATGCTGTTGATGATCTTCTGCACCATCCCCTGGATACGGGCCGGGGTCGGATCGGTCAGGGTCCGCGAGGCCGCCTCCACGCAGTCAGCCAGAAGCACCAGCCCCGCCTCCCGGGTCTGGGGCTTGGGGCCGGGATAACGGAAGCCCCGCTCATCCACGAGCTTCCCCTCGGCCACCGCCAGGTCCCTGGCCTTCTGGTAGAAGAAGGTGATCAGCGCGGTGCCGTGGGACTGGCGGATGATGTCGATGATCGGGAGCCCGAGCCGGTGCTCCCTGGCCAGCTCCACCCCTTCCTTCACATGGGAGGTGAGGATGAGGGCGCTCATGCTCGGGGAGAGCCGGTCATGCCTGTTATCGCCGCCGCTCACATTCTCGATGAAGTAGAGGGGCTTCGAGATCTTGCCGACATCGTGATAGTAGGCGGCCACCCTTGCCAGCAGCGGGTTGGCGTTGATCGCCTCGGCGGCCGCCTCCACCAGGTTGCCGACCAGCACGCTGTGGTGATAGGTGCCGGGGGCGCGCACCATCAGCTCCCGGAGCAGCGGTGAGTTGAGGTTGGCCATCTCCAGCAGCTTGATGTCGGTGGTGTAGTGGAACAGGGTCTCGATCACCGGGATGGTGCCGGTGACGATGACCGCATTGACGAGGCCGCCGATCAGGGCAAAAAGCGCGCAGTAGACCGTCTCCATGGTGAACAGTCTATCGCTGAAAATCTGGAAGGAAATCGCCATGGCGAGGTTCACCACGCTGAGCTTCATCCCAGCCGTGAAGATCGTCCCCCTCACCGTGCACTGGCGGACCCCGTGGGCGCCGACGATCCCGCCGAGCAGGGCGTAGATGACCACCGGCAGGCTGTTGTTGAACATGATGCCGAACAGGGGGGCGCAGATGGCCGCATGCACCAGGGCCACCTCGGAGTTGAGGATGATCCTGACCAGAATCGAGCCGACCGCGAAGGGGAACAGGTAGTAGTAGGCAGCCGTGTCGATGTAGGGAAAGGGCCCCCCCATGGCGGACGAGACGACGAAGGAGATTTTCAGGATCAGGAAGGTCCCGAGGGTCAGCAGGCAGACGAGCAGCAGGTCCTTGTTGGAAGGGTTGAACTTGCGGATGTTTTTCCGGGCAAAACGATAGGGGAAATAGAACAGGATGAGCACCAGCCCGAATACCCCCGCCCCGACGAAGAGGCTGTTGATCCCGTGCCTGGCCGCGAACATCTTTTCCAGCTTCAGGGTCTGTTCCTCGGTGATCCGTTCGCCGACCCGGACCACCATCTCCCCCCTCTTCAGCTTGAACAGCACCGGCCGGACGGCGCCCCGCGCCTCGCGCTGCTTCCTGTCGGTGGCGTCGCGGTCGAAGGTGAGATTCGCCTTGACCATCCGGGCGAGCACCCCCTTGATCGCCTCCAGGTCGCGCGGCTCCCCGCCGAGGACGAGGCGCGCCCCGGCAAGGGAATTCCTGGCGTCCGCCTCATCGATATGTGACTGGTAATCCCCTGCCGCGATCTCCTGCTTCGTCTCCGGATTAACGACCAGTATCCCGTGGCTGAGATCGGCTGCGAAGGCCTTGCTGTCGGCGACTATCTTCTTCTCGTAGAGGCGGCCGGCCAGCCGGCCGATGTCGGTAAGAAGCGCCCGGTCGGACTTCACCCTGTTCAGCGCCCGCAGCTCGGCATCGGTCAGGGTGACCCCCAGGACCGTGGAGGCGGCCTCGGGGAGCGCTTCCCTGTCCACTGTAGCCATGCCGCTGCGCGCCTCCCTGATCAGGGAAAGGGCCTTCTCGAAACGGCGGGTTATCTCAAGGGGGGCGTTGGCGTTGTAGTTGTAGACGAACGGGGCGGCGGCCTCCGCTTCGGCGCGCTTCTTTTCCGTCAGCGGCAGGTCCTCCAGGAGATAGTCCTGGGTGGCCCTGATGTCGGAGGTGGCGATATCCCCCGCCTTGTACCCGGGGGGGATGAACTGCTGGCTCGGGATGATCAGAAAGGTGAGGAAAAAGGCGGTCAGCAGGATCAGGATGAAGCGGTTCCGTTTTTCGTCCTTGACTGAGGAGAACCTTTCCGTCAGCCTGTCCAGAAAGCGCATGAGCAGGACGGGCAGTGTTCCCCTGATATCTTTTTCTTTTTCTTTTTTTTCTTTGTCGCCGCTGTCAGAGGGCATGTGATGTCGTGTTCCCGTATCCTGTCCCGTTTTGTCCGTTCACGAGATTAAAGTCATACTATAATCCCTCCCGCCGGTCAGTGTCAACTTAAACCATGCCCCGCGCCCTGTGGCGATTTCCCCGGTTCCCGCCGTTTACAAAATATCTTCCATTTTCGTCAGAGTGTGGTATATATTTCGCTTGTTTTGTGCCGGTCCGGCAGCCTGTCATCTTATATTCCGAATTCAGTCGAATTCGCAAAATCTCCGGAGACAAGGCGTAACGCAGCTGGGATTTTTCGAGTTCGTCATCACGCAAGGGGGCAACAATGAGCCAGATTACAGATGTGTACGCCAGGGAAATCCTCGATTCGCGCGGCAATCCGACCCTGGAGGTCGAGGTCTTCCTCGATTCGGGGGCCATGGGAAGGGCCGCGGTCCCTTCCGGCGCTTCAACGGGTGAGCGCGAGGCCCTGGAGCTGCGGGACGGCGACAAGTCCCGCTACCTGGGCAAAGGTGTGCTGAAGGCGGTCGCCAACGTCAACGACGTGATCGCCGACCAGGTCATCGGCATGGAAGCCACCGACCAGGTGGGGATCGACAAGAAGATGCTCGATCTGGACGGCACGGAGTACAAGAGCAGCCTGGGGGCCAACGCCATCCTCGGCGTCTCCCTGGCGGTGGCGAAAGCCGCGGCGGACGACGCGGGGCTCCCCCTGTACCAGTACATCGGCGGCGCCAACGCCAAGGAGCTGCCGCTGCCGATGATGAACATCATCAACGGCGGCGCCCACGCCGACAACAACGTGGACATCCAGGAGTTCATGATCATGCCGGCCGGCGCCGCGAACTTCAGGGAGGCGCTCCGGATGGGGGCCGAGATCTTCCACGCCCTCAAGGGGGTGCTGAAGGGTAAGGGATACAACACCGCCGTTGGGGATGAGGGGGGGTTCGCGCCGAACCTGAAATCCAACGAGGAGGCCCTGGAGGTGATCATGGAGGCGATCGTGAAGGCGGGCTACCAGCCGGGCGAAGACGTGCTGCTGGCCCTCGACGTGGCCTCCTCCGAGCTCTACAGGGACGGCGTCTACACCCTGGAGAACGAGGCCGAGCCGAA
>JAMPXD010000039.1 GCA_023701365.1 Geobacteraceae bacterium
GCAAGTCGTGTCATGCGCCGGACGGCGTGCTCAATTTCAAGAAGCTCGGATATTCAGATGCCGAGATCAGGAAGCTGACAAGTTACTGAACAGTAATAACACCCCTCCCTGCAATGCGCCCGGCTCTCTCCAGAGCCGGGCTATCTTTTTTCCTCGAAGCGGTAAGACTCTCGCTATCAAAGAAAAAGGCGCGTTCAGCTACAGCCACCCCAGCCTGCCGAGAAGTTTCGCCATGACAGCATTTTATTGACTCTCGTCAATCCATTTCCCACTATTTGGAGCTATGCTTTAATCCAAAGAAGCATTTGAAACCGAGATGAACAGGACATAAAGTCGAAGAACGTTCAACCCGAAAGGTGAATTATGGAAAATCTGGAATCATACCTTTTGCAGACAGTCGAGGAGTCCCAGGATGCGGTGCTCATCGCCGACCTGGAGGGGATTATCCGCTTCTGGAATGCCGGGGCCGAGCGGCTTCTAGGTTTCACGGCAGCAGAGGCAGTGGGAAAGCCGCTGGACCTGATCATCCCGGAGAACCTGCGCGCGCGGCACAACGAAGGGTATTTTCGGGTCATGGCGAGCGGGGAGACGAACTACAAAACCGGCCTGCTCTCCGCGCCGGGGCTCCGTAAGGACGGCAGCCGGGTTTCCCTGGAATTCAGCATAGTGCTCCTTCGCGACGAAAGCGGCGCCATGCAGGGGTGCGCCTCGATCATGCGGGACGTGACCGAGCGGTGGAAGAAAGAGAAGGAATTGCAGAAGCGATTGGCGGCCTGTGAGGCGAAAACAGCCGGCAACATCGGAGTTCGAGGATGACCTGCGCAAGCATGTTCACCTGGGAAACAACATCCTCTTCCCAAAGGCGGCGAAGGGTTAGGGAAGGGGGCAGGCTATCTCCCTTTTTTCGTCCCCGGCGTGGTGACGTTCTCCCCAGAATGCGCTAAGCTTGTACCATGCACATGCTCTGGGTCCCCGTCACGATTCTCTGCGCCCTTTCACTGGCCACCAGCGACGCGCTAACCAAAAAGGCGCTTGCGGCCCGTCATAACGAGTATCTCATCGCCTGGGTCCGGCTCCTCCTCATGCTCCCCTTTCTCGCCATACTCCTGCTGGCGGTCCCGATGCCGGAGCTGAGACCCGGGTTCTTCCGCGCGATTCTTACCGCCCTCCCCCTGGAATTGCTGGCGCTCATCCTCTACTTCAAGGCGCTTAAGATCTCACCCCTCGGGCTGACCGTGCCCTTCCTGGCGCTGACGCCGGTCTTCCTCATGGTGGTGCCCTTCTTCCTTCTCGGGGAGCGGATATCGTTCACCGGCGGAGCCGGCATTGTCCTGATCGCCGCGGGGAGCTACACCCTCAACCTGCACAGCCGTAGCGCCGGCCTGCTGGCTCCGCTTCGCTCAATTCTCAGGGAACGGGGGGCACTCTGCATGCTGGGGGTCGCGGCGCTCTACAGCTTCACTGCCACCCTGGGCAAGAAAGCGATAACCTGCTCGTCCCCGCTCTTCTTTGCCGGGCTCTACCCGATCCTCCTCTTCCTTTGCCTGACGCCGATCGCGCTCTGGAAAGGACGTCACGAGTTGAGGCAGCAGGGGGGAGCGGGGCTGCTCCGGGCCACCCTGTTGCCGGCGCTCTTCAGCCTCGGCGAGACCATTTCCGGGGTGATTGCCCTGAGCCTCACCAACGTGGCATACATGATCGCGGTAAAGCGGCTGAGTCTTCTCTTCGGGATCGTGTACGGCCACTTCCTGTTCCGGGAGGAAGGGCTTGGGGAGCGGCTCGCCGGAGGTGGATTGATGGTGGCGGGAGTGGTGCTGGTCGTGCTTGGGGGAAGGTGAAGCGAAACCGAAAAGGCGCCTTCCTTTTTCTACCTGATCACCTGCTTGCCATTTGCAAGTTTCTGTGCATCGGCAGCACTTACCAGCCTGGCGCAAAAGATATCTGCATCGGCGAATGAACCGGCGGCTACAGCCGGGTATTCCGCAGCATTTGACGGATTGACCCTGAGATATATCCACATGTCCTTAATGGCTGACGTTTTGACCAGATAGGTGTCCCACTCCTTTATTCTCACAACCGACTGGATATCAGGATTCCCCCGGAATATGGCCTCACCCTTATTCGCCCGGGCATTCGACTGCTGCAACGCGGCCAGCGCGTTGACGAAATTGATCGCCTCAAGCGACGGACTCTTTTCCCACGACAGTCGTATCGACGCTTGCTTTCCCCCCGTACCGTCAGCCCCGCCGACCTTAGCCGGGACCTCCGATACATGCACGTTCCCCGGCGTCCGCGGCATGTCCGCCGGTTGAGCCTCCACGACAACCCGCCCCTTTTGCGGAAGGGATGCTCCTGCCTGCTGCGGCGAAGCGCCGGAATTTACCGGGGCATTCGGCCCTTTCTGCGCATAGCCGAAGCCCATGGGCATCATAGGGTTCATCCCGAAACCGTCAGGCACCGCGCGACCCGTCGGCAATGCCGGCGGGTCATTCTTCTGCAGCTTCGCCTGAATATCCTTCTGGGTCGCAAGGGTAATGCCGCCGCTGATCATGCCATAACCACCCAGAAACGGATGAGGCTTCGAACGGAGCAGGGGAAGGCATTCGGTCTGGTGACCGTACTTCTGCTTGTCCATAAAAGGAACCGAAAACTTGG
This sequence comes from Geobacteraceae bacterium, assembly GCA_023701365.1. Classification (GTDB taxonomy): domain Bacteria; phylum Desulfobacterota; class Desulfuromonadia; order Geobacterales; family Geobacteraceae; genus JAMPXD01. Next base: position 2,656 of record JAMPXD010000039.1, read on the forward strand.
TTTTCAGCCGGTCGTTGTTCTTGCTCCAGACCTCAAAATCGATATCCCGTTTCACAGGAACATTCAGCAGGAAGTCCATATGATGGAGGCCGTTTACCTTCAGCATCATGAAGATGCAGCTCCATTTCTGGATCTGGTTCAGCGTGTGATACCCCGGCTCATAGTCCGCAAACGCTTCATAGTGCCGATCCCACCACCCCAGGAACTCCTTGCTTTGAAAGTTAGGGGCGCCTTCCTCCTTGCCCGGCGTCACGAGATCGGACGATGCGGCATACACACGGGTGGCAATCGGTTGAAACAAGGCCTTATTGCCGTAAACCTCATAGCCATCCTGTTTCAGGCCGAACCAGAGCCGCGTATTTGCAACACGGCCATACCCACGCCAATACAGCTTCGGGATGGCGATTTCCGTCATGGGGCGAAAACCCTTGATCCCGATTCCCGCAGAGATCCCGTCGTGGTCCATGGCCCACAGCTTGGCCAGCAGGTCGGTGTAAAACAGCATCATCCCGGCTTGCGTCCCCTGCAGGTTTCCGTCGTACCGTGCCATCTGGTAGGTATGGTACTGCTGGATGCTGTATAGGGCTGAGTAGATACCCATATCCGTCTCACCCCCCGCTGCGGCCAGGCGGCGAAACAGATAAATCAGAGGCCTCTGATCCTTGCGGGTCCTGATGCGCCCGGCGATCGCGGCCAGTTCGGAGGCCGAGGCGACGGCGGAGTCTTTGGCCTGCAGGAGCGGAGACGTACGGGCAAACTCTTCGATGTCGTCGGCAAAGGCGCCGTAGTCCAGGTCGAGGTCGAGCGAGAAGCCGATCATCGCATCCCCTTGCGCATTCTTGGGGTGCGGAAACTGCCTCCGGATCTTGGCCAGAAGATCGCCTTCTTCAACAGAACCAGCGGCGGGGGGATTGGGGACGCTGCCATTCAAGCGGAGAAGATCAGCATACCTATCCCTGATGAAAGCCTCATACATCTCCTGGTTGCCGGGGATATTGTATGCCTGGTAGACAGCCGCAATCTCTTCAATCGTCACCGACCGCCGGACATCCTGGCCGTAGGAGCGCCCCCCCAGAACCAGGCTGTCGGAGTGCCATTGGACCATGACGATATCGTCGACATGCTCCAAAAACTTGCGCAAATCCGACAGCGTGGACACCGTGGCGGTAGCGTAACCGTATGCGCTCGTAAAGAGGTCTGCGGCATTGACCGTTTCCTCGAAGGTAATGTCGATACTCGACGACGTGGGGGTACAGTCATAGGAGAAAAGGGAAATCTTCTCGGGAAGGGAGTTGTTTTCTGCGTATTTCCTGTCGATCAGACCGCCGATCAGCGGTTTGTTCCCGAGCAGATCCTTCGAAAGCAGTACGGCCCATTCCTTGGTCGATATCGGGAACACCCTGCCTTTGGATACCTCACCGGGAGAGGTATCTTTCAGCGCCGGATGACGAATGGGGACCTCTTCCGCAGTCGACACGGCGAATCTGCTTTTCAGGCCATATGCGGCCCAATCGCGCAGCTGCTCGTCCTTTTCGTCCGGAGGAAGCGTGTCGAGGAAAGTCCTGAGGCTGGAAATGTCGATGGCGACCGGCGACGGATGGGCTGGGATGGACGCTGCGGAAAGCCCGGAGACCGACAGGCAGGTGGAAAGGATTGCGCACGCAAGGAAGAGTCGGGAGTACCATTTGTATATTATCATGCGGGACAGTATAGGGAACAAGGCAGCAGATTGCAACAATCTATATATGGCAAGAGGATGATGGGGCAGCCCTGCTAGCCGAAGTTCAAGAGAGCCGGCAGTTCGTGGATGCCGTCAAGCAGCCAGCGGGCTGCCCCGAAATCGCCCCCCCGGTTCATCTCGCCGGGGATCGCGGCCACGACCAGCCCGGCCCGGGCGGCGGAGGTGACCCCCCGCTCCGAATCCTCGATGGCCAGGCAGCGGCCGGGATGGAGCCCGGCGCGGGCACAGGCGGTCCGGTACGGTTCCGGATCGGGCTTGGAGGCGCCGTAGTCCTCGCGGGTGAGGATAAAATCGAAGTAGCTGAGAAGGCCGCTTTCGCGGTGTATCTGCAGGAAATTCTCACGGCGGCAGCTGGGGGATCTGATGGAATCTGATGGGGAATCTGATGGGGTCAGGTTAGAGTTTCGGATATTCATAAATCTGAACCGGCGGTTTTCATCGTATCGACCATTTCTTGGACCATCACCCTATAACTTTTATCCTCTACTATCCGCTGCGCCGCCTTCCCGAGTGCCGACACGTCACGCCCCAGCAGCCTGGCAAGGTCGGTCAACCGGAGGTGGGGCGACACCTGCACAATGGCTGCGGCAAACGCCCGCGCCTCCGTCATCGGCCGCACCTTGCCCGGAACTTTCAATTTCTCTTCCGGAATGCGGAAATGGGCGCAAACCGTACGGACAACCTCGCCCAGAGAGTACTCCCGTTCCCGTTTCTGATTCGCCCTGACCAGGATTTCATCGGTGAACAAGTCATCGCCCAGGATTCGCCCTTCGCATGTTCCGCTGTGAAACTCGCCGCGCCTCCCCTCCCCCATGCCGTCGCGCACGAACGACTCGTAGGCCTTCCGGGCTTGCTCGATCAGCGGTGACAGCATCGACAGGACGAAGTCGGTGGTGAGCCACGGGAGGAGTTCCTTCCCGAGATAGCCGGAATGGCCGGTCCACGGATATTCTTCAGGGTCGACAGCGGCCCCTGCCCGTACCGGATTCAGGTGAACGTATCGCACGAGTTCGAGCAGATAAGCGTCGGCGTCGATCAGAAGGGCTTTGTACCTTCCCTGGAAGAGGTGTCCGGTCCGGGAGCGCGAAAAATTGATCCACTTGGTGAAACGCAGGGATACGTTCTGCATGATCCGGAACAGTGGGATGTCATCAACCTGCATGACGAGGTGGATGTGGTTTCTCATCAGACAGAAGGCATGTAAACGGCAGCGAAACCTTTCGACAGCGTACTGAAGAATCAGGTAGAGGCGATACCGGTCGCTGTCGTCAAAGAAGATCGGATCTCCGGCATTGCCGCGGAGGATTACATGGTAGACGGCGCCAGGATAATGGATGCGGGGTTTACGGGCCATGTAGGCAGTATAGTGATAAATGTCCGAAAGTCAAGCCTGACCCCATTATTCCTAGGTGAGGGCAGTGCGGGGCGCTCGGAGTGGGTCAATGGTTCAACAGCTCATGGAACCATTGTCGTTCAGTTTGCCGTAAAATTTAAAGAGCAGAAACAGCAAAGGCGGCCGTTGGCCGCCTTTGCTGTGATTAAGCATAGTGCCCCCGGAATTTCCCCATCTTCTTCCCCCGAGCGGTGCTGTTTATTGACAAATCGCCCACACCGGCGTACTTTTGTGCAGATCGATGACAGCTGAAGGAAGGAGGTGCTGATGAAAAAGTACTTCATAATCGCGCTGCTGCTCGCCCCTTTTGTCTACGGCTACTACCACAAGCCACAGTTTGACCAACACCGGGAGAAAATCTGGGTGGAAGCAAAAGGGGGAGATGCAACATTCGATGAAGCGGCCGGGGCGCAGCCGGAATGGGAGAATCTGTATCTCGTGGACTGGCTCGTATTTACCGCAACCCGGGAAAATAAGCTCGCGACCCTCGTCTCCTTCGGCCTGCTCGACCGTGTGTTCGTGCTCGATTCGGAATGGGCGCCAAAAGCGTTCAAGCTGCAAAAGCACAACGCCAATTGACAGGGGTTGTTTCTGGATCAGCTTCCCGGAGCCGCACGGGAAGAGCATCTTGAGCTAGAAGCAGAGTTCGAGTCGCGGCACAGGAATCTGATGGGAATCTGATGGGGTCAGGTTAGAGTTTCGGAGATTCATAAATCTGAACCGGCGGATTTCATCGTATCGACCATTTCTTGGACCATCACCCAATAACTTTTATCCTCAATTTCAAGAAGCTCGAATATTTAATCCTACATCAGATGTAAGCATCCGTCAATTGAAAGCAAAAAGGCCCGCCGGAAAATCCCGACGGGCCTTTTTAGTCACATGCCGCCGTGATTATCTATATTCCGGCATCTCATCAAACTGCAGATACTTGTAAATCGCTTCCTTCTTCGGCTCGACCTTCTCCTTGTAGACCGCCATGAACTCGGCAACCGTCGGCAGCTTGCCCATGGTGGCGGCTACCGCGCCCAGCTCGGCGGAACCGAGGAACACCTTGGCGCCGTCGCCGATCCGGTCGTCGAAGTTGCGGGTCGAGGTGGAGAACATGTTCACCCCGTCCGGCACGCGGGCCTGGTTGCCCATGCAGAGAGAACAGCCGGCTATCTCGATCCGGGCGCCGAAGGCGCTGTAGACCGCGAAGTAGGCCTCGTCCTTGAGCTTTGCCTGATCCATCCGGGTCGGCGGGCAGATCCAGGTGCGCACTGCCGGGTTGAACTTCAGGCCGCGCCAGATCTCGGCGGCGGCGCGGAAGTGGCCGATGTTGGTCATGCAGGAGCCGAGGAAGACGTCCTGGATCGGCGTGCCGGCCACCTCGGAGAGGAGCTTGACGTCGTCCGGGTCGTTCGGGCAGGCGAGGATCGGCTCGGTGATCTCTGTCAGGTCGATCTCGATCACGTCGGCGTAGGCGCCGGTCGCCTCGGCGTTCTTGTCGGCTTCGAGGAGCTCCGGCTTGGCCAGCCAGGCGTTGACCGCGTCGATCCGGTTCTGCAGGGTCTGGGCGTCCTGGTAGCCGTCGGCGATCATCTTCTTCATCAGCGCCACGTTGGAGCGGAGATAGGTGGCAACGCTCTCCTTGGAGAGCTGGATGCAGCCGGCGGCGGCGGAACGCTCGGCAGCGGCGTCGGTGAGCTCGAAGGCCTGCTCCACGGTCAGCTCGGGAAGCCCCTCCATCTCCAGGATGCGGCCGTTGAAGATGTTGATCTTGTTCTTCTTGGGCACGGTCAGCTTGCCCTGCTTGATCGCCCAGTAGGGGATGGCGTTAACCGCATCGCGCAGGGTGATGCCGGGGTTGAGCTTGCCCTTGAAACGGACCAGCACCGATTCCGGCATATCAAGCGGCATGAAGCCCATGGCGCCGGCGAAGGCGACCAGGCCGGAGCCGGCCGGGAAGGAGATCCCGATCGGGAAGCGGGTGTGGGAGTCGCCGCCGGTGCCGACCGTGTCGGGCAGCAGCAGGCGGTTCAGCCAGGAGTGGATGACCCCGTCGCCCGGCTTGAGGGGGACGCCGCAGCGCTCGGTGATGAACTTGGGGAGGTTCTTGTGCATCTTCACGTCGGCCGGCTTCGGATAGGCGGCGGTGTGGCAGAACGACTGCATGAACATCGGTGACAGGAACTTGAGGCAGGCGAGCTCCTTCAGCTCGTCGGCAGTCATCGGCCCGGTGGTGTCCTGGGAGCCGACCGTGGTCATCAGCGGCTCGCAGGCGGTGCCGGGGAGGACGCCGGTGACGCCGCAGGCCTTGCCGACCATCTTCTGGGCCAGGGAGTAGCCCTGGTTCGCCTTCGGCTCGGGGTTGACCGGCAGGGTGAAGACGTCGGTGGCGCCCAGGCCGAGGGCGGCGCGGGCCTTGTCGGTGACGGCGCGGCCGATGATCAGCGGGATCCGGCCGCCGGCGCGGAACTCGTCGGCGATGGTGTTGGGGGCGAGCTTGAAGGTGGAGATGACCTCCCCCGCCTCGTTGGTGATCTCACCCTTCCTGGTGTTGATGGTGATTACGTCGCCGTCGTTCATCCTGGTCACGTCCGCCTTGATCGGCAGCGCGCCGGAATCCTGGGCCGTGTTGAAGAAGATCGGGGCGATGACGCCGCCGATGATGACGCCGGCGGTCTTCTTGTTGGGGACGCAGGGGATCTCCTGGCCGATGTGCCACAGCACACTGTTGCAGGCGGACTTGCGGCTGGAGCCGGTGCCGACCACGTCGCCGACGAAGGCGACCTGGTTGCCGGCGGCGCGCCATGCGGCGATGTCCTTCAGCCGGTTCGGGAAGCGGGTCTTGCCCATGGCCAGGGCATGCAGCGGGATGTCGGGACGGCTCCAGGCATCGCCCGCGGGGGAGAAGTCGTCGGTATTGATCTCCCCTTCCACCTTGAAGACCTTCACCTTGATGGTCTCGGGAACCGCGGGGCGCTTGGTGAACCACTCGGCGTTGGCCCAGGAATCGACCACCCGCTTGGCGGCGGCGTTGGACTTGGCGAGCGCCACGACCTGGTCGAAGCCGTCATAGACCAAGGTCATGCCGGAAAGGGCACTGGCGGCCTCGTCGGCCAGCGCCGCGTCGGAGAGTGCGCCGACCAGCGGCGCCACGTTGTAGCCGCCCATCATGGTGCCGAGGATCTGCACCGCGTCGACCTTGCTGACCAGCGGCGACTTCTTGCTCCCCTTGATGATCTCGGCGAGGAACGCCGCCTTCACCTCGGCAGCCGGATCGACCCCCGGGGAAACCCGCTCCTTCAGCAGGTGGAGCAGGAACTCCTCTCTCCCCGCCGGCGGGTTTTCCAGCAGCTTGCCCAGTTCGGCGGTCTGCTCGGGAGTGAGCGGCAGCGCCGGAATTCCGAGCGCCTTTCTTTCGGCATCCTGCTGCAGATAAGCTTCGATCATGGTACCATCCTCCTCTGTTTTTTCCCTGAAATATCCCATAGTTTGGATAGGTTGACGAAAACGGCCGGGGGCCCCGGCTTGGATACTGTATACAATTTTCGGAGCGTTTTGTCAATCGCTTAATGTATACGCAGAGCTGCCGCAGCACTAGCCGTTAGCGGCAGCGACTGATACCGGCAGAGATTTTTTCACGCGGAGAGGGGATTGAAAACGGGGCGGCATGTGGTTTACTTGTGAGGAGCGGAACCATCATCTTTGAGGAGGCGGACCATGGGGTGCGAAGGCGAAAACCATAAAGAACATATGTGCGCTCTCAGTGCGGCAGGAAACATCGAGCTGATCAGGTGCCTCTCCGACAATCCCACCGTGGAGTGCGGCAACTGCGGCGCCAAGGCGAACCGGCCGGAAAACGTCTGCAACCCGGTGGAGCTCCCGGATATCGCCTGGATGGGAGACTGAGCCGACGTCAAGCTCTAGGAAACAGCGAATGGTGACAAAGGCCGCCCTGACAACAGGTGCGGCCTTTTTGCCGTAAGGGCAAATAGATGGTCTAAAAAAGCAATTGGACGCTGATCAAATCTGATTTACCCTGATTTTACGACTAATTATCCTTTTCAGGCTTCACCAGGCAGGTAAAGGGTTATCTTTTGCCATATCAGCTTTAATCAGTTCAGATCAGCCTTTTCAGCGTTCAATGAAGGTTTTCAGGATTATTGCCTACACTACCCTTTCCCCGATTTCCTCGACAGCAAAAGACACCTCCTCCTGGGTCCCGGCATCCATGTTCTTCAACGCCCCCCTCCCCTTCGCCAGCTCGTCCTCGCCGATGATCAGGGTGAAGCGCGCCTTGAACTTGTCGGAGCGGCGCATCTGGCTCTTCAGGCTCTTCCCCTCGTAATCAATCTCCACGCTGACACCCCGGCGCTGCAAGCCCGTCATCAGCCGGAACGCCTCAGCCTGGGCCGGCTCGCCCAGGGCGGCGATAAACAGGTCGGGGCGTTTCTTGAACTCCTTTTCCGCCAACAGCAGCGCCACCCGCTCGACCCCCATGGCAAAGCCGATCCCGGGGAGCTGCGGCCCACCCAGGTCGCTGATCAGGCCGTCGTAGCGGCCGCCGGCCGCCACGGCGCTCTGGGCTCCGAGCAGCCCGGTGACCAGCTCGAAGGTGGTGCGGGTGTAGTAGTCGAGCCCCCGCACCATCCGCGGATTGATGGCGTAAGTGGTGCCGACCGACTCCAGGTAGCCGCGGACAGCGGCGAAGTGCGCGTCGCAGCCGGCGCAGAGGTGGTCGAGGACCGACGGCGCGCCGATGGTCGCCTCCTTGCAGCCGGTCGACTTGCAGTCGAGCGCCCGGAGCGGGTTGGTCTCGAACCGCCTCTTGCAGTCGTCGCACAGCCGGTCGATTCGCGCCCGGAGAAAATCCTTGAGCGCCTTCCGGTAAACGGGGCGGCACTCCGGACAGCCGAGGGAGTTGATCTGGAGGGTCGGTTCGGTCAGCCCCAGCTCGGCGAAGAAGTGGCAGAGCATGGTCAGCACCTGGGCATCCACCTTGGGGTCGGTGACGCCGGTCACCTCGGCGCCGATCTGGTGGAACTGCCGGTAGCGCCCCTTCTGGGGGCGTTCATAGCGGAACATCGGCCCCATGTAGTACAGCTTGGCGACCGGGTCCGTAGCATAGAGCTTGTGCTCGATGAAGGCCCGCATCACGCTGGCCGTCCCCTCCGGCCGCATGGTGACCGCATTCTCCCCCTTGTCGACGAAGGAATACATCTCCTTCTCCACGATATCGGTGGCATCGCCGATGGAGCGGCAGAACAGCTCGGTCTTTTCCAGGATCGGTATCCTGATCTCGGCAAAACCGTACAGCTCGAAAACACGCCGGGCAGCAGCCTCGATATGCTGCCATTTCTCCACCTCCCCGGGGAGTATGTCATTGAATCCCTTCACGCCGGTAATCGCCACGTTGCTATTCTCCTTGCCTGCTGTCCTGCGAAATGAAATATACCATGTTCTTGCCCAGGGCCTTGCCCCGGTACATGGCCTGATCCGACATCTCCAAGAGCCCTGTTTTCGACTTCGCGTCGTCCGGGTAGCCGGCGCAGCCGAGGCTGACGGTGAGCCGGATATTCAGCCCTTCGGCTGCGAGGAAAACATGCTCCTCGATCGATCTGCGGATCCGCTCAGCCACGGCAGCCGCGCCCTTGAGGCCGGTTTCGACGAGGATGATGGTGTACTCGTCCCCCCCGTAGCGGATCACGGTGTCCTCCTCCCTGACGGACTTTTTCAGGAGCCCCCCCACGTCCCTCAGCACCCTGCTGCCGACCAGATGTCCATGGCTGTCATTGATCTTCTTGAAGCAATCGATGTCGACGAAGATTACCGAGAGGCTCGCCCCGTACCGCTCGCATCTCTTGATCTCCCGGTCCAGGGTGATATCCAGGTAGCGGTAGTTGTAGAGGCCGGTCAGTTCATCGACATTGAGGAGATTCTTTGCCTTGGCATAGCGGGCGGCGTTCTCCAGGGCCAGAGAAGACTGCTCCAGGAGGAAATGGATGTTCCTGAGGTTGATATCTTCAGGCAGATTATGACCCGCTTCGTTATAGAGATAGATGACCCCATGCAACGTCGTCTTCGAGCGGATGAAGAGGGTCAGGGTTTCCCTGAGATCGTCCCCCTCCGCGAGCCGGCCGTCTTCGCTGCCGGGATGGAATCTGTTCAGCAGGAAAAAACTCCCCTCTTTTCCGTTCTCGACGCTGAAGCTGCTCATTGCCGCGGCGCCGAGCCCGGCCGCCGTCTCCTCGCTGAACCCCTTGATCTCCTTGAGAACTAGGTCATTCCCCTCTTCGCAAAAAAACCCCACGCCCCGGGTAACGCCGACTTCCTTGGCCAGGGAGTCGAAGATCAGCTTGTAGACGCGTTCCAGCTCCTGGCAATTGGCAATTGTCTGGCTCACCTGGAAGAGATCGATCTGTTTCTTCAGCTCCAGGTTCTCACCCAAAAGCCGCCGCTGTTCCACGCACAACGCCACGGAGTGCTTCAGCTCGTCGTGGTTGATCGGCTTGATCAGGTAATCCCGGGCGCCATGTTTCAGGGCAAAGATCGCCGTTTCCATGTTGGCGTGGCCCGTCACCACGATTACGTCAACCGAAGGGTCCTGATCCTTGACCCGGGAGAGAACGTCGAGTCCGCTGATGTCTTGCAGAACCAGATCGGCGATCACCACGTGGTAGTCGCGCTCGCCCAGCATCCGGAAGGCCTCCGCGCCGGAAGAAGCCGCATCGACCTGATACCCCTCTTCCTTGAGAAGGTCGGAGAAGACCTCCCGGAAAAAGCCGTCATCATCAACAATCAGTATTTTCTCCAAGGCTGACGCTCCTTCAGCCGACATCTGCCGCTGCTGCGGGGCAATTATCGGAAAACTGGTAAAACCTAACAGATGATGCGGATTTCTGTCAATGAAAATGCCCAGGCATCCGGCCGACAGCGAGATTTTCCCCCCTGCCGTCACTGACTATCCGTATCGTCCCGTCGAGATCTGTCCGGAATACCCTGATCTGCCGCCGCTCCAGTTTGTCGAGGGTTTCCCGGGCCGGGAGGTGGAAACTGTTCCGGTATCCGGCCGAGATCAGCGCTATTTCCGGCGCGGCCGCGTCGAGGAACGGCGCGGAGGAGGAAAATCTGCTGCCGTGATGGGGAACCTTGAGAACGGTGCATTTCAGCCGTTCCGGACGGCGGAGCAGGGACTCTTCGGCCGCCATGCCGATATCGCCGGTAAAGAGCATGCTGAATTCCCCGTATGCCAGGCGGAACACCAGGGAGTCGTCATTCAGATCGCCATCCCCCTGCTGCGGCAGCAGTGGAGAATGTGCCCCGGGCGCCAGCGCCTCGATCCGCGCCCCCCCCACCGTAACTGCGGGAGATGAGGAGTTGATCAGGCGGACCGGCACCTGCCGCTCCGCCAGGAGACGGTGGAGCTCGCGGTAATCCTCCGAATCGATTCGGCTCCCCTCCCAGAATTCCCCCACCTCGAAATTGGCGGCCACGAACTTCAAACCCTGCATGTGATCGGGATGGGGATGGGTCAGCACCATGTAATCTATCTTCCTTACCCCCATCCGCCACAATGCCGGCGCGAGGAGCCGCTCCCCCACATCCGCCCCCCCTTCCCTGGCGCTCCCGCCGCCGTCAACGAGCATGGTTTTCCCGTCGGGAAAGTTGATAAGGGTCGATTCCGCCTGGCCGACGCTGAACATGGTGATCGCCAGTTTTCCGGTCTCATTCCCCGGCGACAGCGCCGCCGCGCCGGTCCAGAGGATGGCCAGCGCACCGCAGCAGGCAAGCCTCCCCCTCCTGGTGCGAATGAAGGTCAGGGCAGTGAGGCAGAGATAGAACAGCAGCAGGTCGAGCCGGGAGGGATCGAAAACAGGTAGCATCGGGATCTTGGCGAGCTGCATGATGATGCCGTTCGACAACTTCACCAGCAGAGCCGAGCCAGAGAGGAGCGGCCCGGCTAAAAACGGCGCGATGCCGATCAGGGGGAGCGCGGAAAAGCCGAGCACCACCGCCCCGTATCCCATCAGGGGGACGATCAGGAAATTGCTGATAAGCCCGGTGGCAGAGACCCGATGGAAATGGAAGGCTACCGGCAGGGTGGTGGCTGCCATGGCAGCGGCGGACGCCATCAGGAACAGGAGCAGCTTGCGGGGGACCCCCTCCCGGAGATCGCGAAAAGGGGCCATGAACAGGGGGGTGAGCACCAGTATCCCCCAGAGGGCGAGAAAGGAGAGCTGAAACGACAGGTCGAACAGGGCGGGAGGTGACAGGGCGAGAATAAGGGCCGCAGCAAGGATGAGGGAATTTATCGGGTCCACCTCCCGCTCCAGCAGCAGCGCCAGCATGAAGAAGCTGATCATGATGACCGAGCGGCTGGTCGCCGGCGCGGCCCCGGTGAGAAAGAGATAGAAGGTCAGCACGGGGAGGGTGAGGAGGAGGACGAACCGGCGCAGGTTGAGATGGAGCAGGAGAAATTCGGATCTGCGCGCCGCGGCCATCATGACCTGGAACATGAAGAGGGCGATGACCCCGACATGGAAGCCGGAGATGGAGAGAATGTGATTGACGCCGGTCCTTGTGTAGGCATCCTTGATCGCCCTGGAAACGTGCCCCATGTCCCCGATCAGGAGTGCCCGGAGGATGGCGGCCTCCGACGGGGGGACGGAGCCGTCGATGAACATCCCGACGCGGGCCGCCAGGGAGTCGACAAAGCGCTGCCAGCGGTGGTCCACCCCCTCCCGGATCAGGATCAACTCGCCGGCATCCTTGACGAATGCGGTCGCATATACGTTGCGATAGGCCAGATAGCTCTCGAAATCGAACTCTCCCGGGATGCCGTAATTCCTCGGTTTCCGGATGCGGGACATGAAGCGGACCCGGTCTCCGGTCATGAATCGGGTCCTCCCTGCACCGGCATACAGCGCTACTCTCCCCGTAACATGGGCAACCTTCCTCTCCCGGAATATCCGCTCTGCCCGGAGATAGATCTTGCAGCCCCGCTCAGTCGCCTGGGGGCGCGCATCAATGACACCTTCGATGATGACCTGGTCATCGGCGACGAAATGGGCGATATGGTCGGGCTGAAGCCGGGGTGAAACGAACGGTTCCAGGGAAAGGTTGCCGCAGACGAAGAGCAGGAGGGAGAGAGCCAATGCAAAGGGAGCGCGGCTCTTCAGGAAGATCGCGAGAAAGGTAACAGCCAGCAGGGGGAGCAGCAGGTATGGGGGGGGCAGGAAACAGGAGTATACCCCAGCCAGGGAGAGGCCGAGTATAAACGAAAAAAGCGGCGCGGCAAGAGGGCGCTCCATGCCATCCCCTAAAACTCCAGCAATAAATTGGAATCATTCATATCACAAAACCCTCCTTTTAAGAATACATTTCCCCTGCGGAGACTGTTCAAATTAAAGGCCATGTCCATCTTCCTGAACCTGTCGCAAACCGGCCACTGCCCTGCATCTTTACTGCCCAGGCCAGGTCATGTTCAGAAATCTTACAGATTCCTGATGATTCTGATATTTGTTATCCATTTCATTGCCACCGCTTTATCATTGTATTCTGAATAGTTAACCACTTCCACCGCCCCTTTTTGCCGCTGGCATCCTAAATGTAGAAACAATGTCAGGACGTCATGGTGAAAGGGGGATGCAGTCATGCTAACCATCGATACACGATATGCGGTTGCAAGGTCCGACATGGTGAAATTGATCATCTGCTGCACGATGATGCTTGCCGCCGGCGCAATCCTGTGGGCAAACGCGGCTTACGGCGCAACGACCAGCTGGAGCAGCAGTCAATGCGAGTATTCGCTGCAGTTGCAGAAATCTCCCTACCGGGAAGAGTACATAGCAAACCTGGCGACGGAGGTTGGCAATTATTGGGCTTCGAATGAGCACAGCACGGTAGCATCAGATGCAGATGATGGATTCAGTTTCTTCTCAACAGGCAGCACAAGCTCCGGCGCCAATCAGGAAGCAGTCATCGATTCCTTCAGCAGGAACTGTTTAACCTGCCACGACGGGACAAGTGCCTCCGATGTCAGCGTCAATTACAGGAATGCACCGGGCGGATTCAAGACATACGGCCATGGTAGCGGGAAAGATCACCCCATCGGGATGGATTATGCGAGCTATGCGTCTTCTGGTAATGGCAGGTACAAATCCATTGCCACACTTGATTCGAAGATGGTATTCATTGATGGCAAGGTCGGCTGCCTGACCTGCCACAACCCGCTGAATCCGGAAAAAAGCCACCTGGTCATGAGCGATCAGCGCAGCGCCTTGTGCCTGACCTGCCATAACAAATGAGCCGATACCATGCGTCAGCTCCGGATCAACCAATCTTAAAGCGCTCCACCCTGTCTCTCAGCGTGTTTCGGCTGATGCCGAGAATTTTTGCGGCCAGCACCTGGTTATTCTCGTTTTTCTGGAGGGCCATGGCGATCAGGGCCTTTTCCAGACCCATGGTGACGTGGTCATAGATTTCCCCCTTATGCCTGAGACAGATCTTGTCGAATACCGGCTGAAGGATCTGGGTGAACACGGCGTTATAGTCATCACCGCTCCTCTGCAGGTTCACCTCCGCGATCTCCCCGAACTGATTTCCGGTCCCGATTATCGACTCCAGGTCTTCGGGCATTATGTAGTCCCCCTTGCATAAAACTATGGAGGAGCTGATGGCGTTCTTGAGTTCACGGATATTCCCTTCCCATGGGTGGGCCAGCAGCAGGTCGAGTGTTTCGGGGGCAACCCCCTTGATCGGCTTCCCATATTTTCGGGAGAATTGCCGGACGAACAGATCAACGAGGAGCGGGATATCCTCCTGCCTTTCACTGAGGGGAGGAAGATAGAAGGAGATGATCCGGAGACGGTAGAACAGGTCCATTCTGAATCTCTTGTCCTTTACGGCATTGACCAGACTCCGGTTGGTGGCGGTGACGACCCGCACATCGACCTTGATCGTCTCGTTCCCCCCCACCCGCTCGAATTCCTGTCCTTCCAGGACCCGCAGCAGTTTCCCCTGGTTTGCCAGGCTCATCTCCCCGATTTCGTCGAGGAATATGGTGCCGCCGTTGCACTGCTCGAACTTGCCGATCCTGCGGGTATGGGCATCGGTAAATGCCCCTTTTTCGTGACCGAACAGCTCGCTTTCCAGGAGGTTTTCCGGCAACGCCGCGCAGTTGACCGGGAGAAACGGCCTGTTTTTCCGTCTGGAGTTGTTGTAGATCGCCCTCGCCAGGAGCTCCTTGCCGGTACCGCTATCCCCCTGGATCAGCACCGTTGCATCGGAATCGGCCACCTTTCCCACCATCTTCCATATCTCGATCATCTCCGGAGAAGAGCCGATCATGATGTCGGTATCGCCATTTTCATCCAGCAGCTGTTCACGATCTCTCGTATAACGGACTTTCCGGTTCAGTAGATTGCACTCCAGAGCTTTCTGGATCGCATTTCTCAACCTCTTGATATCAAACGGCTTTGTCAGATAATCATAGGCGCCGAATTTCATCGCCTCGATGGCGAACTGCGTGCTCGAGTGCCCGGTGGTTATGATCACCGACAGACCCGGATCAAGTTTCTTTGCCTCCCGTAACACCTCCAGTCCGGATATCTGGGGGAGATTGATGTCTACCACAGCCACATTCGGACGGTCCATCCTGATCCTGCGGAGCGCCGAGTCACCATCCTTCTCCAGCAGGAGCTCTGTCTCCTGCGCGGCGAAGATGCTTTTGAACATTTCCAGTATGGCAATATCATCGTCCAGAATGAGGATTTTCGGTTTCATTGATGCTCCTTTGCCGGGAGGCGACGGAAACGGTGACAGCAAGAATGGCCATAACATTTGACAGCTTAAATTATAGATAAAAAAATGGCCGCTTCAAGTAAAGCGGCCATTTTTTAACGCATATTTTGATCAAGCTGGGTAACCGGGAGGAGATTACTCGATGAAATCAGGCATCATCCTCCTCCTCCCCGTATTCATCCACCCCGTAGGCATCATCGTAACCGAGATCATCCGCCCCTTCCACGTCATCCAGCTCGTCGGCCATGAACTGCTCAGGCGAGCGCTCCTCCTCGTCCAGGATCGCCTCGAACCTGGCGAGGATGTCCCCCTTGGTGCAGTAGCGGCCATCCTTATGACTGCAGACGTCCCGCTCACAGAGGTCGAAGAGTTGAATTTCGCTGCAGAGCCGTTGCGGTTTCTGTTCTTTTTCCATGGAAAACCCCCTGTATGTCCGGAGCTAACCGTTCAGATACTCCATTGCCTTGCTGACGTCCTCTGTACAGCCGATATAGATGGGAGCGCGCTGATCCAGGCTTTCGGGTTTCAGGTCAAGGATCGGCACGTGGCCGTTGCTGGCCGCGCCGCCTGCCTGCTCGATGAGATAAGCCATTGGATTCAGCTCGAACAGGAGGCGGAGCTTTCCGTTCGGGGAGCCGTTCAGGGCGGGATAAATGAATATCCCCTTCCCTTTCATGAGCACCTGGTTGATGTCTGGGACAAAGCCGCCGGAGTAACGGAGCTTGGCCCCCTTTGCCTCCAGGTAGCGGATGAATTTCTCGTCCCCCTCGTTGTACTTGTTGCGGAGACCGCCCGGGGAATAGATGTTCCCCGCAGGGTGCATCCTGACGTCCTCGCGGCTCAGGGTGAATTCCATGAGCTGATTCATGGTGAACTCGTGGACCCCGTTCCCCACCGAATATACCAGGGAAACCCGCGGTCCGTACAGGATATACATGGCGGCCACCTGCTTGCGCCCCTCCTGGAGCAGATCGCAGCCGGCAAAGATCGAGACGATGGTTCCCACCGCCAGGTTGACATCGACCAGGGAAGAGCCGTCGAGGGGGTCATAGGCGACCGAATAGAGGCCGTCGGAATCGGACGTCACCTGGTAGATCTCGTCCATCTCCTCGGAAGCGATGTTGCAGACCACCCCCGACTTCACCAGCCGCTTTCTCATGATCCGGTCAGAGAGGACGTCGAGGGCGAGCTGCTCCTCGCCGTACAGGTTCGAGGTGCCCGCCACTCCCAGGTCCCCGGTCCGCACCGCATTTATCACATACTTGCTCGCCTCCGAGATCTCGCAGATCAGGTGAACGAGATTGTCGTCTATATTCTGGCTCCTCAGGTGCCGTCTGAGATCGATCTGGAATTTGGTCTTGCCCGGTTCGCTGCTCATCATTTACCCTCCGGTCATTTAATTATATGCAGATCAAAACAGTATCAAGGTTAAAGAAAATGTCCGATTATGGCAAGCAAAAAAACGGCCGCGAAAAGCGCCCCGCCTCTGGTGGCCGCTTGAAAAGCCGCGACCATGCTTTATACTCTCACCACAAGGTTTTTACCCGGAGGAGACATGGATGTAAGCAGCAGAAGGAAATTCCTCATCATCTCCCTCGGCGCAGTAGGCGCCTCGCTTGCCGGGGTAGCGGCATACCCCCTGTTCAGATACCTCTCCCCCCAGCCGACAGGGGGGGAGAAGGGGCGGGTGACCATCCCCCGCGCCCAGGTCGGGGCGGGTCAGGCCCATTTCTTCCAGTTCCGGGGCCATCCGGCCGTGCTGCTGGAGCGGACGCCCGGTGTCTTCGCAGCCTTCTCGGCCATCTGCACCCATCTCGGCTGCATCATCCGCTGGCTCCCGGAGAAGGGGGAATTTCTCTGCCCCTGCCACGCCGGCCGCTTCGCCAGTGACGGCAAGGTCCTCGCCGGCCCTCCCCCCAGGCCCCTGCAGGTGATACCGGTTGCCGTCGCGGGCGACAACCTGCTGGTCGGATAGGGGGAGCCATGGACCTGGGCAAAAAAATCGCCGATTTCCTCGACGTGCGGCTGGGCGTTCGGGAAATTCTTGAGCAGAACCTCACCAAATACCTGCTCCCCCGCAACATCAACAGCTGGTACACCCTCGGGGCGGTGCTGCTGACCCTGTTCACCGTGCAGTTCGCCAGCGGCATCCTGCTCCTGGTCTACTACGACCCCAGCACCGATGAGGCGTTTCGTAGCGTGCAGCGGATCATGAACGAGGTCCCCTTCGGCTGGCTGATCCGCACCGTCCACGCCGTGGGGGCCAATATCATCGTCCTGGCGCTGCTGATGCACATGCTCTCGGTCCTCTTCATGGGAAGCTACAAGTCCCCCCGGGAACTGACCTGGGTGGCGGGATTCCTGCTGCTGCTCGTGTCACTAGGGATGTGCCTGACCGGCTACCTCCTCCCCTGGAGCCAGCTCTCCTTCTGGGCGACCACGGTGGCCACCAAGAGCTCCGAGGAGATCCCCCTGATCGGCGACCTCGCGGTCCGCATTCTGCGGGGCGGTGCCATGGTCGGTCAGCCAACCCTGGGGCGGTTCTTCGCCCTGCACGTGATGGGCTTTCCCCTCGTATTCGGCCTGCTGGCCCTGTTCCACCTCTTCTGCGTCCGCCGGGTGGGGATCTCCCGTCCCCCCTTCGGCCCCGAGTGGCAACCTGCCGCCCCCCCGACCACGTTCCGCCACGAGGAGCACCCCGGCGGAATCCCCTTCTTCCCCCACTACGTGGCCAAGGACGCGGCGGTAATCGCCTTCTTCCTCGCCCTGCTGCTGGGGGTGGTCTTCTTCGCTCCCGGGCTGTTCTTCCCGCCGGCCGCCTTCGAGCCGGCCGACCCCTTCGTCACCCCGCCGGGGATCAAGCCGGAATGGTACTTCCTCTGGGCCTACCAGACCCTGAAGATCCTCCCGAGCGAATTCCTCGGGCTGGCGGTGCAGGGGGCGGCGGTGACCCTGCTCCTGTTCCTCCCGTTTCTCGACCGCTCTCCCGAGCGGCGCCCTGCCAGGCGCCCCCTGTTCGTGACCTTTTTCTTGCTGGGAGTCGCCCTGTTCCTGGCGCTTTCCGTTTGGGGGCACTACTCATGAGAGTCCCTAATCTTTCACCAGTTCGTGATAGCTCCCTCCCCTTCAAGGGGAGGGACGGGGAGGGGATGGGTTTTGCCAGCCCTAACCACCCCATCCCCCTCCTGACCTCCCCCTTGAAGGGGGAGGAAATAGATAGCGGAGGATTGGTCCCAATCAGAAATATTGCTGTCGGGCTATTGCTTCTCATCTTCATTCTCATTTCCGGAATATCCGGCGCATCGGCCCAGGAGGAAAGCGTCTGCATAAAATGCCACGGCGCGCAGACCGGGCGCCTCGCCGCGCCGGTCGGAGAGTGGCGCAACAGCGTCCATGCCGCCAGCGGCATCTCCTGCCACGGCTGCCACGGCGGCGATCCGTCCGACATGGCGATGGCGATGAGCCCGGAGCGGGGATTCCTCGGCGTCCCCAGAGATGAAGCGATCCCCGGTTTCTGCGGCCGCTGCCACGTCGGGGTCAAGGATGACTACCTCGCCAGCGCCCACGGCCGGGCGCTCGGCCGGGGCGGCCCGCACTGCGTCACCTGCCATGGCAGCCACGCGGTGCGGACGGCGACCCCGGAGCTGATCAACAGCCGGGACTGCAGCCGCTGCCATGAATACGGCCGGGCCGAGGAGATCAAGTCGGCGGTGATCGACACCGACCAGCGGATCACCGGGATCGAGCAGTCACTGGCGGCCCTGCACCGGATCGGCATTACCACCAGGGAGATGGAAGGGGAGCTGTTCGCCCTGCGCAACGATTTCCACCGCCTGTTCCACAGCGTCGAGGTGGAGAAGGTACGCAGCCGCACCGCCGGCTTCCAGGCGGACCTGGCGAAGATCCGCGGCCGGATCGCCGCGATCGAGGCGGAACTGAACCGCCGCAAGCTCTGGGGCGGGGCTGTGGTCGCCCTGCTGGTGGCAGGGGGTATCCTCGCCTGGCTGCTCCACCGCTCCTACATTGACGACAAAAAGGCCGGCTGACGGCCGACGGAAGGTCGGTTATGATCTGGGGCACTCCCGCTTACCTCACCCTGCTGAAGTCCGTGCTGCCGCCGGCCCTCTGCGTTCATTTTGCCTGGCTCGGCCTGATTGCCGGTGGGGCAACCGTTGCGGTCGCTCTTGACATCCTCGGCACCCCGGACCAGCGCCGCGGCCTGGCCCCGATCCTTGACCGGCTGGGGCCCGGGCCGGTAGCAGTGGCCCTGCTAGGCATGACCGCGGCACTCATCCTGCTCTGCGTCCAGTCGGGCTATCCCCCCCCGGCGCCGTCGGCCATCTTCTGGGGGGGAGCGCTGGCGCCGCTTCTTGCCGGTCTCCTTCTCCTCACCCTCTACCGCCGCCTGCTGCGCATGGGGCGCGGCTCCCCTCTCCGGCCGGGCTGCGGCCTGGCCGGCATCGCCCTGGTCCTCGTCTCCACCTTTCTTCTCTGCTGCGGCGCGGGGCTGCTGGTCGCGCCGGAGAAGCGGCCGCTGCTGGAGGCCATGCCGCAGCTGCTGCTATCCTGGTACGGAACGGCCCGCTACCTGGAGTTCACCTGCCTCGCCCTTGCCGCCACCGGCGCTGTCGTTGCCCTCCTCGGCGAGCGGACGGCAGGGCCGGGCAACGCGCAATTCGCCCGCCGCCTCGGCGGGGGAATTGCCATCCTCTTCCTCCTCGCCTGGCCCCCACTGCTCCTCTTCGCCCTGTTCAACCTGCCGGCAATCGCCCTCTCGCGCGGGGTCTGGCTGCTCGCCGCTGCGGGACTGGTGACGGCCGCCATCCTCTCCCTGCTCCTTGCCGGCGCGCTGGCGAAGCCGGAGCAGCGGCGCGCCGGGCCTATCCTCGCCCTGTTTCTGACCCTGTTCGCATCATGGGTCATGACCGATCACCTGGCCCGGGAGAACGCCCTCGACGGGGCGACCATGGCGGGTCTCGCCGCTCTGGTCCCGGTCCCGCGGCCGGTTCCGGCGCAGGTAACGCCGGCACCGACCGCGCAGGTTGCAGAAGCCGCCGGCAAGGCGGTCTTCGAGCGGTCATGCGCGGTCTGTCACCGCTTCGAGGAGAAGCTGGTCGGCCCCCCCCTGGACGCCGTGGTGCCGAAGTACCGGCAGGACCCCGCGGCGCTCAGGGCCTTCATCCGCGCCCCGGTGAAGCGGGACCCCGCCTTTCCGGCGATGCCGAAACTCCCCCTGACCGAGGCGGAGATCGAGGCGGTGGCGGCCTATCTGCTGGAAAGGGCGGCGCCATGAGGGTGACCGCTGGAAAGACGCTCGCCGGCCTCGCCCTGGCCGGTTATTTCATCCTTGCGCTGCTGCTGCTCGCGGTCCTGGCCCGGCACCGGGGGGGAGAGCCGGTGGCGCCGGCGCAGCCGGTCGCCTTCCCCCATACGGTTCACGCCGGCCGGCTGAAGCTCGCCTGCACCTTCTGCCACGTCTTTGCCGAGCGCTTCCCCCGGGCCGGCATGCCGCCGCTGGCGACCTGCATGACCTGTCACCGGAGCATCGCCGTGGAGCGGCCGGAGGTGCGGAAGCTGCTGGCGCATGTCGAGCGGCAGGAGCCGGTCGTCTGGCAGCGGGTGCACACGCTCCCCGGCCATGTCTACTTCACCCACAAGCGCCATGTGCGGGCCGGCATCGACTGTGCCGCCTGCCACGGCGGGGTGGCGCAGATGGAGCGGGTTAAACGGGTGCGGCCGCTGACCATGGGGTGGTGCGTCACCTGTCACCGGCTGCGGGGCGCCCCGACCGACTGCGCCACCTGTCATAAATGAAGGCACGGGGTACGACATCGACTTTGTAGGGGCGACGCATGCGTCGC
>JAMPXD010000241.1 GCA_023701365.1 Geobacteraceae bacterium
CGCCACGCCCCTTTGGGGAGATGCCGTAGATGTCGGCGTAGAAGTGGATGTTTTCCAGCACCGTCAGGTCGGGGTAGAGGCCGAAGCGCTGGCTCATGTAGCCTATCTCCTCCTTGAGCGCCTCGCTCTCGCGCACCGTCTGCCGGCCGGTGACCCACGCCTCCCCGTCGGAGGGCTCCATGATGCCGGCCAGCATCCGGATGGTGGTGGTCTTGCCCGCCCCGTCCGAGCCGACCAGGCCGAACAGCTCCCCCGTCGCCACGGTCAGGGTGAGGCGGTCCACCGCGGTGATGTCGCCGAAGCGCTTGGTCAGGTTGTCGGTCTTGATGGCGTCCATAAGAAACAGAACCATTTAACAGGGATATTCAGGATATTCAGGATTATCAAGACTGTAGACTTAAGGTTTTATCCTGATTATCCTGTCCATCCCTGTTAATTTGTTTTTCCGGTAAGTATTTCCGCATCCGCCGGCATTCCCGGCTTCAGCTCCCGGTGCGGGTTGGGGAGGGTGATCTTGATCCGGTAGACCAGTTTCACCCGCTCCTTGCTGGTCTGGACGTTTTTCGGGGTGAACTCCGCCTCGGAGGAGATGAAGGTGACTGTGCCGTCATAGACCCTGCCGGGCCAGGTGTCGGTCGTGACCCGCGCCTGCTGCCCCAGCTTGATCCGCCCCAGGTCGGTCTCGGGGATGAAGGCGCGCATCCAGACGCTGTCCAGTTCGCCGATGGTGATGACCGGGGTGCCTGTGGCCACCTGCTCCCCCGGCTCGACGTTCTTGGAGAGCACCGTGCCCGCGACCGGGGCGGTCAGGGTGGCGTATCCCAGCCGCTCGGATGCCAGCGCCAGGGCCGCCTCGGCCTCCCTGAGACGGGCGCGTCCCTGGTCGATCCTTTCCCGGCGCGGCCCCTTGCGTACCAGGGCGAGCGACTCCCTCGCCTGTCTGAGCTGGGCCTGGGAGGCGTCCCGGCCAGCCCTGGCCGCGTCGAATCGCTGCTTCGGGATCACCTCCCGGGCGAACAGCGCCTCGCTTCGCCGGAAGTCGTCCTCCAGCCGGACCGCCTCAGCTTCCGCGGCGGCCAGCGCCGCCTCGGACTGGCCGATCTCCTCGTCGCGCGAGCCCGCCTCCAGTTCCCGCAACGCCGCCCGCGCCGCCTCCGCCTCAGCCCGGCGGATCGCCGTCTCGTGGGCGAGGTCGGCGCTGTCGAGGAGTGCCACGATCTGCCCCACCTGCACCGTCTCCCCCTCGTCGACCGGGCGTTTCAGCACCCGGCCGGGGACCTTGAAGCTCACCTCAACCGAGGTCGCCTCGATGTTTCCCGAAACCCGGATAACGTCCTGGTCGTTGCCGTCACGATGGCTGGCAAAATAGAGGATGGTCGCCAGGACGAGAGCCAGGGCTGCGATTGCGGCGAGTGCCGGTTTTTTCATCCGATTTCCTCCGGGAAGGGGCGCTGGGCCGGGACTGAACATGTTCTATCTGAAAGCGTTCACAAATGCAATTATTTAAAATAACAGGCTTTTGTCGATCTGCCGGGCCGTTTGCCATGGTCATTGGAACGCTTTATGCTTTTATTACCTATAAGGATAACCTTTTTGCACAGAAAATCCAGCCTAAGGTGGTGATTCCATTGAGAACAGTACTGATTTGCGATGATGAGCCGGTCATCAGGCTCAGCCTAAAAAATAGGCTTAAGGACCTGGGGTTCGATGAAGTCATGGAATGCGGAGACGGCGAGGCAGCGGTTAGAATGGCCCTGGACAGGCTGCCGGACATTGCCATTCTCGATATTTCCATGCCGAAGATGGACGGGATCACGGCTGCCCGGGAAATTCGCAAGAAACTGAAGATTCCGATCATTCTCGCTACCGCCCACTACGATCAGGAAACCGTGAAAAGGGCGCGCGGGACCGGCGTTGCCGCGTTCCTGACCAAGCCGCTGCGGGACCAGGACCTCTGGCCGGCCATCGAACTGGCCTTTGCCCATGCCGATGAGATCGAGCACCTCAAGGAGCAGGTGGAGGACCTCAAGGAGACCATCGAGAGCCGCAAGCTCATCGAAAAGGCCAAGGGGGCACTGATGCGGAGCCAGGGGCTTTCCGAGCCGGAGGCGTTCCGCAAAATGCAGAAACTGGCCATGGACAAGAGGAAGTCGATGCGGCAGATCGCCGAAGCGATTCTGTTGATGGAGTCATGATGAAAAAATGGGCAGTTGCTTGCCAAAGAGGCTCCCGTTTTTCTGGCTGGAGATAAAAAGAGCAGGAAATCAGTAAATTACGAATTGGCACGATCGATGCTATACCAACGATAACAGCTGAACAGTGAATACGACGCGGTATTCAAAGAGAACAAGAGACAGGCAAAGGCGCCACCGGTCAAAACCGGGGCGCCTTTTTTTATGGCCCCAACGATTAACTCAGAAGAGAAAGGAGAATGAAAATGAGACAGATCGCAATTTACGGCAAAGGTGGCATCGGCAAATCGACCACAACCCAGAACACGGTGGCAGGACTCGCCTACCTCGGCAAGAAGGTGATGATCGTCGGCTGCGACCCGAAGGCGGATTCCACCCGTCTGATCCTGCACGCCAAGGCGCAGTCCACGGTTATGGACCTGGTGCGGGAGCGCGGCACCGTCGAGGACCTGGAGCTGGATGATGTCCTGAAGATCGGTTACGGCGACACCAAGTGCGTCGAGTCGGGCGGTCCCGAGCCGGGTGTCGGTTGCGCCGGCCGTGGCGTCATCACCGCAATCAACTTCCTGGAAGAGAACGGCGCTTATACCGATGATCTCGATTTTGTTTTCTACGACGTTCTCGGCGACGTGGTCTGCGGCGGGTTCGCCATGCCGATCCGCGAAGGGAAGGCGGAAGAGATCTACATCGTCTGTTCCGGCGAGATGATGGCCATGTACGCCGCCAACAACATCGCCAAGGGTATCCTCAAGTACGCCTCTTCCGGCAAGGTCCGCCTGGCCGGTCTGATCTGCAACGCCAGGAAGACCGACAAGGAGTTTGAACTGGTCAGCGCCCTGGCAGCGAAGCTCAGCACCCAGATGATCCATTTCGTCCCCCGCGACAACCAGGTGCAGCGGGCGGAGATGCGCCGGATGACCGTCATCGAGTACTCCCCCGAGCATCCCCAGGCGCAAGAGTACCGCACCCTGGCGGAGAAGATTCTCAATAACAAGATGCTGGTGGTTCCCACTCCGCTGGAGATGGAAGAACTGGAAGACCTCCTCATGGAGTTCGGCATCATGGAGGCGGAGGACGAGAGCATTGTCGGCGTAGCGGAAGCCGCGGCGAAATAAAATTGGAATTGTAGGGGCGGGTCTTGTGCCCGCCCGACACAAGGGCAACCACAAGGGTTGCCCCTACAAAAGACCATAAGAAATCAGGAGCGTATTATGTCCCATGAGCTTAGGAAAATAGAAGGCATCACCAAGGAATCGACCCAGGAGATGATCGACAAGTCCCTGGAGATCTACCCTGAAAAAGCGAGGAAGAAGCGGGTGCCGCACCTGGCCCCCAATGAAGGCGAAGGGGCCTGCGTCAAGTCCAACAGAAAGACCATCCCAGGCGTGATGAGCGCCCGCGGCTGCGCCTATGCCGGCGCCAAAGGGGTTGTCTGGGGGCCGATCCGCGACATGGTCCACGTTTCCCACGGCCCGGTCGGCTGCGGCTGGTACTCCTGGGGGACCCGGCGCAACCTGATGAGCGGCCAGACCGGCGTTGACAGCTTCGCCATGCAGTTCACCTCCGACTTCCAGGAGAAGGACATCGTCTACGGTGGCGACAAGAAGCTGAAGGTGCTGCTCCAGGAGGCTAAAGATCTGTTCCCGCTGGCCAAGGGGATCTCGGTCCTCTCCGAGTGTCCGGTCGGCCTGATCGGCGATGACATCAACTCGGTGGCCAAGCAGTCGTCCAAGGAGCTCGATATCCCGATCATCCCCTGCAACTGCGAGGGGTTCCGCGGCGTCTCCCAGTCCCTCGGCCACCACATCTCCAACGACACCATCCGTGACTACATCATCGAGACCCGCGAGTTCGCCGAGCCGGTCGGTCCCTACGACATCGCCCTGATCGGCGAGTACAACATCGGCGGCGACGCCTGGTCGACCAAGCCGCTCCTCGAAGAGTGCGGCCTGAACGTCAAGGCGGTCTGGACCGGTGACGGCGAGATGGAGAAGATCGCCGCCACCCACCAGGTGAAGCTCAATGTCATCCACTGCTACCGCTCCATGAACTACATGTGCAAGGTTATGGAAGAGAAGTACGGCATCCCCTGGATCGAGCTCAACTTCTTCGGCCCGACCAAGATCAGGAACAGCCTCAGGAAGCTCGCCGAACTGTTCGACGACACCATCAAGGAGAAGGTGGAGGCGGTGATCGCCAAGTACGACCCGCTCATGCAGGCGGTGATCGACCAGTACAAGCCGCGCCTCGACGGGAAAAAGGTGATGCTCTACGTCGGCGGCCTGCGTCCCCGCCATACGGTCAACGCCTATGAGGACCTCGGTATGGCGGTGGTCGGCTCCGGCTACGAGTTCGCCCACGGCGACGACTACGAGCGGACCTCTCCGGAAATGCCGGAAGCCACGGTCATCTATGACGACATCACCGAGTACGAGTTCGAACAGTTCGCCGATGCCCTCAAGCCCGACCTGATCGGCAGCGGGATCAAGGAGAAGTACCTGTTCCAGAAGATGGGGATACCGTTTAGGCAGATGCACAGCTGGGATTACTCCGGTCCGTACCATGGCTACAAGGGGTTCCCGATCTTTGCCAGAGACGTGGATATGGCGATCAACAGCCCGACCTGGAACCTGGTGAAGAGCCCGTTTTAATTGAATGTAGGGGCGCATGGCATGC
>JAMPXD010000040.1 GCA_023701365.1 Geobacteraceae bacterium
GAAGGTCAGACGTGGCGGCGGGGGGGACCAGGAAAACGAGCAGAAGCGCTATCAGGGGGAATTTTTTTTTCATGACTTCTCTGAATCCGTGATAGACAAAGGAGCAATTGGTTTCTATAATTGCTTCTGCCGATTAAAACGTCGTTCCGGGGATAAGGGGCCGCAGCGGTTTTCGCCGGAGCAACGGGAGGTCGGGACAAAACCCTGAACTTAATTCTCTCCCGATAAGGGGATATTGTCAATGGTGTAACGCCGGAAAGGACTGAACGTGTTCGGATGTTGCGAAAAAGCGCTAATCAGCGCCTCTCTGCTGGCGGCATCCCTTTGCTGCGCCGCGCCAGCTTCGGCCCAGTCCGCCGAGGAGATGGACATCCTCCAGATGATCTACCGGGACAAGGACCTGGTGGTTACCGCTACCCGCTCTGCCAAGCCGGTCTCCCAGGTGGCGGAGAACGTCACGGTCATCACCGCCGAGGAGATCGAGGCGATCAACGCCCACACCCTGACCGACGTCCTCTATCACGTCACCGGCGTGCAGATCGACATCCAGGGTGGGCCCGGCTCCATCACCAATGCCTATGTCCAGGGCTCCGACCCGCGCCACGTCCAGGTCATGGTGGACGGCGTCTCCCTCAACAACCTCGCCGACAACTTCGCCGACATCGGCGCCTTTCCGGTCCAGCAGATAGAGCGGGTCGAGATCGTCAAGGGGCCCGCCTCCTCCGCCTGGGGCTCTGCGCTCGGGGGGGTCATCAACATCATCACCAAGTCGGCCGACCCGAAAAGGAGCTTCGGCGGGACGGTCTCGGCCTCGATCGGCGAAAGGGGCACCGGCGACTTCCGGGCGGCCGCCTCCGGAACGGCCGGCCGCCTCGGTTACTACCTCTACGGCGGCGGGCTCACGTCTGACGGCCTGACCCGCAATACCCTGGCCGATGCCGGCAATTTTTACGGAAAGCTTCAGCTGCACGCCAGCGAGCAGCTCCAGCTGCAGTATACCCTGGGCTATACCAGGGGATCGCGGGGAGCCGGGGAGGCATCGGCATTCGATTTGTCTTTCAAAAACAACGTCGAGTATCTCTTTTCCACGCTTGCGCTGAACTACACGATAACGGATCACCTGGAGCTGAACCTTTCGGGCCGGTCATTGAAACAGCATGCCAACTTCCTGAGCACCCAGCTGAGCACGGGTCTGGAGCAGGAGAGCAACTCTGACGAGACCACCATCGGCGGGAGCGCCAAGCTGAACTGGCGCTCCGGCATGCACAACCTGATGGTCGGGGCCGACTATGATGACGGCGAGCTCGAGTCGGAGGCCATCAAGGACGGGAAGCAGGACCGGGAGAAATGGGCGCTGTTCGCGAACGATACCATGACGCTGGGGGACTTCTCCCTGACCCCCGGCATCAGGTACGACCAGACCGGCACCAACGGCGACTTCCTGAGCCCCAGCTTGGGGGTCACCTATGTCCCCGTCGAGCACACCATCCTGCGGGCGTATGTTGCCAGGGGGTTCAACATCCCGTCGCTCGGCTCCACATTCGGTGCCGGGGAGGTTTTTTTCTCGGTCGCCAACCCGGACCTGAAGGTCGAAAAGGTCTGGTCCTACGCGGTCGGCATCGAATCCTCGGTCCTCAAGTATCTCTGGGGCAAGGCCACCGGCTTCAGCCACGATATCCGGGATGTCATCGCAACCGAGCAGCGGGCCGACGGCACCTTCATGTCCGTCAACAGCGGGAAGCAGCGTAGGCAGGGGGTTGAGCTGGAACTGAAGACCCTCCCCCTGTTCAACACCTCTCTTCTGGCAGGCTACACCTTCGTCGATGCCGAGGACAGGGAGACGGGCGAGCGCATTGCCGACATCCCCCGCTACACCTATGACGTCGGTCTCGACTATAACGACAACGATTCCTTCAAGGGGGCGCTCCGCGGCCACTACATCTGGTGGAACGCCTCCGCGGAGCAGAACGGCAGATACAACGCCATGATCTGGGACCTGAATCTCACCAGGAAGGTCGTCTCGAAAGGGCGGATGGCCGTCGAGGCGTTCTTCACCGCCCGCAACATCTTCAACGGCTCCCAGTATCTGAACGGCTTCTTCACCAACCCCGGGCGGTGGTTCGAAGGCGGGCTGAGAGTCAAATTCTAGAAGTCGGCCGGCATTCGTGCCGTCAGGTGTTAAAATAGGATTGACAGTCCCCCGTAAATATGGATATGGTTACTCTGCGTGTCCGCCGGAGGGCGGAAATTCCAACAAAAGGAGATCGCCATGGAGAAAAGAGAAGAGATCGTCGTTCTGGATGCCGGTGAAGAAGTTTCTTCCCTCACTGACCCCGAAGCCTGGTGCTGTTCCTTAGCGTTTACATTCTTCAGGGGCTGATCCGCAAAGCCTGTAACTGGATTCAGGGGAGGGATTCCTCCCCTTTTTTTCACTCCCATGCCCCTTTCCCGCTACGTGAAAATCTTTCCCTGCAACGACGACCCCGGCCGGCTTCTCCTCTACTCCACCAGGAGGGGCGCGACCGTCCTCGTCCCCGCTTCGCTCCCCGCCTCGATCGAAGACGGCACCATTGCCTCCTCCGAACAGGAGACCCTCGCCCGCCTCGGCTTCCTCGTCCCCGACAGCGATATGGAGCGGCGAGAGCTGGAGGAGGCCCTCGCCGAGGCCAACCGGAGACGGAGCAGGTTCAGCGCCATGGCGGTCCTCAACCTGGACTGCAACCTGGACTGCAGCTACTGCTACGAAGGGGGGATGAAGGGGCGTCACTACATGTCCGCCGAGACCGCAGGGCTTCTGGCGGCTCTGGTCGAGCGCGACCAGATCGCGCGCGGCAAGGGGATCGCACTGGCCTTCACCGGCGGCGAACCGCTCATGAGCATCGACCTCATCACCTCCCTGTCGGAGCGGCTGCAGGGCGCCGCAGCAGCGAAGGGGACGGAATATTCCTTCACCCTGGTGACCAACGGCACCCTCCTGACCGGAAATACGGTGGCGCAACTGGTCCCCCTGGGGCTCAAGGGGGCGAAGGTGACCCTCGACGGGGCGCGGGAAAACCACGACAGCTTCCGCCCGTTCGTCTCGGGAAGGGGCTCCTTTGACGCCATCGTCGGCAACGTCCGGGAGGTCTGCGACAGGATCAAGGTCCAGGTGGGGGGGAATTACACCAGGGAGAATTACCGGGATTTCCCCCGGCTCCTCGATTTTCTCCTCCATGAGGGGCTCACCCCGGACAGGATCTCTCTGGTCCAGTTCGTCCCGGTCACGAAGAGCGGCGGGGGGCACCCCCTCCCCGAATTCAACGAGGGGTGCGCCTCCACCGACGAGCCGTGGCTCATGGAAGCGAGCCTGTTTCTTCGGGAAGAAATCCTGCGCAGAGGCTTCCATACCCCCCGGGTGGCCCCGGCCCCCTGCATGATCGAGGCGCTCGACGACCTGGTGGTGAATTACGACGGCGCCATCTACAAGTGTCCCGCCTTTCTGGGGTGGCGCGAGATGGCGGTCGGCGACCTGGAGACGGGGGTCGGGGAGTATGCCGGTTCCCACAATCTCGACGTATGGAAAAAGGACGAGTGTCTCGACTGCGCCTACCTCCCCCTCTGCTTCGGCGGCTGCCGCTTCCTGAAGCTGCTCCGGGACGGGAAGATCGACGATGTCGATTGCAGGAAGGCCTACCTGGACGAGACCCTGGAAGCCCTGGTCCGGCAGGACCTGCTTTACCGTCCGAGAAGCGGCAGCCAGTCGGGCTGATTTTCCCCAGAGGAGAAACAAGATCAAGCAATTGCACGGCAATCTCACCGGCCTGAAGCCGAGCCAGATCAAGGGGCTGGAGCGTCTGTACCGCCGCCGCATCCCCCCGTCAGAGGTGGTTACTCTTGAGCTGGCCAGGGCAATGGCCGACCTCTCCCTGGAGATCCGGCGCCAACTCGGCATCCTGGTGAACCGGCTTGGCGAGGTGGAGTACGTCATCGTCGGCAACGAGCGGGAGATCCTGATCCCCGAGCTCGCCGACTACCCCCTCGGGCGCCGGCTGCTGCGGGGGTTGCGGCTCATCCATACCCATCTCCGGGGGGAGCCCCTCACCGAGGACGACCTGACCGACCTGGCCATGCTCCGCCTCGACCTCATCGCCTCCCTGCAGATTTCCCCCTCCTCCCCCGAGCTTGCCATCCAGACCGCCTCCCTCGACCCCGCTCCCGAGGCCCGGACCCCGTACCGGGTGGAACCCCCCGTACTCCTGGGACGGTTCCGGATGGACTGCGCCTCCTTCATCGAGACCCTCGAACACGCCCTGGAGAAGGGGGTGAAGAGGGGGAAGGAGGTGGCCGGGGGGGAAGAGCGGGGGATACTGATCTCGGTGACCGGCCAGCCCCAGGCGGAGGCGGAGGACTCCATCGAGGAGCTGAAGGAGCTGGCCCGCACCGCCGGGGTCGAGGTCCTCGACACGGTGATCCAGCGGCCGCGCCAGTTCAACCCGCGCTACCTGATGGGGGAGGGGAAGATGCGGGAGGTGGTGATCCGGGCGCTCCGGCTCGGGGCCACCCTCCTCGTCTTCGACCAGGAGCTGACCCCGGCCCAGGTCCGCTCCATCTCCGCCATGACCGAGTTGAAGGTGATCGACCGGAGCCAGTTGATCCTCGACATCTTCGCCCGCCGGGCCACGAGCCTCGACGGCAAGGTGCAGGTAGAGCTGGCCCAGCTGAAATACCTCCTCCCCCGGCTGACCGGGCGGGGGGTGCAGATGTCACGGCTGATGGGGGGGATCGGCGGTCGCGGCCCGGGGGAGACCAAGCTGGAGATCGACCGGCGGCGGATTCGCGACCGGATCGCCCGGCTTGAGCGGGAGCTGGAGGAGCTCTCCCGCAACCGCTACCAGCGCCGCCAGAAGCGGGTCAGGGCCGGGCTGCCGATCGTCTCCATCGTCGGTTACACCAATGCCGGCAAATCTACCCTGCTCAACACCCTGACCAGGAGCGAGGTCTTCACCGAGAACCTCCTGTTCGCCACCCTCGACACCTCCACCAGGAGGCTCCGCTTTCCCCGGGAGCGGGAGGTGATCGTCACCGACACGGTCGGGTTCATCCGCTCGCTCCCCAAGTCCCTGATGGGGGCGTTCAAGGCGACCCTGGAAGAGCTGCGGGACGCCGACCTCCTCCTCCACCTGGTCGACTGCGCCAACCCCCGCTTCGAGGAGCAGATCAGCCAGGTGGAGCAGATCCTGGCCGAACTGGAGCTGGCGGACAAGCCGCGGCTGCTGGTGTTCAACAAGGCCGACCTCCTCCCCGAGCTGAAAAGGAGCGACCCCCTCGCCTTCATGAAGGTGAGGCACCTTGCCCACCGCCTCGGCGCCATCTCCCTCGCCGCACGGGATGCTGCGAGCATCGAGCCGCTCCTGGCCGAGATGGAGCGGCGCTTCTGGGGCAAAGGCGCAGGGAAGCCCGATTAGAGTTGGTATTGTTGCTTTTCAGAGCTTACAGCGCTGAGTCACGTGGAAGGCAATATATAGCGCTCGGTACCCACCCCACAAAAGAAAAGCCCCGCTGGAACCATGCGGGGCTTTTTGCGAACGTTGCTAAATAAATCAACTGCTTTCCGTCCTTTTCCCACAGAAAACCCAAGAAAAGAGCCTTGTCTCAATTTTAACAACATTGAAACATAAAATTAACTTGACATCATTGATCACTTCTGTTTAAAAGAAATAAACAATAAAATATCGTTTTACTTAACCATCGAAAAGGCAAACCCGAGGGAAACCCGGGGACGCAAAGCCACCTATCCAGATTAATCTGGAAAGAGGGGTCGTCGAAGTGGTGATTGGATAGATGTATCGTATCCATGAAGCCTGCCTTCGTTTTCGAGGGCGGGCTTTTTTCATGTAGGCCTCGAGAGGAGATCATTTCACTTTTGCTGGCTCAACTTTAGCCAATAGCAGGGTATGTCTCCAAGGGTACTTATTGGGCTATGAAGTTTTTCGCTGATGTATAAACAAAACAACGGCTTATGAACTGTAAGGAGGACCATCATGGTTGACATGGAAAATAGAACAAGGAAGACAAACTGGATATGTGTTAGCTTCGTTATTGCAGTGTCTTTGTTATCCTTTTTTTCCTTTAACGCTACTGGCAGTAGCATCGACAATTCGCTTCTTTCTCGACAAGATGCCTCATTTGCTAGCTTTTCCAATATGTCAGGGGCTTACCCACCGATTCCTTAACTTATGTTATGGATAGACCATTTCGAAGGAATGCATATTTATCTCATGGGAGGGGGCTATGAAATCTAAACTTGTTATTGTATTCGTAATATTTACATTGATGATGTCTAAGTTAGTATATGCCGGAGTAATTTTGCAAGATGACTTTGAAAGCGGAAGTCTTTCAGGTTGGTCAACAGTAAACCAAGGCAGTGGAACTGCAACCTTCAGCATAGCTAATATCAATGGAAATAAGTTGTTAAATATCAATGGAGCTGGTAGTTGCACAAAAGGCGTTGTAACTGCTACCAATTATGTAATAGATTCTGATGTATATATCCATAATGGGAACTATTGGCCTTATGCAGTAGGGATATTGTTTGGCGCCAGTGCACTGTCTGGAATTTATAGCATGGACGGCTATATATTTCAGGCTAGAAATGGATGGTTTGAGATAGAAAAATGGACTAATGGTGCATCATGGGAAAAGCTTTTTTCCAAAAGCGGTGGACTGTCTCCAGGCACATGGAATCATCTGAAAGTAGAGGTAAATGGCTCTAATGTAAAGTGTTATGCCAACAATGCTTTGCTCTTCAATGAAAATCTTCCAGGGGCTACGGGTGGCGTCGGCTTTCGCACTTGGAATGCAGGTGTCTACTTTGACAACCTGAAGGTTACCGCAAACTGCGGCCTCCAAATAACCAGCTTCGGAGGTACCAGTACAATTATCAATCCCTCCTCCGGTGGGAACGTAGCACTTTCCGGCAGTATTGCCGATACGTCAGGACAACCCATAACCTGGACGGTGACCGTCGCGGGCAAAACGTACCAGGGTACCGGCACAACGCCACAGATTACCTGGGATGGGACAGACGCCAATGGCAAGGTTGTTGATCCCGGTACATATACAGCCACTCTTACTGCCCAGACTACCGATAACCAGTGCAGCGACACAAAAACCATTACCTTCAATGTTGAACCTCCATCTGATGACAGTTGTGCTCTTTACGTCGACTTCGGCTCCTCGGCCAGTCTTGCAAGCGGCAACCTCTCCCACAGCCAGGAACTGTTCTCCATCAAGGGAACCGGGCTTGGCGCAAACATGACGCTCTACTACAACAGCAAAGATTCCCATTCCGCTTCCCTTGGAGCCGGTTGGAGCCCCAGCTTCGATATTTCTCTCAATCAGAATATCGACGGTTCCGTGGTCTTCCGGAATTCGACCGGGAAGAGAAAACTCTATACCCTCTCGAACGGCGCCTATGTGAGTCGGACGGGTGATTATTCAACCCTCGTCAAGAACGCAGACGGCACCTTCACTCTGACGCAGAAGGACGGCCTGAAATACAATTTCGGCCAGAACGGCAAAATTTCCTCCATCATTGACCGGAACGGGAATACCGCTTCTTTCACTTATACGAACGGCAACCTGACTGCCATTACCGACCCCGTTGGAAGGGCGACGGCTTTAAGCTATGATGCGGCGAATCATGTCATCTCGATAACCGACCCGGCCGGCAACGGCTATACCTTTACGTATAATGGCAATACGCTTGCGTCCGTGACGTATCCCGACGGCGGCGTTTGGCGCTATACCTACGACGCCAATGCCTTCATGCTCTCCAAGACCGATCCGCTGGGGAAAACCACCACCTATGGCTATGACGACAACCACCATGTTGCGTCCTCTACTGACCCCGAAGGGAAGACAAGGAGCATCGCATATCCGCAGGGTAGCGATGTTACGAAGACCACCACTTTCACCGAGAAAGACGGCGGCGTCTGGACCTATGCCTACGACACGCAGAAAGGCACCCTGACGAGCAAAACCGACCCGCAGGGAGGTGTAACGAGCTACACCTATGATGCAAACGGCAATCGCCTCTCTTCGACAACTCCGGACGGCACGACGACCAGCTATGCCTACGATGCCTCCGGCAACATGACTTCAATGACCGATGCTCTCAACCAGGCAACTACCTACACCTACAACACCTACGGCCAAGTCACGAGCGTTACCGACCCGCAGGGAAAGGTCACTTCGTACAATTACGACACCAAGGGTAATCTTGCTTCGTTCACCGACCCGGCCGGGACCACCACGCGCTACGAGTACGATGCCAAGGGGAATGTTACCAAGGTGACCGATCCGGCGGGACAAACGACCTCATTTACCTATGATCAGTACGGCAATCTTTCATCAGTTACCGATCCGGCGGGGGCTACGAGCGGTTTCACCTTCGACGCCGCCGGCAACGTGACCAGCCAGACCGACCCCAATGGCGCGACGACACGGTTCGAGTACAACGTCAAGAACCAACTGATAAAGGTTACCGATCCTCAGGGCAACGTGACCAGCAATACCTACGATGTCAACGGCAATCGGATTTCCCAGACCGATGCCAACGGCAATACGACACTTTTTGCATACAACTACAAGGGGCAACTCATCAAGGTGACCGATCCTCTCGGCAACAGCACCACCTACACGTACGGGGCTACTGGCTGCCCCTCGTGCGGAGGCGGGGTAGACAAGCTAACGGCGGTAACCGACGCCAAAGGAAATACCACGAGTTACTCGTACGATGCCCTCGGCAGGCTTGCAAAGGAGACCGATCCCCTCGGCAACGCAACTACCTATGGCTACGACGCCAAAGGAAAACTTATCGCAAAGACCGACGCCAACGGCAATACCGTCTCCCAAACTTACGACCCTGCAGGACGCCTGATTGGAAAGGGCTATCCTGACGGAACGCAGGAAAGCTTCGTCTACGATGGCAGCGGCAATCTCCTCAACTGGCAGGCGCCAAGGGAAAATATCACATCCACTTATGACGCCGCCAATCGCCTCACCGCGAAAACCTACCAAAATCTCGGCAAGGGGATTAAGTACGAATATGACGTATCGGGCAGGAAGAGCGCCATGATCGACGTCGAAGGCGGGCGGACCGTCTATGCGTACGACGTATCGGGAAGGGTTACAAAGATAACCGACCCGGCGGGGAACTGGGCATCGTACAGTTACGACACCTCATGGCGGAGGAGCGGCGTTAGTTACTCCAACGGCACTTCCACCACCTACACCTTCGATACCGCCGGCAGGCTCCTCAACATGACCAACAGCGGCCCGTCGGGGGTGATCTCCTCCTACCAGTACACCTACGACAAGGTGGGGAACAGGCTAACGGTGAAGGAAGCGGGGGGGAACAGCACCACGTACACCTACGACAAACTCTACCGCCTCACCGCCTACGACGAGACCCGGCCGGACGCAAACAAGGGGAGCTTCGAATACGACCCAGTTGGAAACAGGACGAAGATGCTCCTCGCCAGGAAGTTCATCGCTGGCGACTCGCGCAGCTTCACTTACACCTACAATCAGGGGAACCAGTTGCTCGACATCATGGAAAAAGGAAGGCATTCCCCCATCGAGACCGTTTTCGGGTATGATAAGAACGGCAGTCTCGCGAGTCAGGCCGTCACCCAAGGCAAAACAACGGCAATAACCAGCTACCTTTATGATTACCTGAACCGGCTATCGCAGGTGACTACTCCGGATGGGAAGACCGTCACCATTGACAATCTCACTGACGGTTTCAGCCGGCTCGCCAAGTCCACCAGCGACGGGACTACGAAGTTCATTCACGACGGCATGAGTGTGCTGGCAGAATACGATGCGACAGGAAACAGGAGCGCCCGTTACACCCTCGGCACCGGTACGGATGAGATCATTGCACGAAAAGACTCCACTGGTACATACTTCTACCACTACGACGGGCTCGGAAGCGTTACCACAATCACTGACAGCACCGGCAAAATTGTAGCCAAGTACGATTACGAGCCGTTCGGGAGGCAAAAAGAAACTTCGAGTTCGACGATTAACAACCCTTATACTTTCACGGGAAGGGAATGGGATAAGGAGACCGGGCTCTATCACAACGGGGCGAGATACTACGATCCAATGGACGGTCGCTTTATCTCAAAA
Organism: Geobacteraceae bacterium; assembly: GCA_023701365.1. Classification (GTDB taxonomy): domain Bacteria; phylum Desulfobacterota; class Desulfuromonadia; order Geobacterales; family Geobacteraceae; genus JAMPXD01. The sequence goes on from JAMPXD010000040.1 coordinate 10,177, forward strand.
GACCCGTCTGGATTTACAGATAGTACGAATCTCTACGTTTACGTCCTCAATAATCCGATCAATGCTATCGATCCTACTGGCTTAGAGTTAATTTCAGTAGAAGAAGGAAGGAATATCGTAAATATAGCAAGATTATGGATTGGCATTGCTTATAGAAGTGGTGGTTCCAACGAGTTCGGTATTGATTGCTCTCATCTTGTTTGGAGAGTATATGACGAGGCAGGATTTGCGTATTCGTACAGAACAACAGGTGGATTCCCGCCGAGTGGAAAATTTCAGGCAGTATCAAGTCCACAGGAAGGCGATGTCGTTTTATACAATGGCCACATGGGGATCTATACAAATGGCAAACTCATAAGCGCACGTTCAGGCTTAGGAAGAGTCGACTACAGCCCATTGAGTTGGTATGGACCTATACGGGGGTATTATAGATATGATAAGTGTGGTAACTAAGTATTGTATTTGCCTGTTAATCTTTTTACTTCTAAATACAGGTATTGCCATTGGTTCAACTGAAATTCCAGCAGAAATTGTAAAACGTTATTGTAGTGCCGACTTAAACGGCGCAAGACTCAGCAGTAATGCTTATAATGCTGTTAGACCCCTTGTCTATTGGAATGATGAACCTGGATGGGATCATTCATTTGTGATCAGTGGCTTTGACGTTATCAAAAGCAAAAAAACAACGAATGGGGAAGTAATTGTTGAAGTAACATACAATGTTATTGCTATATTAAATGGCGATGAATTATTGACATATAATTTTGTTGAATTGGTTGATTTTGTACTAGCAAAAAAGGGGAAGGAATGGAGGATAGTGCGCCCTATAGTTCCTCCTCATGTGTCCGCTACAGCAGCTATTGAAAATATTACAAATGTACTCAAGACAGAAACAGACAAAGGCAGAGTAAGAGAATTAAAGCACCTAGTTGATAGATTGGAAGGTATTAAAGGCAAGCGATAGCCCATTCTTGCTTTTGCTTCTCGCCTTTGAGGGGCGGGCGGTCGGGGGCTTGGCAGGACGTACGATAATCAGTCACTTCCGGGATGATGACGACCGGAAGAAGTCCCTCCGCATCCTTTCCCAATCCTTGGAAGAAATAAGGGGGCAAATCGAAAGCGCCGGTAAAAGCCGGCAAAGTAAAAAAAAGGGTCAAATCTTTATTATTGACAAGACTGAAATTTTACCGTAAAAAGAGCCATGGCCAGACCGTTGCGAATCCAATATCCGGGCGCGGTGTATCACGTAACGTGCCGCGGGAACGAACGAAGAAGCATCTTCCAGGATGAAGATGACCGCAAGAAGTTCCTTCGCATCCTTTCCCAATCCTTGAACATCTATGCCGTCAAACTCCACGCCTATGTCCTGATGGACAACCACTTCCATCTTCTGGTGGAAACCCCCCTTGGCAACCTTTCCGAATTCATGCGCCACTTCAACATCACCTACACCAGCGCTTTCAATCGCCGGCACAGCCGAGTGGGGCATCTCTACCAGGGAAGATACAAAAGCATCCTCGTGGAAAAAGAAACGTACCTCTCCGTCCTTTCCCGCTACATACACTTGAACCCGATCAGGGTAAGAAAACTTGAAAATAGTAACGCGAGTGAAAAGCTGGAACAGCTCCTCCGTTATCCCTGGAGCAGTCTCCCCGGATATCTCGACAAGCGCAAACGGGAAGGAATGATCGATTACGCACTCGTTCTGTCCGACTACGGCGGCGATACGGAGAATGGGCGAAACGCATACCGGAAACAGATCATTGCGGACATCGATGAAGGGCTTGACGTGAAGGAAGGTATTTTCGGTCAGAGTATCCTTGGCGGTGAAGATTTTATAAACTGGGTGAAAGAGACATTTCTTGAAGAAATCGAGCCGCGCGAGCAGCCTTCGGCGGGCGAAATCAAACGCTATCAACAGAAAGAAGCGATCCTCTCGCTGCTAGAAGAAGAAACGGGAAAGAACCTTGAATCTCTGAAAAAAGAGAAGGGCGACCTGCGGCGGCTGGCAATGGATCTGTTGTACCGGCATGGTGGGCTAAAAGGACCGGAAATAGGCGCGCTGTTAGGTATTGACTACAGCGCAGTTAGTCAGGAGCGGAAGAGACTGCGGGAAGGGGTTGCAAAAGACGATAAGCTTGAAGAATTGATGCAGAGGCTGGAAAGGAAGTTGTCAACAATAAAGATTTGACCCCTATTCCGCTGTTACAACATATTTCAAGGTACCTGGAGTGCAGTTGGTCAGACTTTTATTGTTGGACTGATTCTTGGTGTTTTGTATGAAAAATCTGGAAGTCTCTATCCATCAATGATATCTCATGGCCTCATTAATTATCTTGGCATTATTGCTATATTGTTTAAGAAGTAAGAAGTCGATCTTTTTTGTCTTGCCTTTGAGGGCTGCCGGTCGGGGGTTTTGGCAGGATGTCGGGTAAACGGTGATCGGTCTATGTTCAAAATAATCCGGTTAACTATATTGACCCTGATGGTTTACGGATGAAAAAAGGAGTCTTGGTTCCTATTCGAAATTGGCTCAAAAAGAACATCACTCCTAAAGGGATGACCGATGAAGCAGTTGACAAAATAGTCGGAATTATTGGCTTACGCACATTTATGGATGACATAATAGACCCTAGCGAACTTGGTGAGGGGTTTGACGATGAATATATGATTCGAAATTTTAAATATCCCAAAAAAGATGGTTGTCCTTAAGGATATTAGAGATATGGTTGTGAAAACGAATAAAGTTAAATCATGCGACAAAAATAAAACAAACAAGCTTGCCGTGCTTCTTTTTGTTGTTATCTCATTTTTATTACTCTTTGGTTGGAAGTATTTTCACTTACCTCATACTACAGCAGTTGAATTTGTAGTCCGGAGTATAACTATAACAACCTTGTCGATACTGATTACATGGTTACTTTTAAAATTATTTAAATAGCAGTGACCCCGTATGGGTCAGGTACTGACACAAGACATTGGCTATGTAAAGTAGTGCTAGCAACCAAAATATGACTATCGAATCACCATCAGATATCGAGATTTGGATTCTAAGAAAAATTGTGTTCCCGCTACTCATAATTCTTCTTGTTTACTTTTTCTACGGATTTTTTAGAAAGAGTCAGCATTGCAAAGAGCTTTGTGAGCAGAAGGGATATTTGAAATCTGAGTACTTTCCATCGAATAGGGCAGGCATTGGTGCATATTGCTTATGCACTGAAAAGATTACCCCAGATGGGAAAGTAGACAAAAAAGCTAAATTGATTATCGATCTTGATTAGATGAAGGACAGCGGGAGAGCCTTGTTCTTAGCGGCTTTTGCCTTTGAGGAGCGGGCGGTCGGGGGCTTGGCAGGACGTCGGATAATCAGACAGCATTATGTAAGATTCTGAATGCAAAAGCCGTGACGGGGGTGATTTATACGTTATTAGCAGAACGATATACTTGCCCACCGCCTCGGCGCCATCTCCCTCGCCGCCCGGGATGCGGCGAGCATCGAGCCGCTCCTGGCCGAGATGGAGCGGCGCTTCTGGGGCAAAGGGAAAGATTGACACCAGCGGAAATTTTTCTTATACTGCCATTCCCGGTAGGCTCCCCCTGTTTCAGTTACCCCCTCTTCCGCTTTTCCCGGTTACCGTAAAGATCTCCGCGGTGTTGCAAATCCCGGAGCTCTATCGCATGCAACCTGAATACAAGACCTGATGTCTATGACAACGACAGCGCGCAAACATGTGGCAGCACTCCTGGCGACCCTGTTCCTGGTCGGCACCCCCCTATTCCGGAGCGGTGCGGAGGCCTTTGCCGCGTCCGGGTCCCTCGCCGGGGAGCTCCGCAGTGCCGACCCCGACGGGGAGCGCTACCCCCGGCTGGCCTCCCTGGCAAACGAGACTAGCCTTTCCCTGGCACTGGATCTCTCCCCCTCCGAGTCCTTTGCCGCAGAGGAGCCGGACCGGCTCACCGGGGAGTTCGAGCTCATCCTGCCGGAAGAGGAGCTCCCCGACTCTGACATCCCCCTCACCCTGAACAGCAAGGTGGAGTACTTCATCCGCTATTTCCAGGCGGGCGGGCGGGAATCCTTCGCCCGCTGGCTCTCCCGGTCCGAGCGCTACATCCCGATGATGAAGGAGGTCCTCAAGAAGGAGGGGCTCCCCGAGGATCTGGTCTATCTCGCCATGATCGAGAGCGGCTTCTCCCCCAACGCCTTTTCCGTCGCCAGCGCCGTCGGTCCCTGGCAGTTCATGGCGGCCACCGGTAAGCGTTATGCGCTCCGGATCGACCAGTGGATCGACGAGCGGCGCGACCCGCTCAAGTCCACCATCGCCGCCGCCATGTATCTCAAGGAGCTGTACGGCATGTTCGACCAGGACTGGTATCTGGCTGCGGCCGGCTACAACGCCGGGGAGAACAAGATCCTGCGGGCCATCGGGATGTACAACAGCAGGGACTTCTGGCAGCTCTCCAAGGGCTCCTACCTGAAGCGGGAGACCAAGGATTACGTGCCGAAGCTGCTAGCCGCCGCCATCATCGCCAAGGACCCCGCCAAATACGGTTTTGCCGACGTCGCCTACCTGGCGCCGATCGAGCTCGATACGGTGAAAATACCGAGCCAGACCGACCTGGAACTGGTGGCAAAGATCTGCGACGTCCCCTACCAGACCATCCGCGACCTGAACCCGGAGCTGCGCAGGTGGTGCACCCCCCCCGACTACCCCGACTACGAGCTGAAAATTCCCAGGGGGAAGAAGGGGCGGTTCGAGGCGGAGTTTGCCAAGGTCCCCGCGGAGCTCCGCTTCACCGAGAAGGTCATCTACAGCCGCTACCGGGCCAAGAAGAAGGACACCCTCGCCACTGTTGCCCGCCGCTTCGGCACCACCCCCAAGGCGCTCATGGAGCTGAACCATCTCGGCAAGGGGACCCGTCTCAAGGGGAAGCTCCTGACCGTGCCGGCGAAGGGCGCCGCCCCAGCCGGGCAGATTGCCGAAGCGCGATCTGCCGCCGGCCAGGGGGGAGAGAAGGGGCGGGAGTTCAACAAGTACTACACGGTGAAAAAGGGGGATACCCTTACCTCCCTGGCCAGGCGGTTCAACGTCTCCACGAAGTTCCTCGCCGCCTGGAACAACCTGAAGGGGAGGCTGGCGCTCCATCCCGGCAAGCGGATCATCGTCGCCAAGTACGTGGAGAAGCGGGGGACCATGACCCCCGTGGCCGGCGGCAACGGCTAAAACAGTTTTGAGTTTTGAGTTTTGAGTTGAAAACCCATTTCTTGAACTCGCTTTAAGCTGTTGACCCGAAACTCGAAACTCGAACCTTTAAACTGATTTTTTGAAAGGATACAAATCCGATGTACAACTTCCTCATTTCCGCCGGTGCGGCAGTAGTCGCGTTCCTCCTGCTGGCATTCGCCGCCGGGCTTTCCTGGTGGATCGCCCTGCTCATCGCGCTCCTCATCTTCATGGGGGTCTTTTACCTGATCTCCCGCATCGTCATGAAAAAGGTGATGGCGATCATCGAGACCGCCACCAGGGACCTCCAGGCCCAGCGGGTGGAGAAGGGTATCCGCGAGCTGCAGAGCGCCTTCAGGTACGGCAAGTGGCAGATCTACGTCACCGGCCAGCTGAACGCCCAGATCGGCATGGTCTACTACATGAAGCGGGACTTCACCGCCGCCTTCCCCTACCTGGAAAAGGCGTTCTTCAAGAACTGGGTGGCGATGGGGATGCTGGCGGTGAGCTACATGAAGCGGAACAAGAAGGACAAGATGCGGGAGACCTTCGAGAAGGCGGTCCAGGGGAGCCCCAAGGAGTCGCTCATCTGGAACCTGTACGGCTACTGCCTCAACGAGAGCGGCGATGCCGAAAAGGCGAAGGAGGTCCTGGAAAGGGGGCTGAAGAAGGTCCCCGGCGACGAGAAGACCAAGCAGAACCTGGAGCTCCTCCGGGAAGGGAAGAAGATGAAGATGAAGGGGTTCGGCGAGATGTGGCTCCAGTTCCACCTGGAGAGCATCGGCACCATCCAGAAGCAGCAGATGGCGGCCATGGGGGGGATGAAGCGGCGGATCGTCAGGAGGTAGGCGGCAGCCATCTCGACACGTGCAAGAAGGGGGCGATTCAGCCTCCTTTTTTATTTCGTGCGGTGCAAAATCCGGACAAAGCGGTCTTGTCCGGTCCGAATCTTACGCTTCGCGCCCGATTTTATCCGCATCCTACTGCTTTTCCAGGTTTGTTGACTTTGCTCCCCCCCGTTGCTAGAATTGTTCCGCAACCGGAATTCCCCTGGCCGCCCTGTCTTGCACGCCAACGGGCACGGCGGGTGCCCATAACCAAGGAGGACTGTATGTCTGGAAAAGCGCTGGTGCTGCTGGTCGTGCTCTGTATCTCCCTCCCCCTGTCAGGGTGCGTCTCCATGGGGAAGTACGAAATGAAGGAAAAGGAAGCGGTTGAGCTGACGAAAAACCTCCAGGAGCAGCAGCAGAAATACGCCGACCTGACCCAGGAGAACGCCGGCCTGAAGGACCGGGTGAAACAGTTGACCAGCGAGCTGGCAGGGGCGAGCGGAGAGCGGGACAGGCTCGCCGAGAGCAAGAAAGGGCTGGAGGAGTCGCTCAAGTCCACCGCCGATGAGAAGAATCTGAAGATCGCCGAGTTGAGCCAGCGGATAAGCGAGCTGGAGAAGGAGAACGGCAAGCTCAGGGAGGAGATCGCCAACCTCCGGAAGGTCAAGGAGGAAGAAGTCGAGAAGACCAGCAAGACCTATGAGGAGATGCTGGAGAAGATGAAGAGCGAGATCTCCCAGGGACAGGTCACCATCTCGGAGCTGAAGGGGAAGCTGACGGTCAACATGCTGAACGCGATCCTGTTCGATTCCGGCAAGGCCGAGGTCAAGCCGGAGGGGCTGGAGGTGCTGCAGAAGGTGATCGACATCCTCAAGACCGTCACGGGCAAGGCGATCCGGATCGAGGGGCACACGGACAACGTCCAGATCGTCGGCGAGCTGGCCCGGAGGTATCCGACCAACTGGGAGCTGTCGGCGGCCCGCGCCATCAATGTCGCCCGCTATCTCCAGCAGCAGGGGCTCGACCCGGCCCTCCTCTCCGCGGTTGCCTACGGCGAGTTCAAGCCGGTGGCGCCAAACGACACGGAAGAGGGGAAGGCGAAGAACCGGCGGATCGAGATCATCCTGGTGCCCAAAGACTGATCGGGCGAATCGGTACTTGCGGATAAAACATTTATGAAGAAAGACAAGAAGCCGGGGTCAAAGCAGAAGGAGTTCGCCAGCCGTCCCTTCGCCCCCCTCAAGGGGGTGCGGGCGGAGCCGCAGGTGGAGCCGCGCAGGGCGCAGCCCCCTCCGCCGGAGCCGGAGCTGCCTGCGGACGACGCGGAGCTCTTCCTCCGGGCGGTTGCCGACGCCAGGAGGCTCTCCCCGGCCCCGGCTGCCGCGGAGAGGGAGAAGCCGGCGCCGCCCCGCCCTCCCTCCCGACTGGACGAGGAGGAGCGGCATCTCTTTATCGATGCCCTGAAAGACCTGCAGCTCGACATCTCTTTCCGGGATGAGCTCCCGGGCCAGGAGGAGCCCGCCCGGCCCCTGCCGGTTAACCGGCTGCGCCAGCTCAGGCGGGGGGCGATCCGGCTCGATCTCCAGCTCGACCTCCATGGCCTTACCAGGGACGAGGCGCTGAAGAGCCTGGCGGCATTCATCACGAGCGCCCACAACCGCGGCCAGAAGGCGGTGCTGGTTATCACCGGCAAGGGGAACAGGTCTCCCGGCGAGCCGGTCCTGCAGGGGGCGGTGACCGGCTGGCTCCGGGAGCGGGGGAAGGGGATGGTCGCCGAGTTCGCCCCGGCCCCGCGGGAGATGGGGGGGGGCGGCGCGTTCGTGGTATTTCTCAAGGGGAAGGAGAAAGACGGGGCCGGGGAATAGGGGACTCGGGGACTCGGGGACAACTCCCCACTCGGAGAAGACCGAGTCAGTGGACCGGAATGGATGGCCCGCACCAGTGAGGTGCGGGCCATCTGTCGTTTCATGGCGGGAACCGGTCAAAGAACTTACTCTTCCCTACGCTCCTGACGCCTGGTCCGCTCCCTTTCCTGGGGAGGTTCGACCTTCTCCGCCGGGCCCTGTTTTTCCGTGCGAGAAGGGGAGTCCTTGCCCTTCCTCTCTTCACTCCGTTGCGGCGCCTCCCTGCGGGGCGCGACTTCCCTTGGTCGCGGGGAAGACGGAGCTGGAGCCACCCCAGGTGCCGGGGCCGGCGTAACGCGGGGTGCCGGGGTTGGCGCGACGCGAGGCGCAGGAGCCGGTGTGACGCGAGGCGCAGGGGTTGGCGCGACGCGTGGCGCCGGAACCGGCTTGACTTGGGGCACCGGGGTTGGCGCAACACGGGGTGCCGGGGCCGGCGTGACTTGGGGCGCAGGTGCCGGCGTGACGCGTGGCGCCGGAGCAGGCGTGATACGGGGCGCCTGGCGCTCCCTGCTTCTTTCCGGTCCCCTGCCGGACGGCCTGTCGGGTCTTGGCACGGCCTGCTCCCGTTGCCGCAGCTCTCCATCACGGCCCCTTCTATCCGGCCGATCGGCGGGGAGTGGCGGCCGTTGTTCCCGCATCAGACTTCTCGGCTCGCTTCTTTTCCTGACCGGCAGCTCGGGACTCGGGCGCGCCGGGGTGAAGACCGATCCCCGCGGATCGCGGACCACCCTCCTCTCCCTCCTGACCTCCTCGATGTTCAGTCGTCGCACCCGCTCCGGCGGCCTTCTGGCCTGGGGGATGCTCCTGATGACCGGCATGGCAGCCTCTCTGGTCGGCCTGATGGCTGGCTGGCCCACCTCGACGTTTGCCGCTCTGAACGGGTTTCCCCTGACCCGCACCGGCTCCTTCCTGCCGCTGATGAAGGTGGTGCGGTTGACCACCGTCACCGCGTTGCGGACGTTGACATTCCTGAAGTCCCGGACCACGGTCCGGTTGATGGTGATGTTGGTGATGTTGACGCTCCCCGGCCCGAAATGGCCATAGCCGTAGTAGATGTCACCCGGCGCCAGGGGGACCCATGCCACGTAAGTCGGGGTGTACACCCATCCCACGTAACCCGGGGCCCAGTAGACCGCCCCGCTCGACGGCGGCACCCAGCACCAGCCGACGTGCGCCACGAAGGTCCATCTCCCGTAATGATAAGGGACCCATCCCCACGGCTCATAGGATATCCAGACGTAGCTTCCGCCGCGCCAGACCCACCTGCCGACCCGGTACGGCGACCAGTCGGCGGCGACCGCATGGGGGGTCCAGCAGTAGCCGTAATCTGCGACATGGACCCATCTGCCGTAGTCGTCCAGTTCGTATGAGTATTCGTTCAGCTCGTCCGGGATGTAACGGAGGCTCTTCCTCCCCTCGGCCAGCTTGCTGTCCCGCTCCCAGTTCCATCGTTCCCAGCTGTCCGGGGGGGGGAGGGGGAATACCTCTGCCTCCAGATTCTCGTCGATCCGGAGGGTGTTGCCGGCCGAGACGCTGGCCTTGCCGCCGCGGGTTTCCGCATAGGCATGGCCCTTGCGGACGGTGACCTCGGTGGCCCCGCCTTCCATCACGTCAATCATGATCAGTGAGCCGTCGTAGCAGCCGACCGAGGTCAGGGGGGTGTCGATCTGGACATGGCCGATCCCCCCCTCCCTGTTGTTGACGTAGGCGTGGCCGCCGTTCAGGTAGAACTGGTACGACTCGTCCTGCCACGCCAGGATGTCGAAGGAGGTGGCCGAGCCTAGCCTGATGTAGACCCCGCCCCGGATCTGGATCTCGGCCCGGGCATCCTCCGGTACCCACAAACGGTCTCCCTCCGCGAGCGGCGTGTTGACTGAGGCGGCGACCCAGTCCCCGGCGTCGTCGTTGTAGATCTGGACATCCCCGCTGATGAGGCTCAGCCTCGCCGTTCCCAGCTCCGCAGCAAAGGCGGCGCCGGGAAGCAGCAGCAGGAAGAATAGTGCAATCCTGACAAGACCCATGGTTCGCTCCCCCCGTAGTGGTCAATAACTGTCCTGAATTTTAGCCGAAACGAGGGGGGATGTAAAGGGATGGGGGTAAGGGCGGATTACGGCTCGATCAGCAACGCCTCGGCGATGCTGAGACGCTCCTGTTCCGGGGGGGCGTCCCCGAAGAATTCCGTGACGAACAGGGCGTTGATCGCCGCAAGGGTGGTGTTCAGGCGGTCCAGGTCGATGACGGCGCTTCCCGGCAGGGAGTCGAGACCGCGGAAGTTCAGGGGGCAGAAATCGATTGACCGTTTCCCCTCCAGGGCGGTGAGGAGGGGGAGGCCGTGGGTGCGGCAGATGATGGGGCGGGTCTCGTAGAGGAGGCAGAGGCCGTCGCCGAGGAGAGGGCAGGGGCCGTCGGGCAAGGCTCTACCGGCGCGGGCGCGGATGGCGGCGGCCTGCTCCACGGGGAGGCGGCCCAGGGCCGCCGCCAGGGCGACCGCTTCTACCGGAAACAGGGAGATGTGCCGACAGCAGCCGGCGCACCCCGGCCGGCAGGCGAGCTGCGCGGCGAATTCTCCGGTGATGGTCCGGCAGAGGTGGTCAACCCTGGCCAGCAGATCCCGGTAGTTGTCCACGGGGGCGGGGCCGGCAGACCTGGCGGAGGGCCGGGTTTCGGCGGCAACTGTTTTTCTCGGCATCATAAGACCTCATGAGGAGCATAGCAAAATCGCCGGCGAAAAACTACCCCCATCCTGTCCGGCCGCTTTGCGGAGCCGCATTCCTCGCCACAGCTGCTCCATAACCCCGCCAGGGAGGCGGTCCGCTACGCCACCTTCCTCTCTCACATTTCCTTCATCCGCTGCTATACTTGTGCCATGGAAGAACCGCGATTGGAAGGGAACCAGGTCCTGTTCGGGGCCGACGGGACGACCGGCATCGTCGCCGCTGAACTGGCGGGGCGGTTTATTCGCCTGTTCATCCGTGATCCGCAGGGGGTAAGGTTCAGGGACGACCCTTTTCATCCCTTTATCCTGCTGGAGGACCCCGCCCTGCTGGCCGGCTTCGGCGGGGAGGTGAGCTGCAAGGAGCTGCATGGCGACGGCGCGTACCGTTTCCTCGCCCTGTTCAGGGATTGGCGGGAGTGCCTGGCGGCCCGGGACCATCTCGCCCGGAGGAGCGGCAGGACCCCGTCCCATCCCGAGGCCCCCTATCTGTATCTCTCCGATCCGGTCCATCAGCATCTCCTCATTACCGGCAAGACCATGTTCAAGGGGTTCGAGTTCAGCTCCCTCAGGCGGCTCGCCCTGGATATCGAGACCTTCTGCGCCGAGGGGTTCGAGTTCTCCAACCCCGAACGGGAGGAGGACCGGATCATTTCCATCGCCGTCATGGACGAGAGCGGCTACGCGGAGGTGCTCTTCGGCCAGGAGATGGCGGAGGCGGAGATGCTGACGCGCCTTTCGGCGATCATCCGCGAGCGCGATCCTGACGTGATCGAGGGGCACAACATCTTCCGCTTCGACCTGGAATACATCAGGGTACGGGCGGCCCGTCACGGGGTCCGGCTCTCCTGGGGGAGGGACGGGAGCCAGCCGCGGGTGCATCCGTCCCGCTTCACCGTCGCCGAGAGGGTCGTCGATTATCCCCGCTGGGACATCTACGGGCGGCATGTCATCGATACCTACTTCCTGCTGCTTATCTACGACGTCAGCGCCCGGGAAATGGAAAGCTACGGCCTCAAAGAGGCGGCCCGTCATTTCGGGCTGGCGGCCCCTGGCCGGGTCTACCTGGACGGGGACAAATTGAGCCGGGCCTACCTCGAGGACCCCGATTCCCTGAAAAAATACAACCTGGACGACGTCCGCGAGACCCTGGCGCTGGCGCGCCTTTTGGCCTATCCCTACTTCCTGCAGAGCCGCATGTTTCCCTATTCGTACCAGAACTGCCCGATCCGCGGCAACGCCACCAAGATCAACGGGCTTTTTCTCAGGGAATACCTGCGCCGCGGCGCGGCAATTCCCAGGCCTGCCGGCGGCGGGAGCTTCGAGGGGGGGTACAACAACGTCTTCATGGAAGGAGTGGTCGGTCCCGTGGTCCATTGCGACGTGGCGTCGCTCTACCCTTCCCTGCTGCTCGTCAACGGCATTGCCCCGGCCGGCGACACCCTCGGCCTGTTCCTCCCGTTGTTGCGGGGATTGCGGGAGTTCCGGCTGGCGGCCAAGAAACGGGCCCGGGAGGAGACGGACCCCGCCCGCCGCGACTATTACCAGGCCCTGCAGCAGGCATTCAAGGTGCTGATCAATTCATTCTACGGCTATCTCGGCACCACCATCCACAATTTCTCCGATCCGGCGCGCGCCGCCGAAGTGACCAGGCTGGGGCGGGAAACGATCCGGGAGATGCTCGCCTGGCTGGAGGCGCGGGGGGCGAGGCCGGTGGAGGTGGACACCGACGGGATCTTCTTCATCCCGCCGGCCGGCGCGGCCGCGGCGGAACCGGACGAAGCCCTGGTCCGGGAGCTTTCCCGGACGCTCCCAGCCGGCATCGAGGTGGAACTGGACGGCCGCTACCGGGCCATGTTCTCGTACAAGATGAAGAACTACGCCCTGCTCGGCCATGACGGGCGGATCACCGTCAAGGGGAGCGCCCTCAAGTCGCGGGGGATGGAGAGATACCTGCGGGACTTCATGCAGGAGGCAATCAGGCTGCTTCTCTCAGGGGAAGGGGAGAAGGTCGAGGAGCTCTACCGCTCGTATCTGGATGAGCTCCAGAGCCACCGGACCGGCATTGCCCGGCTGGCGAAGACCGAGACCCTCAGCGAATCCCCGGCCGGCTACCGGATCAAGGTCAGGCAGGGGAAGCGCAACCGGGCGGCAGCGTTCGAAATCGCCCTGCGGTCGGGGCATGAATACCGGGC
>JAMPXD010000242.1 GCA_023701365.1 Geobacteraceae bacterium
CAGAAGATGCAGATGGTCTCGTTGCCGGTTGCCTCGGGAACCGGGGTATTGTCGAGGAAAACGTTGCCGGAGAACTTGAGCGAGCCGATGGTCACGTTCGGGGTGACCGCTGTATTCCGGATGGCGGACGAGTAGTGGCTCATGGCCACGGGCTTGCGGGTGTTCTTGGTGTTGCCGGGGGCATCTTCGTGGGGGTTGTGGCAGGTGAGGCAGGTGACGGTGGCGTCGCCGAAGACAACTGGGGCCAACGGGGTCCCCTGCACGTCCGCCTGGTAGGCGAGCGAGGTCAGGCCGTTATGGCACTTGAAGCATGCGTAGTTGTTGGCCCCGGCGTTCTGGGAAGGTGAAGCCGGCCCGGCGGTCACAAAGCGGGATATCGCCATGTCGACCGGATAGACGGTCCGATGGCTGGTATCGGTGAACCCGTACGCCTCCGGGTTGGCCGAGAACTCCCCGAATGCCGCGGCAAACCGGTTGCCGTGGCCGGACTGGGTCCACTGGGTGTAGATGTCGTCCTGGTGGGTCACGCCGAGGCTGTTCTTGTAGACACCCCTGCTATGGCACGAGCCGCAGAGCCGCTCCACATTCAGCTCATTGTTCCGCCCCACGACCCGGCCGAGATCGACCACCCCGCCGGCGGTGAGGGCCGCGCCGTTCGCCTGGAAGATGAAGCCGGCCAGGTTCTGGGCGCCTGTATCGGTCGGATTGACCTGCTGGCCGGTGTTCGGGTTGATGAAGAACTTCCGGAACACCGGGTAGCCGACCCGCGCGCTCCGCTGTGGGATGGTCACCATCTGCTGGGGCTGGTGGCCGTCATGGCAGGAGGCGCAGGAGACCACGGGATCAGGCATGTTCGCGGCGCTCGGCCGCAGGAGATTGCCGGCGAAATCGAACTCGAAGCGCTGGTTCGGGTTATGGCAGCGGGAGCACTCTTCCGCACGCTGTCCGGCACTGACCTGCCTGGCAGGGACCTCGATCTGCTGGGAGAAGTTCCTGTCGGGCGCCTGGTCGGCATTGGCGTGACGTGTCTCATTGAACTCGGCCAGGGCAGGTTCGCCGCCGGCATGGATCACCGGGTGACAGGTGAGCTGGGCGCACTGGGAGGCCGGCGGGTTGGGGAACGGGATGGGGCCTATCCCCCGGTGCAGGCTCCCGCCGCCGTGGCAGTTCTCGCACTGGACCCCCGAAACCGTGGTGTGGGTGGTTGCGGCCCAGGTGGCCGCGATCGGGTTGCCGGTGACATCCACGGTGGCGGCGTGGCAGATGTTGGTGCAGGACGAGGAGCCCACCACGGTCGGGGTGGCCGTGGGGTCGGCCGCCCCTTCCTTGTTGGCCGACCCGCACCCGCCAAGCAGCGCGGCACACAGAACAGCCGATGCTGCATTGAAACTCAAGAAGATGTTTCTACGCATGAAATCTTCCTCCTTTCAGCAGAGATTAGAAAGTATCGTGGCATCTGATGCAGCTTCTGCCGTTGCTCTTGTCCTTGAAATTACCCTTGACGGCACTCCAGTTCCGCGGATGCGGGTTGACCTTCAGGCCGGTCCGGGCACTGTGGCAGGTGAGGCAGACGTCGCCGTCGCTGTGGCAGGTCTGGCACGCCTGCAGGTTGCGCCGCGCCTCGATGGCGTGCTCCCCCGACCAGGTGTGGGTGGGGACCAGCCCGCCCGGATGGCAGGTCTGGCAGACGGCAGTATTGATGACGCCGTTCTGCTCAAAGATGGCATGCTGGGGGCCGACAGAGGAGAGCTTGATGTCGCGGAACTGGCGCCGGTGCGACTGGAACTGCAGGTCAGTCGCCTTGAACCGGGAGTGACACTGGATGCAGAACTTCTGCTCGGTGTGGCAACGGGTGCAGGTCTGCGGATTGTCCAGCGCCTTCAGGGGGTGGAGCTCCAGCCAGTCGCTGCGGTGGCTCTTCGGGATGTAGTCCCGCTTGTAGTTCTGGGTCGAAAGGCCGACATCGATCCCTCCCCCCTGATGACAGTCGAGACACCAGGCCTGGTCGTGGCACTCGGTGCACTTGGCGCCCCCTCTGGCCGCCAGGACCCTGTGTCCCCGCACCCAGTCGGCGTCGTGGTTGAGGGCGATCCCCTCTGCTTTATGGCAGGCGTTGCATTCGGGTATCTTCAGGGAGGCGTAGTCCTTGTGCGGTTCCTTCTCGGCGACGGCCAGTTGGACATAGAGAGCCGACAAGGCGAAAAGCATCAAGCCAAACAGCAGTTTCTTCACAGTTTTACCCCCTTTCTAAAAATCGTAATTAAAAATGAAGCGTCCCTGGACGCTGTTGTCATAGGTGTTGTTCACATCGTCCTCCAGGCGCAGCGATGCGGTCATGTTCCGGGCCAGCCGGTATTTGCAGCCGAGCCAGTACTTCTGGGCGATCTGGTCGCCGGTAGTACTGGTGAAGAACTCCCGGTTGTACGCGTCAACAGTCAGCCCGCCAGCCAGCTGCAGCTCTCTGGTGGCATCCCAGGTCGCGTCGAAGGTCCCGCCGTCCTGCTTGCCGCCGTACCCTTCGCGCCGGTCGTAGGCAAGGCTGACCATCAGGGTGTTCGTCGGCCGCAGGGTGCAGCCGACCTCATAGACATCGGCGGTCCCGTCGTCGCCGTAATCGTGGCGGCTGTAGCCGGCATTGACGGCGACCTTTTCATTGATGGTGTAGTCGGCGCGAAACACCCCTTCCTGGAAGCGGTTGACTGCGAACACCGAAAAGATCGAGGTTGTGTCGAAGGTGGGGTGGCTCTGGAACCATTCGCCGGTCAGGACGAAATTGGCGGTGGGGAAATACTTGACCCCTGCCAGCACCTCGTTGAAGACTTCGCTGGTCAGGTCGTAGCGGGTGTTGCCGTAGAACTTGAGCCGGTCGAACAGGTACTGCTTGAAGGAGGCCCCCACAATGTCGCGGGCGACGTCGCCGGCATCCCACTTGCGGAACCAGCTGACGTCCAGGTCGGTCTTTCTCAGGCCGGTAAGGTAGGCCGCCATCCCCAGGATATAGTCCCCCTCGTGGCCGATCTCGCCGCTAACCCCGAACACCACGTCCCGCCCCCCCAGCACCGAGAAGGCGACCGGGCCGATGTTCTTCAGGTCCACCTGGCCACCGTCGATGATCGCGGTCCCGGCGGAGAGGGTGATGAACTGGCGCCCCAGTTTCAGGTCCAGCTTGTCGAACAGGCCGCGGTAATCGCCGTACAGATAGTAAAGCCGGCCGTTCAGTCCCTCTCCGTTATTCAGGTCCTGGGTGCCCCTGCCATAGCCGTAGACGGAAAACTTCCCGGCCTTGTCGATATTGGTGATGGAAAGGCGCAGATACTCGGCCAGCTCTACTTGCCTGCCGTCGTTGAAATCGTCGAACCAGAGCAACTGAGTGGAGCTTCTGCCGTGAATCTCCGCCGACCATGCCGTTGATACGGTCAGCAGGGACAAAAGCAGAAGCATGCTTGATAACCCTTTGACTCCCATTAATCAGGCCTCCTTCCATTGAATGTAATTGCCCCTCCCCCTTCTCCCTCCATGCCCTGCCAGTGGACCGCCTGCATCCGCGCGAGGGCATTGCAAGCCGTCATTGCTAAAAGTTACTATGGGTTTGTGGCTTGTCAACAGGAGATGGGCTGACTTCATCAATAAAAAAAGCCCCGGATCGCTCCGGGGCCTTGGCGGGTCAGTCAGATTTGGATGTGGAGGGGGTGCTGCAAAGCGGCCCGCGAATCAGGCTGAGCGGCCCTCATGGTCGGTCGCCCTACCGGGAATGAACAGATAGAGGAGAATGGCCGCCAGGCAGGAAAGAACGGCGCCGAAGGCGAACGCCGCCGGGGCGCCCCCCTTCTGCCAGATCAGGCCGAAGATGATACTGGCCGGGAGGGCGCCGGCGCCGACGGCGAAGTTGTACCAGCCGAACGCGCCTCCCCGCTCGGCGGGGGGGGCGATGTCGGCCAGCAGGGCCTTCTCGACCCCTTCGGTCAGGCCGTAGAAAAGCCCGTACAGGGCAAACAGCAGCCAGACGTGCAATTCCGTGACGGCCCGGGCAAACCCCGCATAGGCCAAGGCATAGACCCCCCAGCCGGCGACGATCACCCCGCGCCTGCCGAGCCGGTCCGACAGGGCGCCGAACGGCATGGCGGAGAGCATCTTCACCAGGTGGAAAAAGGTCCAGAGCAGCGGGATGCGGGCCGGGGTGACGCCCAGCTGGCCCGCCCGGAGGAGGAGGAAGGCGTCCGAGGAGTTGCCGAGGGTGAACAGGAACAGGATCAGGAGGTAGCTCCTGAGCCTCCCGCGGGGAAAGGTGCCGAGGAAGCGGCCGTTCTGCGCCCCCTTCCTTTCGGCTTCGCGGACCTTGAGGATGATCAAGAGGACCGCCAGCCCGCCCGGGATGGCGGCCAGCCAGAAGACGGTGCGGAGATCGGTGGTGAACCAGGTGAGGAGAACGGTGGCGACTAGCGGGCCGATGAGCGCCCCGGCATGGTCCATGGAGCGGTGAAAGCCGTAGGCCTTTCCCCGGATGGCGGGATCGACGGAATCGGCGATCAGCGCGTCCCGCGGCGAGGTCCTGATCCCCTTGCCGACCCGGTCGGCAAACCTGATGAACAGGACGGTCAGGGGGGTCATGGCCAGGGCGGTCAGCGGCCTGGCGACGGAGGAGATCGCATAGCCGGCCAGGACCAGCTTCTTGCGCCCCGGCAGCCGGTCTGAGGCGATCCCGGAGGCGAGTTTCAGGAGGGCGGCGGTCGATTCCGCCACCCCCTCGATCACCCCGAGGAAGGCCGGCCCCGCTCCCAGCACCGAG
>JAMPXD010000041.1 GCA_023701365.1 Geobacteraceae bacterium
CCTACAACATCGTCCAGTATTTCGGCGAACTGGGGGAAGAGGTCGTGGTCTATCGCAACGACAGGATCACCATCGCTGAGATCGAGGCGATGGCGCCTGAACGGCTCGTAATTTCCCCCGGCCCCTGTTCTCCGGACGAGGCGGGGATATCGGTGGCCGCCATCAGGCATTTCGCCGGCAAGGTGCCGATCCTGGGGGTCTGCCTCGGCCACCAGGCAATCGGCGCCGCATTCGGCGGCAGCATCGTGCGGAGCGCCTACCTGATGCACGGCAAGACCTCCCCCATCATTCACGACGGCAAGGGACTGTTCGCCGGGCTGCCCAATCCTTTCCAGGCGACCCGCTATCACTCCCTGGTGGTGGAGCGGGCGTCGCTCCCCGACTGCCTCGATGTGACCGCCTGGGTGGCGGAGGGGGAGATCATGGGGCTTGCCCACCGGGAACTCCCCATCTGGGGGGTGCAGTTCCACCCCGAATCGATCCTGACGGAAGGTGGGATGGAGATACTGCGGAATTTCCTTGAGATGACGAAGTGAAACGCGGCTTTTCCGCAATCTCTGCGTTGACCTTCACGATTGCTTGTGCGACGTAGCTCTACTACGCCTCCGCGCAATCTCTCGGTCGCCTTGACCTTGCGAAAAATCCACGTTTCACAAAAAGGGGAATCGAATGATCAAGAAAGCCATAGCCAAGGTAGTAGAGCGGCAAGACCTTGCCGAAACTGAGATGATCGAGGTGATGGACCAGATCATGTCGGGGGAGGCGACTCCGGCCCAGATCGGCGCCTTTATCACGGCGCTGCGGATGAAGGGGGAGACGGTGGCGGAGATCACCGGGGCGGCGCGGGTGATGCGGGACAAGGTGACCCCCATCCGGGTCGGCAGGAACGTCCTCGATATGGACCGGGACGACATCAACATCGACCTGGAGACCATCCTCGACACCTGCGGCACCGGCGGGAGCGGCACCAATACCTTCAACGTCTCCACCACCGTTGCCTTCGTGGTCTCGGCTCTCGGGGTGAAGGTGGCCAAGCATGGCAACCGCTCGGTCTCCTCAGCTTGCGGCAGCGCCGACGTGCTGGAGGCCCTGGGGGTCAATCTGAACGTGACCCCGGAGACCGTGGAGCGATGCATAACAGAGATCGGCATCGGCTTCCTGTTCGCCCCGGCCCTGCACGGCGCCATGAAGCACGCCATCGGCCCGCGCCGGGAGATCGGCATCCGGACCATCTTCAACATCCTCGGTCCCCTGACCAACCCGGCCGGAGCCGACCGCCAGGTGCTGGGGGTCTACAAGGAAGAGTTGGTGGAGAAGCTGGCCAGCGTCCTGCGAAATCTCGGCTGCAAGCGCGGCTTCGTGGTGCACGGCATGGACGGGATGGACGAGATCACTTTGTCCGCCGAGACCCGCATCGCCGAGGTGACCCCTGAGGGGGTAAGGCCGGGGGTCATCAGGCCTGAGGAGCTGGGGCTCGCCCGCTGCTCCATGGACGAGTTGCGGGGTGGCGACGCCAAGGAGAACGCCGGGATCGTCCGGAGCATTCTGGACGGTGCCAAGGGGCCGAAGCGGGACATTGTTCTCCTGAATGCCGCCTACGGCCTGGTTGCCGCCGGAAGAGCGCCAACCCCCGCGGAGGGGCTGAAAATGGCGGCCGAGGCGATCGATTCCGGAAAGGCGAAGGGGCAGCTTGAGAAGCTGGTGCAGTTGACCAATATGTAGGGGCGAGGCATCTGGCCGCCGCAGCTGCTTTGGCGGAGGAGGCCGCCTCGCCCGACAGGGGGACAATCATGGGCTCCACTGCAGAAAAGATCGAGAAGCGCTTCACCTATGCCGAGTACTGCACCTGGAACGACGAGCAGCGCTGGGAGCTGATCGACGGCATCCCCTACAACATGACGCCGGCGCCGGCGACCAGGCATCAGATCATTCTGGGAAACTTTTGGCTGGCTATCTCAACCTATTTGAAAGGGAAGACCTGCAGGCCATTTGTTGCCCCCACCGATGTCGTTTTTGATGATTACAACGTGGTCCAGCCCGACCTCCTCGTGGTTTGCGATCTTTCGAAAATCACGGAAGCCAACATTCAGGGAGCGCCCGACTTGGTGGTAGAGATATTGTCTCCATCTACGAGCCGTAAGGACCGCCGCGAGAAGATGGCGCTGTATGAGCGGTTCGGCGTCCAGGAATATATCGTTATCGACCCGGCCAATGAAACAGTGGAATGCTTTAATTACGTGGATGGTGGATACGGACATCCTGACGTCTTCGGTTGTGACGAGACCATGACTATTGCTCTGTTTCCGGAGCTGGGATTGAGCCTGTGGGAAATCTTCGAGAAGGTGAAGGTGGAGGCGGTGAACGAGCCAGGGCCGGAATACAGGAACAGGTAAAGGTAAAGAAATCCGAAGGATACGATGGACACACCAGACATACTGAAAAAAATCCTGGATCAAAAGCGGGAAGAGGTGGCTGCGGCGAAGAGGGTATCTCTACTGGTCGAGTTGAAGTCCCGCATCGCCGACCTGGAGGATCAGCCGCGCGGCTTTGTGCGCGCCCTGCGGACAGCGGAGGGGTCCGGCTGGACACCGGTAATCGCTGAGGTGAAGAAGGGCTCGCCCAGCAAGGGGGTGATCCGCCCCGACTTCGACCCGCTCGCCATCGCCGAGATCTACGAGGCTAACGGCGCCGCCTGCCTGTCGGTGTTGACCGACGAGCATTTTTTCCTCGGCCATCTCTCCTATCTCGCTCTCATTCGTGAGCAGGTCCGACTGCCGCTACTGCGCAAGGATTTCCTCTACGACCCTTACCAGTTGTACGAGGCGCGGTTGGCCGGAGCCGACGCGATTCTCCTGATCGCCGCCATGCTGGAGCTGAACCAGCTCCGCGACCTGGCGGACCTGGCCCGGGAGCTCTCACTGGACGTGCTGCTGGAGGTCCACGACGAGCGGGAGCTGGAGACGGCACTCCAGGTGAACGTGGAACTGATCGGCATCAACAACCGCAACCTCCGGACCTTCGTCACCGACCTCGGCACCACCGGGCGGCTGGCAAAGCTGATCCCCGGCGACCGGATGATCGTCGCCGAGAGCGGCATCAACAACCGCGACGACATCGTCCGCCTCCAGCAGGCCGGGGCACAGGCCTTCCTGATCGGCGAGTCGCTGATGCGCGAGGGGGATATCGGCGCGAAGCTGCGGGAGCTTTTAGAGAGCGGAAGCGCGGAAGACTGGAAGAACGGAAGGTAAAGCATTCAACTTCAGCTCTTCCGCGCTTCAGACTTCCGCGCTTACCTAAAAAGGAGAACCGATGAACACCAAGATCTTGCTCAACGAGGAGCAGATTCCGAGGCAGTGGTACAACATCATTCCCGACATGCCGGGGCCGCTGGCGCCGGTCATCAATCCCCGGACCATGCAGCCGGTGACCCCGGACGACCTCCTTCCCATCTTCCCCATGGCGATCATCGAGCAGGAGGTGTCGAACCAGCGCTGGATCGACATCCCCGAAGAGGTGCGGGATATCTACCGGCTCTGGCGGCCGTCCCCGCTCTTCCGCGCCCGCCGGCTGGAACAGGCGCTCGGCACGCCGGCCAAGATCTATTACAAGTACGAAGGAGTGTCGCCGGCCGGCTCCCACAAGCCCAATTCGGCAATTCCGCAAGCGTGGTACAACAAGCAGGCCGGGATCAGGCGCCTTGCCACCGAGACCGGGGCCGGCCAGTGGGGGAGCTCCCTGGCGCTCGCCTGCTCCATGTTCGGCCTGGAGTGCACCGTCTACATGGTGAAGGTCTCCTGCACCCAGAAGCCGTACCGCAAGAGCATGATGCAGCTCTGGGGGGCGCAGGTGATCCCCTCACCCTCCGAGTTCACCAATGCCGGCCGGACCATCCTCGCCCATGACCCGGACAACCTGGGGAGCCTAGGGATCGCCATCTCCGAGGCGGTGGAGGACGCGGCGAGCCACGATGATACCAATTACGCCCTCGGCAGCGTGCTGAATCATGTTTGCCTGCACCAGACCGTGATAGGGCTGGAGGCGAAGGAGCAGATGAAGATCGCCGGAGACTATCCCGACCTGGTGATCGCCTGTTGCGGCGGCGGTTCCAACTTCGCCGGCCTTACCTTTCCCTTCATCGCCGACCGGGCCGCCGGTAAAAAGGTGCGCTGTCTGGCGGTGGAGCCCGCCTCCTGCCCGACCCTGACCAAGGGGGTCTATGCCTTCGACTACGGCGACACCGCCCAGATGGCGCCGATCTCCATGATGTACACCCTCGGCCATGACTTCATGCCCCCCGGCATCCATGCTGGGGGTTTGCGCTACCACGGCGAGTCACCGCTTGTTTCCCAGCTCTACCATGCAGGGGAGATTGAGGCGAAGTCGTACAAGCAGAACGCCTGTTTCGAGGGGGCGCTTCTCTTCGCCAGGAGCGAGGGGATCGTGCCGGCACCGGAGTCGTCCCACGCGATCCGGGCGGCGATCGACGAGGCGGTCCTGGCCAAGGAAGAGGGGAAGGAAAAGACCATCCTGTTCGGCCTCTCAGGCCACGGCCAGCTGGACATGGGGGCCTATGACGCCTATCTCTCCGGCAACCTGGTGGATTACGAGTATCCGGAAGAAAAGATCAGGGAAGCGCTGGAGAGGTTGCCGAAAGTCAGTTTGTAGGTTATTTGTAGGGGCGAGGCATGCCTCGCCCAAGGGCGACCCATGGGTCGGCGGTTCACCAGGATTAAATATGGTACGAATCAAGATCTGCGGCATAACGAACATCGAGGATGCTCTCCAGGCGGCGGGGGCCGGAGCGGATGCCCTGGGATTTGTTTTTCATGAAAAATCCCCTCGGTACGTCTTCCCGGAGCAGGCGGTGGCAATCATAAGAGCGCTTCCCCCATTTGTCCAGGCGGTGGGGCTGTTCGTCAACGCAGACCTTGAGTTCGTCAACGCCACTGCTAACCAGTGCCGGCTCGATATTGTCCAGCTTCATGGCGACGAGCCACCGGAGTACTGTGACCAGGTCAACTGGCGGGTGATTAAGGCGTTCCGCATAAAGGATATCTCCAGCCTCGATCCCATAATAAATTACCGGGTGGCGGGACATCTGCTGGACGCCTATTCTCCCAAGGCCTACGGCGGCACAGGGACAACCTTTAACTGGGAAATTGCCAAGGAGGCGGAGAAATTCGGACCGGTCATCCTGGCCGGAGGGTTGACCCCGGACAATGTCCGGCTGGCGGTGGAGAGAGTCGCTCCCTATGCCGTGGACGTGTCGGGTGGGGTGGAGGCGACGCCGGGAAAGAAAGACCCGGAAAAGGTACGGGAATTTATCCGCCGGGCCAAGGGGCTGTAGGAGCAAGGCACGGAAATGATGCAAGAGGAGGGGGCGGAATTATTTCCATCCCCTCTTCTTGATTTGTCTTGCACAACTTCCTTGTTTTGCCGGATGTTATCTGATAATAACTCAAAATGATACAACCGGCCGGGCTATTCCGGTTGGGGCTGCGGGTGCACGGGATCGCTTCGCGCCCCGTAAGCCTTGCACCGTTACCACCATACAAAGGACACCACATGACCACCCTACCAAAATGCCCCTCATGCAACTCGGAATACACCTATGAAGACGGAGAGATGTACGTCTGCCCGGAATGCGCCCATGAGTGGGCAAAGACAGCAGCGGAGAGCGCGGAGACCGACAGTGTCGTGCGTGACGCCTTCGGCAACGTGCTCAACGACGGCGACTCGGTGACCGTCATCAAGGACCTGAAAATCAAAGGATCGTCATCGGTGGTCAAGGTCGGCACCAAGGTCAGGAACATCCGCATTGTCTCGGGCGACCACGACATCGACTGCAAGATCGACGGCATCGGCGCGATGCAGCTGAAGTCGGAATTTGTCAAGAAGAGTTAACCTGAAAAAGGCAGTTGAACACGGATAACAAGGAGAAAAGAAAATGAGATTACCCGATAAGCAGGGACATTTCGGCCAGTTCGGCGGCAGGTATGTTCCCGAGACCCTGATGCCGGCGCTCCTTGAGCTGGAGCAGGCCTATGCGCACTACAAGAACGACCGGGAGTTCAAGGAAGAGTTCGCTTATTACCTGCGCCAGTACGTGGGGCGGCCGAACCCCCTCTACTTCGCCGAGAAGCTCACCAATAGGCTCGGCGGCGCCCGGATCTACCTCAAGCGCGAGGACCTGAACCATACCGGTGCCCACAAGATCAACAACACCATCGGCCAGGGGCTGTTGGCGAAGAGGATGGGGAAGAGCAGGGTGATCGCCGAGACCGGCGCCGGCCAGCACGGGGTGGCCACCGCGACGGTAGCGGCCCTGATGGGGATGGAATGCGAGGTGTTCATGGGGGAGGAGGACATCCACCGCCAGTCCCTCAACGTCTTCCGCATGAAACTCCTGGGAGCGCGCGTCACGCCGGTAACCGCAGGCACCGCAACCCTCAAGGACGCCATGAACGAGGCGATGCGCAACTGGGTAACCTATGTGCACAACACCTTTTACGTGATCGGGACCACTGCCGGACCCCATCCCTATCCGATGATGGTCAGGGATTTCCAGGCGGTGATCGGCCGCGAGGCCAAGGCGCAACACCGGAAAGCGGAGGGGAAGCTCCCCGACTGCCTCGTTGCGGCGGTAGGCGGAGGGAGCAACGCCATGGGGCTTTTCTATCCATTTCTCAACGATCATGAGGTCAGGCTTATCGGCGTGGAGGCGGCCGGTTACGGCATTTCTTCCGGCAAGCATGCCGCCCCGCTCTGTGCCGGGGAAGTTGGGGTGCTCCACGGCAACAAGACCTATCTTCTCCAGGACGAGTTCGGCCAGATCGCCCCGGCCCACTCCATTTCCGCCGGGCTCGACTATCCCGGCGTAGGGCCGGAGCACGCCTGGCTCAAGGAAAGCGGCCGCGCCAGCTACGTCTCGGTTACCGATGAGGAAGCGCTGGCGGGTTTTCAACTTCTTACCCGTGAAGAAGGCATCCTCCCGGCCCTGGAGTCGTCCCATGCCATAGCATATCTGCTGAAACTGGCGCCGACCCTTGCCAAAGATAAGACCATCGTGGTCTGCCTCTCCGGACGGGGCGACAAGGATATCCATACCGTGGCCGAGGCGATGGGGGTGAAATTGCAGTAACACGGTCTATTTTGCACCTGCCCATGATGGTGTAACGCCTTGAAATCATTGGGCTTGCTAAAATAATCGTTTGACAAGTCAACGGGCATGGTGTATATAGATTACTTACCTGCGTAAGTGCAGGCTGGTCAAAAGGCTCCAATGGGGCCTTTTGACGTTTAACAGGCATACCTTGCGACTTTACTAAAAGTCTTATGAGAAGCTGCGTTCCTCAATGAGTGACGCAAACTTCAATATTAAAGAGAAGGAGGTTAAGGCCGGAAACGTTTCCTGACATTTCCGAGGGTCCGAGTGACCGTCCGGCAAAGCTGATACAACCGACAAAAACTAATTATGAGAAAAACCATTATAACAATGGCAGCCATGTTGCTGCTGGGAGTGTCATGCGACCAATCCCATATCCGGCAGGCTCAGACGCCGGTTGTTGCGGGTGATTCGGAGCTTGACAGAGAGATTCGCCGGGTAATGGAGAAGGGGATCAACCTCGAGGAGAGAAGGAGCCAGGTTCCTGCAATTGCCGCAACCTTCTCCCTCAGGACCGAGCCTCGGCGCGCGCGCTGGCTGGCGGCGCTCTGTTACCTGAAGACGCTCGGTACGCCGTTCATGCCGATAGACCTTGCTGAAATAGCACTTGCGGAAACGGGGGGACATGGCCTGTCAGGCAAGGCGGTTTCGCACAAGGGGGCGCTCGGCGTATGGCAGCTGATGCCCCGCAGGGCCATGAGTCACGGCTATTCGCCGGACGATATGGAGAACGACGAGAAATGTGCCGAGGCGGCGGTAAGGGAGCTGGCGAGCAAGCTTGAAATGGCGAAGGGAGACCTGGTCAAGGCCAAGAAGTTCTACTGTGGAACGGGGCCCGAGGCTGACGCCTACGAGGTGAAACGGCGGCAGTTCAGGAAGGAGATCATGGATTCCCTTGCCGGCAATAAAACCGCGGGCACGGAAACGAGGCGGATGAAAGTAGCCGGGGTTCTGTAGCAGCGGAGCTAACTACGGCAGCGTTGGACAATGGATTCGGCAGGCGGCTCGGCAACGGGTCGCCTGTTTTGTATTGGGCCATAGGAAGACGCTATGCGGTCAGGGCTGTGCCGAAGTGTTGCCGATCGATTGTCTTATCCTGACGAGGTCTGCCAGCATTCTCAGGGAGTCGCGGATCGGGTGCACCTTTGAGGCAGCGTCATTGAACCATTTTATCGGCACCTCTGCGACCCTGTATCCCTTTTTCTTTGCGAGGGCGAGGATTTCCACATCATAGGCGAACCGGTCGATCCGGGCCTCCCTGAAAAGCTCCCGCGCCGTTTCGCCGGTAAAGAGCTTGAAACCGCACTGGGTATCGTTGAAGTCGTCGATGACTAGAAGTTTGACGATCCTGTTAAAGGTCTTTCCCATCTGCTGCCGCCACCACGGCTGCTTTACGACAATTTCGCTGAGGGCGAGCGCCCGCGAGCCGATTGCGATCCGGCAGTCGGACAGATGGGGCAACAGGGTGTCGAGTTCTTCGATGGGGGTGGAGAGGTCGGCATCGGAAACGAGCACTGTCTCCCCTTTTGAGGCGAGCACCCCTGTCCGCAAGGCATACCCTTTGCCCCGGTTATTATCATAGCGGATGACCCTGAGGCCGGCGATGGTCCTGGCCAGTTCTGCCACCAGCGGGGTTGTCCGGTCAATGCTTCCGTCGTCGACCACGATTATTTCATAATCCGTGTCCCGTCCCCGCAGAAATTCATGGATCTTCTGCAGGGATCGACTTATCCGGTTCTCTTCATTGAATGCGGCTATGACTATGGAAATCATGTTGTTGTCCGTTTCTCCCCAGGTCTCGAAGTTTGCCGCTATTCCTTGTATTCCTTCCACACCAGGCCGGTTTCGGCATTGAATCTGGTAATGCTCTCCGAATCCTCCATGCTGCCGCTGAAGGCCGATTCATCATCCCAGAGAATACCCTCCGGCATCAGAACCCTGGCAATGCTCCCCTTGTCGCCGATTCTCCGGGTACCTGCCGGCTGCGTCTTCGCCCTGCCGCTGTTTTCATAGATCTTTACGAGGAAGGAGGCCTCGACGGAATCGGCGGCTTCGGAAAGACTCCTGAAATCATAGACTCCTTCCTCGGCAATTTCAATGACTGCTTGCAGGGTATTCGGGGCCGTCCTTGTCATTTTCGGGGAGAGAGCCCGAAAATTCCGGGCGGCGCTCTTTGTCATTGGCCGGCCGCGGCGCGCTTTGGGATACTCGCGGAATGTGGCCGAGATCTTCACGGCCTTCAGTGCTTCAGGAGGTGCCGTGATATCGAGTTTCAGATCGCCGGAAAGAGGTGGGGCGAAAATCCCTTTTTGCCCTGCCGCATTTGCGGACGGTTTTTCGACAGGCTTGTCACCGTTGGCATGCCTGGTGTCGGGCGCTGCTGCGCTGCGCATTTCCAAGGCCGCTTTTTGCTCCCCGGCGGAACCCCCCGGCAGGGGCGACGCCTGAGCGGGAGCCCCATTTACTGAGGGGTCTGTTGTCTGCGAAAGGGGGGCCGAATCCCTCACTGCCGTCTGCTGAGCATCAGCCAGGTGTTGTTGATTCTGCTGGAGAGGCTCGCGTGATGACGTTGCGGCAGCTGCCGCAGCAGGCCGGATCGGTGCAACTGCTGGCGCCTCTGCGGCTTTCTCCGCTGCCGTTCGGGTGCTTTCGTTTCGGTCGGCCGACGGCCCGCCGTTCGCCTTGACCTCTTTCCCGGCCTGGCGGGTGTCTTGGGGGGGGGGTAAGGTCTCGTTGCCGGCGCCCTTTTCACTCTGGTCAGCCTTGGCTTCAGCGGTTTGCAGGGGGGGCGAGACGACGGGGATGCGCATCTCCTGTTCCTCCGCCGGTTCCGGCTCCGTGAGCAAGGGGGCGGCTGCGGGTGGTGCAACGGGCTGGGCCTCTTGTTCACGGGCCGGGGGAGGGGATGGAGGGGGCAAACGTTCCATGTCCCGGTTCTCTGCTGTTTTCCGGGCCGGTTCCGGTTCAATGGGGGTTGGGTGCCGCGGAGATGGCACCCTGGCGCTCCCCGCAAGAGGGGAGGGCGCCTTTTCCTTCGGGGGAGAGGAGTGAACCGGGGGGGAAACATTGTTCTCCCCGCCGAGCAGGAAAGAGGGGTAAAGCCAGACGACATCGATTTTTTCGGCGCTGCCGGTTATCGGGTAAAACACGGATGTCGTGGCCATGACGGCGATCATGACCCCGTGGAGCAGAAAGGAGAAGAGGGCGGCCCGCCATAGTCCGCCATTATCGGATTTATTGAACAGCCAGATATAATGTTCATCCATCTTCAGGCCCGCGCGTGCAGAATTTGGGTGTCTCTCAGGTCTTGGCAGCTTCCGGGAGCGGTTTCACGTCCTGGTACCTGTTTAGCAAGTACTGATAGTCCGGAATATTTTTCACGAAAATATGGGCCACACTGTCGGCATAAATGAGTCGCCAGCCGTCGCTCTTGAGAAGGAAACGGGAAAGTTCCGATTTCGCATCAAAGATGATCCAGTCTATCCTGTATTTATCCAGCACATCTTCCCACCCCTCTTTGAAGCTGACGATGCTGTTGTATTCTTTCAGCCTCTCGGCGCCGTACATGTCTATCCTGCCGTCAAAGAAGACCCGGTAGTCCGGCCATGCGGCGTAGATTATATAGTCGCCGAATTCGTCATTGTTGAACATGTTCCCCTTGATGGGCTCTTTTTTCAGGAACTCCACGGCGGCCACCGGTTTTTTCTCGGGGCTGAAGGTGTAATCAAGTCTACCGCCCGCAGCCGAAAATACAACCGCCACAACCCCTGCAACCGGCCATAGCCACCCTTTGGCACTGCTGTCGATGGCGGTTATGGCCTCTGCTCTCTTTTTCAGGAATTCGATGGGCCTGCCGGACGTCTGGTCAAATATCCGGCCCACCTTCCGAAGGATGACGGGAGCGGCGATGATGGCGAGCAGCGGGATATATCTCACCGAATAGAGCGCCATATTCGTGAAAAAAAGAATGAGAGCGATCTCGACAAAATTGAGGCGCTCCCTTGAGACGACAAAAACCGCGATCATGAACAGGAAGAAATACTTAAAGGGGAGCGGCTCATGGAAATTGGGGGAGATAAATTCCATGACATGGTCCATGATGTATTGATTGGAGACGAGATTGAAGGGGAAAAGCAGGATATGATAGCCGAAGGGATTGATCAGGGCGGCCAGGAGGCAGAGGAGGGTTATCAGGCCCAGGTTTCTGCACTTTTGCAGATACGGGCCTCTTTCAGTCTCAGGGGCTGTCAGGTATTTGATGATGTTGCCGAGGAGGTAGATGCCGAGGAGGACGAAGCCGGCGACGAAGCCGCCGTGGAGATTGACCCAGAGGAGCATGAGTGGAGGAAAAATGTAGAGGAGGTTTCGCTCCCGGTAGTGATAGTCATCCAGCAGGTGGTACCAGATCATCAGCAGCCCCAGGGAGAAGACGTGGGGTCTGGCCAGCCAGTGGAGCTGGGAAGAGGCAGTCGCCAGCAGGAATACGGTTACGACCAGCAGGATGTTCTCCTTGCCGGCCCGCAGTATTCTGAAGAAGGAGTAATAGCTGATGGCGATGATAAGGGTGAAGAAGATCACCACCCCTGTGAGGCCTGACGCCCGGTGCACGAGCGCCATGATCACTTCGGAAAGCCATTCGTGGGCGGTCCAGGGGAGGGGGGGAGAGATGAAGGAAAACATGTCAAGGCGCGGGATTGCATGGGTGTTAAGGATTACTTCGCCGGCCCGGATGTGATAGCCGGTGTCGCAGTCGTTCAATAGACCTTTCCCGGTGGAAAAGGCCATGGGAAGAAAAATAGCCATGAACAGCATGTCTGCGATCGAGGGGATAAGGAACTGTGTCTTGAATTTCATACGTGCAAGATCTCCATGATTGCGTGGGCTCACCTTTCGGATTTCTTCTCGACGATACCCTTGACTTTTTGATAAGGGGCTGTGGTCTTCATCCAATAGATATTGCGCTGCAAGGTGAACATTGCCATGGTAACCAAAAGAGCGGAAACTCCGGCTTTTATTAAGGTTCTTTGGCGAAAACACTCCAGCTGTCTGCTTAGAAAGAAAGCTGATGGTATTATGATGAATGCCGAGGCGACATAAACGTATCTCTCTGCATAAGGCGTCCAGGCTATCTGGTCGAAAGCTATGAGCAGGGAAGGGGTGATCAGTAAGATGCCAGACAAATATATTGCTGTCGCCAGGGTTCTCCTGCCAAGCAGGAGAAGGGCGAGCAGCAGGAACGGGAGTGCCAGGAGTTCATAGAGCGGATCGACCTCCCTGATGGTCAGGTCGAGGGGGAGGGGGAGATAGAGCTTTTTCATGTAAAAACCGAAAGCCCGCAAGCAGACGAACAACGCCTGGCCAGGATCGTTGGACATCTGCATGATCGTCTTGCCTAGGCGACCTGCGTCCGTGCTTAAGTCATGGGATCTCATCTGGAAATAGAGCAGAACCGGAACCGCCAGAATTATCAGAAGCAGTAATAATATCCGCAACGATTCATGATTTTTATAGTAAGTGCCTTGCCCAGACGTCTGGTCGGTGTCTTCTGCAATTAACATAAAAAAGGCACCGGGCAGAAAAGCCAATGCCACTTCTTTAGTCAGAATGCCGAGAAAAAGTGACAGTGTCGAGATGGCCAGAAAGCGCTTCCTGTTTTCCTGCTTGAATTTGACCAGGTATAGGGCGCTCAGGAAAACGAAGGTGCCGGCCATCACGTCGGTACGGCCCGAAATCCAGTTGACCGATTCCGTGTTGATGGGGTGGAGGCCGAAGCAGAGGGCCGCGACAAGGGGGAGGCGAGATTCTTCTTTTTCCTTGTCGGGCAACAGCGTCAGGGCGAGTTTGTAGACGATCGCTACATTGAGCAGATGGATAAGGACGTTCTCCAGATGCATGATCTGCTCGTTCAGAGACCAGAGCTCCTTATCCAGGATAAAAGAGAGGCTCAGCAGTGGTCGGTAATAGATTCCCCCCGGGGTAAAGATACTTTTCAGGTTCCAGTCGCCCATTTGAAGAAGATGGTGAACCATCTGCACGTCATCGACGTAGCACAATCCGGCCAGGATCGAGGGGATGAATATCTCCAGCACCGCGAGCGTTATGAAAGGAAGCTGGTAGCGCCTTTTCATAATTCCATTGCCCTCTTCTGTTCCCGGTAAAACATGAGAAAAGATCCTTGAATTCATCAGGTTGCTTTTAATGAGTCCCGGCAGGCCGGGGCGCCAATCGCAATTCAGGGTAGACCTCTTTGAGCAGACTGACGGGGCCTGACGCTATATGGATGGAGGGGGCCACCTCTGTGACCTTCAGGCCCTTGGTGCCGTATACTCGTTTAGATTCGTCATCGCTGAGGAGTGCCGCAAAGCTGGTGATGTTCGCGGGTAAGACTATCCCCTCCGCCAGAAAGGTCTCTCTGCCCCTTCCCCAGAATTCCTTTCCTATCTCGCCAGTCTTGGCCCTCCGTATATCGGACAGGTAAACGCCATATTCAGGCAAATAATACATGATGTGCCTGAAACCAAATGTTATGGAAGACCTTGCAAAGATCGCGGTATTCGATGGATCGAAAGCTCTGCAACTCGCCAGCAAGGCAGAGATGCGACGGTCATGATTTCTGATCTCCGGGAACGATACCGGAATATTCAGAAAAAGGAAAATGAAACTGTTGCTGACTATCAAACCGATTGCCAGTGCAACACGGAAGTCCTTGTTGGTCGCCTTCTTGATCCTTTCGGCCAGAAGTTCCGTCGACGCAGCAGTCAGAAGCACCAGTGCCGGCAGGAAAATGAGGGAGTAACCGGGATTTGCCGGATGAATAAAGATAAATAGATGGAACAGGAGCGCTGGGAGAATCCATAAAGAAAAAAAGACCGCTCTCTGTCTGCCGGAAGGCTCAGTTTTCTTTCCTATCATCAATGAATAGGCCATGAGACCCAGAATAGGCAGGCCAAGCCCGATGCCGTATATCACGAAATGAATAAGGGTCGAAGCATAAAGGCTGAAAAAGGGCCATCCCCTTTCGAAGACCGAGTTGTGGCCGGCAGTGAACAGCCAGAGTTCTTGAAAAGCATGCCGGTACTGATTCCACCCTCCCGTCATCCAGACCATGGGGATAAACCAGGAAAGACTGACCAAGCCGAACAGGCCCAGCGACGCGAATATTTTTCGCGGCGGCAGATCTTTCATGGCGTACAGCCAGAGCGGGAAAAGGAAGACCGGGGTGTTTTGCCGTATGCCGCCGGCAACACCCATGAGAATTGCTGCAAGCCAGGGAAGGCCATGCTTTCCCCTGCTCATCTTCCAGCAGGACAAGGCAATGACCGTGCTGAAGAACGCTTCCAGCGCGTAGGTGAGCGCCACCTCGCCATGAAACCAGAGGCTGGGGCTTGTGATTGCGAGTGCAGCGGCGAGAAGAGCCGCATTCTCGAAGTAAAGCTCTTTTCCGAGATAATAGATTGCAACGACCGTAAGGGCGCTGAAGAAAACGCTTAAGGAGACGAAAATGGCGTTGGCGTCATCTGTGGCGAGATTTACCAGCCTGCCGAGCATAACGTAAAGAAAGTAACCAGGGGGATGGGGTTGATGAAGGGATATATCGTACTTCTTGAGAGCCAGGGCAAACTGGCAGGAATCATAGTGGTAGAGGAAGCCGCTGGTGAACGGAATTCTTGAGGCCAGGGCTGAAATGAAGAGGAGTAAAGGCAGTAGCAGGCGCTCCAGCTCTATCTGCTTCTCAGGCAAACTCTACCTCATCTCCAATCTTTGTGGCGGTCTTTTCGAGAATGCCTGCCGGAAGCTCGATCGCGCTTGATGCTCCGAGATACATGCGTGTCATATGGTTGGGAGGGATGCTCTTTGTCACAGCGATCACCCGATTTGTCTTGTCAAGAAAAACAACATCAATGGGGAATCTCATGCCGAAGGTATGTATTCCCTTGCACGGCCTGATCAGCAATCCCTCCCCCTCCGCCATGGAGTTTCTCCCAAGCAGTCCCTTCATCCGGCTGAAGATGGTTTCAGCGACCCCCAGGCTGCCGGCTATTTCCTCATGACTGGTGGAATTTATTGCTTTCATGCGGGATGCCCCTCAGGTTGGATCCTTAGCCATCATTTTCATAATGAAACTGATGGCTAAGGATCAGTTGTCGATGATTCACTTCTTCGGGATTTTCACATAGATCAGCGCCAATTCTACGGCAATGATCAAAAGCACAACAGAGCTAAAGTCAAAATTCATAGTTTCACCCCCCTTCAGACTAGATTAGAATAATGAGGCTTGCCTACTTGAAGATGGCGAGTATTTTGAAAGCGGCCGGGCCGACTAATACCACCAGCAGTGCGGGAAAGATGAAAAAGGCCAGTGGGAACAGTATCTTGATGGCGGTCTTTGCCGCGGCTTCCTCGGCAATCTGTCTTCTTTTCGTGCGCAGCGAGTCAGAGTGAACCCTCAGGGCCAGGCTCAAGCTGGTGCCGAATCTTTCCGTTTGCACCAGCATGGTGGCAAATGATTTGACGTCATCGACCATTGTCCTCTCCGCCATGTCTCTGAGTGCATCAGCCCTTGGCTTGCCCGCCCTGGTTTCCATCGTGGCGATCTTCAGTTCCTCGGCCAGGGGATTCCCCTTGAACATCGGGTTTTCACAGGCACGGAGGAGAGCGGCGTCAATTCCCAGGCCTGCTTCGACACAGACCGTCAGAAGGTCGAGGATGTCGGGGAGGGTATGAAATATCTCGGTTTTGCGGGAGTCCACCTTGTGGTAGAGCCAGTAGCTGGGGAGCAGGAATCCGCAGATAGCCAGTGCTGCTACATGGAGCAGGGAGTCGAACTTGAGGAGCGTTCCCTTCGGCAAGGCGTAGATGAGAATGTAGGCTGCCGGCAGCGCGCACGCCAGGAAGACCTTTGCGCCGAGGAAGATGGCGACCGATTCTTTTCTGATGCCCGCCGCGACGATCATTTTTGTGTATTTGGATTGCTCCTTCGGGGCAATTTTGAGTGTGGCCCCAAGATTGGCCAGGAAATTCTGCCACGGCGTCCTTTTTGTTATTACGGAGAGTCTCGCCGGTTCTTTGACGGCTAGCGAATCCAGCCTTTGCTGGACAACCGTGCGCCTGGTGAGCAGCGGATAGAGAATGCTGGCGGTCAGGAGCGCAACCGCAATACAGGTAGCTATGGTAATGAGCAGGATTTGCATGGAACCCTCAGATTCTAATCTGTATGATTTTTCTGATGACGAAGAAGCCGGCTATCTGCATCAGGGCGGCCCCGACCAATATGTACTGGCCCGGCTTTTCCTTTGTGAGGACATCTTCATAGCCGGGCATCATGAAATTCATGATAATAAACGTGACAATGGGAAGAGCCGCGAGGAGATAGCCGGACATGCGTCCCTGGGCAGTGTAAACCCTGACCTGCCTCCGGATCTTCAGTCTCTCCCTGATGGTTTCAGCAAGCTTGTCGAGAATCTCGGCCAGATTGCCCCCCACCTCGGTATTTATGCTGATCACCACAACGAAAAAACGGAGGTCAACGCTTTCCATCCGCAGCGTCATGTTGGCCAGCGTGTCCGTTACCGGCAAACCGAGTTTCTGCTGCTCGAAGGCGGTCTTGAACAACGCTCCGGCAGGGTCATGCATTTCAGTGCCGACCAGTTCGATTGCACTGTTGAGGGAATGGCCGGCTCTGAGGGATCGTGCCAGCATGGTAAGGACGTCGGGGAGCTGTTCGGTGAATTTATCGAGCCGTTGCCGTTTCAGAAACTCAAGATAGGCAAAAGGACCGGCCAGCAGGACCAGCGCCACCACCAAGGCCAGCAGATGGTCTCTGCGCAGGAGGAAGGCGATGACGTAGCCGGTTACGCAGATTGCTGCCGTCATCAGGAGAAATTGCGACGGCGTGATTTTCAGACCGGCATGGTCCAGCCACTTGTCAATATTGCGGAGCCATGGAATCCGGGAGATAAAGATTTCGACAGGCGGGGTTTCCCTGACAATCTCCGCGCGCAGCTCGTCGGGAAGGGTTTGCCACCTCTTGTCCCGGGCCATCAGGCGCAATCTTCTCTTCAACTCGGCGGTGGGGGATTCCTTGGCTGCGCTAATACCGAGAAAAAGGGCGGCAACTACCAGGAAGACTGCAATAAATGTGAGAATGACGACAGTAAGCACTCTCCACCTCCTAAATTTCAAAGAACCCCGGGGGGAGATCGAAACCGGCTATCTTGAACCGTTCAACGAATTTAGGCCTGATGCCGGTTGCCTTGAATTCACCAACCACGTTTCCATCCTTGTCGATCCCCTTCTGGTCGTAGACAAAGATGTCCTGCATGACGAGGGTGCTCCCTTCCATGCCGGTCATCTCCGAGACCTTGATGACTTTCCGTGTCCCGTCCGGGAATCTGACCAACTGGATAATAATATCAATGGCGGAGGATATCTGCTCCCTGATCGCCTTTTCCGGGAGGTCCATGCCCGCCATCAAGACCATTGTTTCGAGCCGTGCCATCGCATCCCGCGTGGAGTTTGAGTGGATCGTGGAGAGTGAGCCGTCATGTCCGGTGTTCATGGCCTGGAGCATGTCGAGCGCTTCGCCCCCCCTCACCTCGCCGAGGATTATCCGGTCGGGCCTCATCCTCAGGGCATTCCTTACCAGATCCCGCTGGGTGACTTCTCCCCTTCCTTCGATGTTGGACGGTCTCGTCTCCAGCCTTACCACGTGGTCCTGCTTGAGGTGGAGCTCGGCGGAATCCTCGATGGTTATTATCCTTTCCGACGACGGGATGTATTCGGACAGGACGTTGAGGAGGGTCGTCTTGCCCGTTCCGGTGCCTCCCGATATCAGGATGTTGAGCCGGGTCTTTACCGCACCCTGGAGGATCTTTTCCATCCGCGCATCCAGGGTGCCGAACCGCAGCAGGTCGCTGACCTTGAGGGGTTCGACCCCGAAGCGGCGGATCGAAAGGACCGGCCCGTCGATGGCAAGGGGGGGGATGATGGCATTGACCCTCGACCCGTCCGGGAGACGGGCATCGACGTAGGGGGCCGATTCATCGATTCTCCTTCCCACCTTGGAAACGATCCTCTCTATTATCTGCATGAGGTGGTTGTTGTCCCTGAAAACGATGTCGGTCCTGGAAAGTTTTCCGAACCGCTCCACGTAGACGTTCGAGCTGTTGTTCACCAGTATGTCGGAAATGTCGGGATCGGCGAGGAGGGGTTCGATGGGGCCGAGGCCGAAGGTTTCATGCTGCACCTCCACGATCAGCCGCTCGATTTCCTGCTGATTCAGGGGCACCCCTTCTTCGGCAATGAGGCTCTGGATGATGTAGCCGATTTCGCTGGCCAGTTCACTGCTCCCCAGCATGTCGAGCTTCCCGAGATCGAGCCGCTCTATCAGCTTTCTGTGGATGCGGGTTTTCAACTCCTGGAAATAGCTCATATGCTTCATGGAGTCCGATTTTGGCAAAATATTGAATGGATCATTTAATGTCATTGTCATTCCCTCACCTTTATTGTTGTGCTAACAGAAATTCTGCATGTCAGGCTGTCTGCCGGGTAGTTAGCCGCACGTCTTGATCAGGTCGTAAAGCCTTTCAATGGCTTTGCTGACAGGCGACCGCGGAGAAATTTCCACAACTGGCATCCCTTTGTTTATGGAGTCTATGACATCCTTGTATTCATTCGGGATCGTCAGGAATACCTTGTGATCCAAGACTTTTTCGGCGTCTTGCACCTGGATGTCGGCCCTGGGGAGATACCTGTTGATGACAAGCTTTACCCTTTCCTTGCGGAGCCCCTTCTTTGCCAGGGCGGCAAGGTAACGTTTGGCGTTCTTGAGGGCGGGGAGGCTGAGCACCGTGTTGAAGAGGATGTAGTCGGAGCTCTCGAAGGTTGTCTGGTTGCATCCTGCGATGCTCCCGCCGGTGTCAATGATCACATGGGAAAAGACCCCTTTCAGGAGGGCGAGGACCCGGAGAACCTGTTCCGGCGTAATGTCCATGGTTTCATCGACTTCCAGGGGTTCGGTGAGGACGTAAACGCCCGAGGCATGCTTGGTCATGACGCTCATCAGGAAATTGGAGTCAAGCCGGGAAATGTTGCTGGTAACGCTGCTCAACGTGTAGGTGGGGTTGACGTCGAGAAAGGAAGCCACGTCTCCGCTGAACAGGTTGAGGTCTACCAGGGCGACCTTGGCGCCGCCGGCGGCGATGGCCGCCGCCAGATTGACCGCCACGGTGGTCGTCCCCATCCCACCGATCGGATTGTAAACCGAGATGACTTTGCCATGCTGCGCCGGTTCTGCCGGCTTGGCGACCCAGAGGCGCCCAACTTTCTGGAGCGCCTCGGCGAGGTCGGCAAGCTCGATCGGCTCCAGGAGATATTCGACCGCCCCTGCCCGCATGGCACTCAGTATCAGGTCCGAGCTCTTCTGTGCCGAGGTGACGAACACGGAAGTGCGCGGAAAGCGGGAGAGGATATGCTTGATTTCTTCAACGCCCGTTGCGGGATCGTATATTTCCAGCATGACCACCATGGGGCTGGTGAGCTGGAGTATCCGCATTCCCTCGATGAAATCAGCAGAGGTCCCCACGACCTTGACCAGTTCGCCGAGTTGCTTGAGGAGCGCTTCTATGGAGTTCCTGGAAGCGTCGTTTCTATTTATGATGGCTATTGAGATGTTTGGAGGCATTTATTGTAAATCCTTTATTATTGACTGGCTCTCTTTCGGGCCAGTATCTAATTATTTAACCAGAGATGGTCTCATATAAGTAAAAAAGTCAGTGTCACCGCATGATTGACATTCGATCTGGTCTATTATAATTGCGTTAGGAGTTGGCCCTGTCATATTTGGTGCATCATAAGCAGCACATGCGCATTTGCTTGTGCCACCGCCACCTGATGCATAAACCTCTGTTACCCTGATTCTGGCGTATTTGACAACTGAGTAGGGTGTAGGTTGTGCCCCTGGCGGACATCCTGGGTCTTCCAAAAGTGGTACAAGTACTTTCCAGGATGTTACGTTATTTCCGGCTCCAGGTCCGCATTTTCCCTGTGGGTCGTCGCTACAGGTTTTATCTGCACTCCTGTAGTTCGGATTTTTGAAAGCACACCGAAACTGCCTGGCAATGTCATTATCATTAGAGTTTGTCGTATAGATTCTTTTGCCGCAGGCGTTAAGCTCGTTTCCGCACAAAAAGCTGATAGCGAAATCTTTATTCATTTGTTGAGATGTCTCTGAAAAAATGGTCCATGCAATGCCTTGAGTACCAGGATCAATTTCAGACGGATAAGGAGCCCAGTAAAAAAGCGTAGGTGGTATGTTTACTATTGTTTTATCAGGACCTCGACAGGCTTTGACGCATAAAGTGAGTGGCCCTTCTGACAGGGCACCTGCTGCTATCGCCTGGGATTTTGCCCCCATAATATTCCAACCAATGATCTTGCCGAAGAATATGGACACTTTGCTATTCACACCTATTCCGGTACCGCTTTCCCCAGTCCTTCTGGCGACAGCCTTAACGGCATTGATTGTTGCACCTGCTGGTAAGGGATTACTACCGTCGGCAGTTGGGAGAAATCTGAGGTCTACAGGACTCTGGGATCTGGTGGGATCCCAGTTGCCTACTACGACATCACCAGCTGGGTCATTAGTGATGTTCTGGTCCAGCATCAGGGCAGTTCCGGCGGCATTATTCAGAGCGGCAAATTTAACAGCCTCAGATCTAGCGACAGGTTGGGCGGTAGAGAAGGAACTGGCATCCAGCTTCGCCGCTCCTGCCAGCGCTATCGAATCTGCTGCATTCTGCAGCTGTCCCTTGACGACGTACATGTATCCAATGTCGACGGACAGGCCGACAAAGGCCATAAATACGATAATGCCAACCGCCAAGTAGATTACTGCAATTCCCTTGTTGTTAAGTATTTTCCCCATTGCGTTCAATCCCCCATCGGTACCCATTGCAGTTCCTTCTCCTGTTCGGGGGTGGGTACATTGTCTGTGGGCAGGTCGGTCTTCGTGCCGGGCGCCGTCGGTTTTACCAGTTTGGGCGTGATGAAGAAGACCAGCTCCTTCTCTGTGATATCGCTCTGCGTTGACCTGAACAGCGCTCCGAGGATAGGAATGTCCCCCAGCAGGGGGATCTTCGACATGGTTCTTATGGCATCTTCGGAGAGGAGGCCGGCAAGGATCAGGCTCTCACCGTCTTTCAACTCTGCAAAGGTCTTGACGTTTTTCGTGTCGATGATGGGATAGCCGTTGACCGCGAGGGTCCCGGCTATGCTGCTTACTTCGGCCGGGTCTATCTTGAGGGCTATCATGCCGTTCTCCAATACCTCCGGAGCGAAATTGAGCCTCACCCCCACGTCGACAAAGTAAATGGACGTGGTCGCGGTCCCGCCGGTGCTGGTCACGATGTTGTAAGGGATTTTGCTGCCGGCATGGAATTCGCCCTTCTGGCCGCTCTTTACCAGCAGATTGGGCTCTGCCAGGACCTTGGCAAGCCCCTTTGTGGACAGGGCCTCGAGTACGGCCCCGATCCCGGAGGGGAAATAGGAAATGCCGGCCTGGAACAAGCCGAGAGGTGTTATGTCGCCCAGAGCCGTCGATACTGAAGATGTAGTGCTTGAGGCGCCTGTGGTCGTGGCTGCCGATGTCCCGCTTGTGCCGGATATTGTCCCGTTGGGGGAGGCGATCGTATTGTAAAAGCCCTCCGCGGTACTTCCTTTAACCAATGCGCTGATGCCGAGCCTTTTCAGGGCGGTCTTGTCCACTTGGGCGACCTTCACCTGGAGGACGACCTGCTGCGGTTCGTTAATCCGGATGTGGTTGAGAACATGGGGGGCGTATGCCTTGGCAGCCTGGACCACCTTGGCTACGGTCTGTTCGTTGGTTGCCGTGCCCGAGAGTATGACCGTGTCCTTGGCGTATTCTACGTTTATCCCATCCTTCGGCGACAGGTCCTTTATCAGGGGTTCTAGCTGGCTCAGGTCTCCCGTCACATTGACGTCAAAAAAGGTAGGATTTTCACTCCCCTTTTCCCAGACCAGAAGTGAGGTGGAGCCGATTGCCGTGCCATTTATCTGGACCTGGGTCGGAGACTTGAGAGGCGTAACCACTTCCGCTATGGCGGGATTGGCAATGGCCATCCGTTCAGCCGGTCTTTTCAGGTTGAGTATGACGCTCTTGTTGACAACCACTTCCGTTAGGACCCCGGCGCGTGCAGCCTCCGGAAAAAAGAAGGAAAGTATAAGCAGGAGAGCGGAGAAGATTCCTATTGTTGCTCTGGGCAGTTTCATCGTATCACCTCGCTTTCTTATGTAATTCTATTTTTCAGGAGCGAATTGTTGCGTCGATTTGGTCGCCCCCTTGAAGATCTCCACCGTATAGGGAGGTGGGGGAGGGGGGGGCTGTTTTACCGGAGCGGTTTTCGCCGCGGCGGGACGAGAGGGCCTGGCCGCTTTTCTTGCCGAGACTGGCGGGGTGGAGCGTTCTACTCCGCCGAGTACCTTGATGATGGTGGCGC
>JAMPXD010000243.1 GCA_023701365.1 Geobacteraceae bacterium
GATCGTCATCCTCAAGGGGGAGAACAGAAACGGGGTGCGGGTCGGGGGCTCGGTGGGGAAGGGGCTCGGCTACGGCGCCCAGGGGGGGACCTTCATCATCCAGGGTGACGCCGACAGCCGCGCCTGCATCCGCCTCTCCGGGGCCGACGTGGTGCTGGGGGGGCGTATCCGCGCCCCGCTCGACGACTCCCTCGGCAACCTGGCCGGGCGGGCCAACCTCAAGGGGTTCGCCTGCGAGTACATGACCGCCGGCCGGGTGGTGATCCTCGGCGACCCCGGCCCCTGGCTCTGCTCCGGGATGACCGGCGGCACGGTTTACTGCCACCTCGACCTGGAGATGGGGCTCGACCGGGAGGCGCTCCGGCGGCGGCTCGCCAGGGGGGCGGGGGTGGAGCTGCGCGATCCGGAGGAGGAGGACGTGTCCCAGCTGGAGCTGCTCCTCGGCAAGTACCACCGGGAGCTGCTCCATTCCCACCAGGAAGAGGAGGCGGACTGGCTGGCCGGGGTGATCGCCGGCTGCCGCAACCGGTTCGTCAAGATCGTCCCGGAGCAGGCGGTGGTGGCGCCGAAGACTACGGAATAGGATAAACGGACTTGATTAGTTCCAATCTTTCGCAGTTAATTTCCTCCCCCTTCAAGGGGGAGGTCAGGAGGGGGATGGGGTGCTTTAGGCCGATAAAACCCATCCCCACCCCGACCCTCCCCTTGAAGGGGAGGGAGATTTTATACGGATGCTGAAGATTGGTACTAATCGGCGAAAGGATAACTTGCCAGAGAGGGAGGGAACCAACCATGACCAGAAAACCATACGTGGACCAGGATGTCTGCATCAGCTGCGGCCTCTGCGTGGAGACCGCGCCGGAGGTGTTCCGGATGAACGAGGACAACCTGGCCGAGGTCTACGATCCGGCCGGCGCCCCGGAGCTGCAGATCCAGGAGGCGATCGACAACTGCCCGGTGAACTGCATCCACTGGGAGTGATTGAAGGCAGGCAAAGGGCTAAGGGCTAAAGGCTAAAGGTGCAGTCAAAATCAGAAAAAGATCGCCTTTTCAACCGTTAGCCCTTAGCCTTTCGCCTTGAGCCAGCAGCCATGACAACGAATGCTTGAACCAGCGGAAGGCTCCATGGCACAGAACTACAGCATATATATCATCCATTGCCCCGCCTGCGGCACGGCCAACCGGGTCCCCGCTGCCAGCGAGGGGCAAGCGGGGAGGTGCGGCAGCTGCCGGGGGGCGCTCCCCCCCCTTTATACCCGGCCGGTGGCGTTGACCGACCGGAGCTTCGACTCCTTCCTGGCGAGCTACCCCGGTCCGGTCCTGGTGGAATTCTGGGCGCCCTGGTGACCCCACTGCACACGGTTCGCACCGGCGGTGCGGGAAGCGGCACTGGAGCTGGCAGGGACCTGCGCGGTGGCGCAGGTGAATACCGAGGAGAATCCCCAACTGGCGGGGAGGTTCAGCATCCGCGGGATCCCGGCCATCGTCCTGCTCCGGGGGGGCAAGGTGATCGACAGCACCAGCGGGGTGCTGGACAAGGAGGCGCTGGTCGCCTGGTGCAAGGGGAGCCTTCCCTGAAAGCCCGGCCGGGGCGGATCAAGGCAGCTTTTCTTGGCCCGATCCGTTGACAGGAGGGGCGATTGGGGCTACATTTACAGCACCTTTCCTCTTCCTGCCGCACAAAAGGGGCGTATGGCGAACACCGCAGCCGAGACAATGACCGTCGCACCCCAGTTCCCCGGCGATTTCCTCGCCCTGGCCATTTACACGGCCGCGGCGACTCTGCTCATCGCCTTTCTCCTCCTGGTTGCCTGGTGGCTCGGGGCGAAGAGCAGCTCGGCGAACAAGGAGATCCCCTACGAATCGGGGGTGATCCCGACCGGCACGGCCCGGCTTGCCTACCCGGTCCCGTTCTACCTGGTCGCCATCTTCTTCATCGTCTTCGACGTGGAGGCGGTCTTCATCTTCACCTGGGCCGCCGCCTGGGACCTCCTCGGCATTCCCGGCATGATCCATATCACCTTCTTCATCGTGGTCCTGCTGCTGGGATTGGTGTGGTTATGGCTCAAGGGGGGACTGGAGTGGGGTCCGTCGCGGGAAAGGAACGCGCCTTTTCCGCAATCTCGGTGTTGATCTTCGGGATTCCTTGTGCGGCGTAGCGCTGCTACGCCTCCGCGTCATCCCTCGATCGCCTTGACCTTGCGAAAAAATCGCGTTCCTGGGAGTTTTGTCATTTGATGAACGATAAAGAAATACATGACAACATCCTCCTCGCCCGCCTCGACGACATGATCAACTGGGGGCGGGCCAACTCCCTCTGGCCTATGTTCTTCGGGCTCTCCTGCTGCTTCGTGGAGATGATGACCTCCTTCACCTCCCGCTACGACATCTCCCGCTTCGGCGCCGAGGTGCTGCGCGGCTCCCCCCGGGAGGCGGACCTGATGGTGATCGCCGGGACGGTCTTCAAGAAGATGGCCCCCTCGATACTGCGCCTCTACGAGCAGATGGCCGAGCCGCGCTGGGTGATCTCCATGGGGAGCTGCGCCAACTCCGGGGGGATGTACGACGTCTACAGCGTGGTGCAGGGGGTGAACCAGATCATCCCGGTGGACGTCTACGTCCCCGGCTGCCCGCCGCGGCCGGAGGCGTTTCTCCAGGGGCTGATGCTGCTCCAGGAGAAGATCCGGTCGGAGGAACATCCGGCCCGGCCGGTGCTCCACCTGGCGGGGGGGAGTCAGGGGACCACCACCCCGGTGCTGGTGGATGGGGTGACCAAGTCCCGCGACACCCGCGGCCCCGGCATGGAGGGGTGTGCCATCCGCGGCACCTCGGTGCAGCACCCCCGGTTCCGGATGCCCCGCACCGACGAGATGTGGCGCCCCCCGGCGCCGAAACACAATTTCCCCGAGTTCGGCCTGGCCGGTGAGCTGGAGGCGCTGTTCGGCGGGGGCGTCACCGAGGACCACTCCGCCACCGACATGCCGACCTGGCGGGTGCCGCCGGAGCTGGTCCCCGCTGTCCTGAATCACCTCAAGAGCCGGGAGAAGAACCCGTTCCGGCGGCTCGACGACATCGCCGCCGTGGACGACTCCTGCCGCCGGGAGCGTGACAAATACCGGGACTTCACCGTCAACTACCACCTCCTCTGCTTCGACACCCCCGGCCATATCCGGATCAAGACCGAGCTGGCCGGGGAGTACCCCGAGCTGCCGAGCGTGACTGGCGTCTTCCCCGCCGCCGACTGGTACGAGCGGGAGGTCTACGACATGTACGGGCTCCGCTTCACGGGCCACCCGAACCTGCGCCGCATCCTGATGCCCCACGACTGGCAGGGGCATCCGCTCAGGAAGGAGCACCCATTCCGCGCCACCGAGATGGCCCCCTACACCACCGAGGACGCCCGCAGGCATCAGCCGCTGCCCGCCGGCGACTTCTTCGAGCGGATCGACGAGGAGAACCTGGTCCTCAATCTCGGCCCCCAGCACCCCGGCACCCACGGCATCCTCCGGGTGATCCTCAAGCTGGAGGGGGAGGAGATCGTCGATCTCGACAGCGACATCGGCTACCACCACCGGGGCGCCGAGAAGATGGGGGAGCGCCAGCACTGGAACCAGTTCATCCCCTACACCGACCGGATCGATTACCTGGCCGGGGTGCAGAACAACCTGGCCTACGTGAACAGCGTCGAGCGGCTCTGCGGCATCACGGTGCCGGAGCGGGCGATCCACATCCGGGTGATGCTCGCCGAGCTGTTCCGGATCGCCAACCACCTGGTCTGGCTCGGCACCTTCGCCGCCGACATCGGGGCGATGACCCCGGTCTTCTACACCTTCACCGACCGGGAGAAGATCTTCGACATCGTCGAGATGATCACCGGCGGCCGGATGCACCCGGCCTGGTTCCGGATCGGCGGGGTGACCGAGGACCTCCCCGAGGGATGGGAGGGGCCGGTAAGGCATTTCCTCGAATGGTTCCCGCCGCGCCTCAGGGAGTACGAGGACCTGCTGAACGGCAACCCGATCTTCGCCGCCCGCCTCAAGGGGGTGGGCGTAGTCTCCCTCGATGATGCCATCGACTGGGGGCTTTCCGGCCCCAACCTGCGTGCCTGCGGCTTCGCCTGGGACCTGCGGAAGAAAATACCCTACGCCGGCTACGACCGGTTCGACTTCGAGATCGCCGAGGCCTCCGGGGGGGACTGCTGGGCCCGCTACCGGGTCCGGATCGAGGAGATGCGCCAGTCGTACCGGATCGTCGAGCAGGCGCTCAGGGGGATGCCGGGGGGGCGCTGGATCAGCGACGACTACCGCTACGTGCTGCCGCAGAAGCGGGACACCCTGCAAGACATAGAGTCGCTGATCCACCACTTCGTCAACTCCACCCGCGGCAT
The DNA here is from genome assembly GCA_023701365.1 of Geobacteraceae bacterium. Lineage (GTDB taxonomy): Bacteria > Desulfobacterota > Desulfuromonadia > Geobacterales > Geobacteraceae > JAMPXD01. The sequence goes on from JAMPXD010000243.1 coordinate 4,388, forward strand.
GGCGCCGCCGAAGGGGGAGTGCTACGCCGCCATCGAGGCGCCCAAGGGGGAGAACGGCTACTTCGTGGTCTCCGACGGCCTCAACATACCGTACCGGGTAAGGATCAGGACCCCGAGCTTCCCCCACATCCAGGCCCTGCCGCTCCTGAGCAGGGGGTGGCTGGTGGCGGATTTTCTGGCCATATTGGGGTCGATCGACTTCGTCCTGGCGGACTTGGACAGGTAAAGGTAAAGGTAAAGGTAAAGGTAAAGAGGTAGGAGCGCCGCCCCCGGCGCGATTCAGAGGAGCAGGAACCTGGCATGATACCGGAAGAGCTGAGAAAAGAACTGCAAACCCGCGTCGCCTTGGCCATCACCCCC
>JAMPXD010000244.1 GCA_023701365.1 Geobacteraceae bacterium
GAGGAGAGCATCAGGTACACCTTCGCGAGCTTCATCTCCGGGGAAGGCCACGATGTGGTCACCGCCGGAAGCTATGCGGAAGGGATCGCGTCCATCGCCGCAAGCGACTTTGACCTGATAATCTCGGACATCGTCCTCGGTGGTAAGACCGGCATCGACCTGCTTCGGGAAGTCAGGGCGAGAGACCTCGTCTGCCCCGTCGTGATGGTCACGGGTTATCCCACCATGGAAACCGCGGCCGAGGCCTTGCGCCTCGGGGCCTTCGACTACATCCCGAAGCCGGTGGAGCAGGAGGCCGTGCTGCGGGTCACCCGCCTGGCGCTGGCTTACAAGCAGGTGCTCGATGAAAATATCAGATACCGCGGGCATCTTGAGGCCATTTTCAGTAGTGTCGAGGATGGTATCCTCACCATGGATGAAGGGTTGCGGGTGCTCGAAATGAATGACTCGGCCGCAAGGATCTGCGGCATTAGCCGGGAAGCGGTCGGCAGGGAACTCGGCGCCTCATTGAGGCATTGCGCGGAGAAATACCTGGGAGCGCTGAAGGAAACCGTCGAGAGACGGGAGCCGGTGAAGATCGCCCGTTTCGAATGTCATCATGCAACCGATCTGCGCATCCTCACGCTTTTCACCTACCCCCTAACCGACCGTCATGGCCTCTTCACGGGCGCCGCCCTGGTGGTGAGGGACGAGACCCGGCTCGCCACTCTGGAACAGGACCTCAAGGGGCGCAGCCGCTTTCATAACCTGATCGGCCGGAGCGGGCAGATGCGGAAGATCTACTCCCTCATCGAGAGCCTCGCCGATGTTGACACTACCGTCCTGGTCACCGGAGAAAGCGGGACGGGCAAGGAGCTCGTCGCCGAGGCCCTGCACCATATGGGGGTGCGCAACAACCGCCCGCTGGTCAAGGTCAATTGCTCCGTCCTGTCGGAGAGCCTCCTGGAAAGCGAGCTGTTCGGGCATGTGAAGGGGGCCTTTACCGGGGCCGTGAGCGACAGGGTCGGGAGATTTCAGAAGGCGGACGGGGGAACGATTTTCCTCGACGAGATCGGCGACATCTCGCCGAGGGTCCAGTCGAGCCTCTTGCGGGTCCTCCAGGAGAAGGAATTCGAGCGCGTCGGGGACTCGCGGCCGCTGCGGGTCGATGTCCGGGTCATTGCGGCCACCAACAAGAACCTGCTGGAAAGGGTGAGACAGGGGCTGTTCCGGGAGGACCTGTACTACCGCCTGAAGGTGGTGGAGCTGCCGCTTCCCCCCCTCAGGGAGAGGAGAGAGGACATCTCTCTGCTGGTGGAGCATTTCCTGAAGCAGTTCAACGTTAAATTTCACAAGGATATCCAGTCCCTGTCCGCCGATGTGGAACTGCTCTTCCTGAACTACCACTGGCCGGGCAACGTGCGGGAGCTGAAGCACGCCCTGGAGCACGCCTGGATCGTCTGCGGCCGGGACACCATCACGGTCGATGACCTCCCCGGGCAATTCAAGGCCCCTGAGGAGACCGGAGCCGTTATCGCCGCTGCCAGTGAGGGGCTGGACCCGCAGATGATCCTCCAGGCTCTGGAGAAGACCGCCTGGAACAAGGCCAAAGCGGCCCGGCTGCTCGGCGTGGACCGCAAGACCCTCTACCGGAACATGGAAAAATTCAATATTAAAGAGATGCCGGAGTGACAACTCACCCCATCCCCCTCCTGACCTCCCCCTTGAAGGGGGAGGAATCTGTTAGTAATTCCCTCCCCTTCAGGGGGAGGGCGAGGGTGGGGGTGGGGTTATTCAGAATAGTGACAAAGTAGAAGAGCTTTATTCGTAAATAGCGTTACAAACAAGCACTAACCTGTGGCGCCCCACTTGTGGGGCGCCACAGAAGTGTGGCAGACAGCACGATCCCACCCCCCTTCACTCTCCCCAGTAACAGCCAACCTATCTATTTTACTCACAATTTAATGCTCCCCCCTCATGCAGCGACTTGGCACGCAAAATGGAATATCACCTGTGTAAACAGAATTAGATTTCCTCTATCCCGACGGAACAAGGTATCCGGAGCAGACGATGGAAGAAAGCCGACCACAAAATTTGGGCTTAAAGGAATGCACCCAACCCGGAGCGGGCCGGCATTGCCCCTTCATCTTAAGCCCCTTCGACGACTGTTTTGTCGTCGGATTGAACAGCCAGAACATAAAGCTGGCGATCTACTACTGCGGCGGGAACTTCGAGGAGTGTGAGGTCTACAGGAGAGAAACCGGGAAACAGCTTCTGAAAGAAATAGCATAGGAATACCAGCCTCTTGCAAAACTCTAAAACACTGTCATTCCCGAAGCGTTTCTGATCGGGAATCCGGTTATGACTGTCGGAAAAACCATATCCCCGATAAAGGCATTCGGGGATGACAGAGACTTTTGCAAGAGCATCAAACGTTATTCCGAAAAGCCGACCCCTTCGCGAGAAGGGCAAGGAACGCCACGGGTCTTCCGCAGATGAAGATGGCCGGGTTGCCGAAGAAGAAACTGACGGCAATCCCGGCCTTTTCATTTTCAATGGCAGGGAGTGATCCCGGAAAGGAGGAAAAACGGCATGGCATTGAACAGATCAGGCATAACCGCCCGGCCTACCCAGCAAGGAGGTGATTGGAATGGATGGCGGACACGCGAACTGACGGCAGGAATCTGAAGTTGTCAAGTAACCATGGGTAAACCTACGACAAAAATACGTCAAGAGAGGAGAACCAAATCATGAAGAGCAACCCATTCTTTAAGGGGAAAATGCCCCTGGCCCTGACGAGAGTCATGGCAGTAATCCTCTGTCTGACCATGGCGCCGTTGACGGCTACCCCCGTCATGGCCCAAGAACCGGTAATAGGCTCCGGGCCGGGCGCCATAGTAGACAACTCCGGGTTGATCCCCTTTGACCAGGCGTTTTTTGCCTTCGAAGTGGAGTCTCCGCTGGGTTCGTTGAAAGAAGTTCCCATCTGGGACGAGCTGGAGCAGATGCTGGACAATCCGTACCAATTCGCACTCGATTCAGCCGTGGCGGGAAACATGCAGGGCTGGCCGTCCTACCGCTTGACCCAGGAGCGCCGCCGGTCCTTCATCTACCGGAACGCGGCGGGCGAGCCGTGCGCGCCTCTCACCGCGGGCTGCACCGAGGTGCCCCTGGCCCGCCACCTGATCCACCCGCTGAACTACAACCATTCCACCGGCGAAGAACTGCGCCTGCTGAACATCGATTTCGAGGGCGCTCCCTGGACTGTCGTGGATCAACTCCTACCTGTTCCAGGCCAGCCAGGCGCCTATGAATTCACCTATCGGAACATCGTCGTCTCTCCGGGCGTGGATCGCATTGAAGAGGACGAGGCGGCGATCGACTTCAACAGCCCGATTAAACCGGATATCTTCGCTACCATCGTAAGCGTGGACCAGTTCTTTACCCCTGGGCCTTCCCCGTTCTCCCCGGGCACCACCCCCACCGGAGAGGGCGCGCTGATCACGGGAGGCGATCCGGGCGAACCGGGCTATCTCGGCTTCGGGGTACGGGGCAACAATCCGAGCCGACGTGCGGACCAATACTCGGTCCCGGCCGTTCCCGGGATAGCATCCCCCCAAACCATCATTCCCACAACCGCACGGCTCTTCGATCCGGTGCGGGGGTTCATCCAGCCGCGCGTTGGAGCGGCCCAGGGACTACGCAAGCCTTCGCTGAGGATCATACCGTGGGGAGCCCCGGGGGACCCGGGCTATCTCGTCAACTCGGTGGCCAACCTCGCTGCCGATCCCGCTGCCTTGGTGCCTTCGAATGAGAATGACTACTACCGGGGGGTTACCCGTGCGCAGAAGGTGGCCGCGAGGGAGGCGGCGGCGGCGTTGGGCAAGGCCCTGTTCTGGGACATGCAGGTGGGTAGCGACACCGTCCAGGCCTGCGCCTCGTGCCACTTCCACGCCGGCGCCGACAACCGGACCAAGAACCAGACCAACCCCAACCATATAGGTGGGGATCTCACCTTGCAGCTCCACGGAGGTATTCAGAACGCGGACTTGGTTGCGACTGACTTCCCCTTCCACAAGGGCGGACAGGACGATCTCAATCCGGCGACCCACGTCAACGACGTCGCGTCCTCCATGGGCGTGCGATTCCGCCTCTTTGTCGATATTCCGGCACCGGGAGTTGCGGCGTTCGGCCCGTCAGACTCGTTTGGCGTAAGAACACTGCTGCCCGACATCGGCAACGACCCGGTTGGCGGGCAGGCCCTCGACCCGATCCCGCTCTTCCAGGGACTGCGCCGGGTCGAGCCGCGCAACACCCCCACGTTTTTCAACTCGGCCATGAACTTCGACAACTTCTGGGATGGCCGCGCGCGTCACGACTTCAACGGCGGCAGCGTGTTTGGCCCCTCCGACCCGCAGAGCCATGTCATGGTCGATCAAGACGGAACCATCGTGCCGACTCGGCAGGTCATCCGGTTCGTCAGCCTGGCTTCGCTGGCAACCGGCCCGGCGCTCTCCGACTTCGAGATGTCCTTCGCCGGCCGCAACTGGGCCAAGCTCGGCAAGAAGCTGCTCCAGGCGGACGTTACGCCCCTGGCCAACCAATTGGTGGATCCGAACGACAGCGTCGTCGGTCGCTATTCCGGCCAGAGAGTGTTCGTCGCGCCTCCAGCCGCACCGGGGCCTGTGAGCTTTCCCGGCA
>JAMPXD010000042.1 GCA_023701365.1 Geobacteraceae bacterium
CGGCGTCTTGCCCGGGGGGTGAAGGGCTTGATGGCCATCTGCCGGACAAAGCTGGTGGCAACCGTGGCGGCACCGACGAGGCCGGGGTGATTGCGCAAGGTCCTCGACATGAACGGGATTGATAGAGCTTCTGGCATGGGCCCTCCCTGATTTTTCTTGTCATCATTGCATGGGAGGGTTACAGCTTTGTGGCGGGAAGGAAAAAGTTTCATGAATAAATCGGTGGGCCGGCTTCGAAACCGACTGATGCGCCACAAATTCGGATAACTTGCTTAATTTACAAGATAAAACCCTGATGATCAGGCTTAGCTGCAAGTGGCAGCAAAAAAATGGCCGATTTCATAGAAGAAATCGGCCATGATTTTGTTGGCTCCCCAACCCGTACTCGAACCAGGGTCAAGGTGGTTAACAGTATCCCTGTTTTACATTCCAGCGAAAAAATCTGGTACTACAACTACTCCCTTGAGGGTCGTTTCATTTCGTTTCACTCTAGCGCAGGCACTAGAGGATACATTTGAGGATACATAAAACAACAAGAGGCTATGCCTCACGACATAACCCCTTGTTTTTATTGGTGGAGATGAACGGGATCGAACCGTCGACCTATGCGTTGCGAACGCATCGCTCTCCCAGCTGAGCTACATCCCCTTGATCATGACGTGTCTTATAAAGGCCTTGGCCGACACGTCTATATATACCGGAAAGTGCAGCGCTTGAAAAGGGAAAATTTCAGGGACTCAAGGGGAGGATGACGTTAAACTCGGCCCCCATGCCGATTTTGTTGGCGAGCTGGATTTTTCCGCCGTGGTTGGTGACGATCCGGTTGGCAATGGGGAGCCCCAGCCCCGTTCCGGCTTCCTTGGTGGTGAAGAACGAATTGAACACGTTGCCGAGCGCCTCCAGCGGGATGCCGCCGCCGGTGTCGCCCACCTTCACTGACACCGCGTCTCTCCCCGCCAGCCTGGCGGGAGAAACGGTTATGCGGAGCTCCCCCCCCCCCTCCTCGCGTCCTCGGCGTTGACGAACAGGTTGAGAAATACCTGCTTCAACTGCTGGCCGTCCCCCAGCAATGAGATGGCTTTCCGGGGATAGCCCTTGACCACCGTGATCCCTTTTTCATCGAGGGTAGGGGCAATGATCGCCAGGCTCTCCTCGACCAGGTCGGTCAGGTCGCAGGGGGCGTAACAGATGGTGGTTTTCCTGACGAAGGAGAGGATGTCGGTCAGCAGTTTCTCCAGTCGGCGGACCTCCCGGACGATGGTGGCGGCCTGGTTGTGCTCGTTGGAGTCGGCGGGGAGTTTCCTTTCCAGCCGCCTGGCAAAGCCGCCGATGGAGACCAGCGGTCCTTTGATCTCATGGGCGATGCTGGCGGCCATCTCGCCGATCGTGGACAGTCTTTCCCCCTGCACCAGCCGTTCCCTCGCCTCCCGCAGGCTCCGGTTGGCGTCCTCGATCCGGTTGTAGAGAATGGTATTCTCGATGGCCATCCCCGCCTGGTTGGTGACGAGCTGCAGGAAGCGGAGATCGTCGGTGCTGATCACCTTGCCGGAAAGGGCGTTGTCGACGATGATCACCCCGACCACCTGCTCCTTGGCCATGAGCGGGGCTATCGCGCAGGAGCTGATGGCGAAGCGCCTGACAAATTCCCGGTCCAGCCGCTTTTCCCTGGCGGTGTCGGCGACATGGATCAGCCTCTTTTCCAGGACCGCCCGGGAAGCCATATTCCGCGCCTTGTCGAGCTCCAGGCGGCTTGCCCGCACCTGGCAACTGAACTCGGAATCCTGCTGCCGCTGCATATCCGCCTCGGATATGTCCCAGCGGCTGGCCAGCAGATTCTCCACTTCCGCCACTGGATTGATCAGCCCGGCAGAAGTCAGGCGGGTCACCCCGAGCATCCCCTGCATGATGGCGGAGCGCTCGTTGAGGAGAAATAGCATGGCCCGGTCGAAGAACGGGTTGTCACCCGAGGTGAGGGCGGCCAGGATCAGGTGGACCAGCTTGTTGAGCCGCATGGTGGAGAGCATGGTGTTGCTCATCCGGTAGAGGGAGGAGAGCTCCTGGAGCTTCTTGTCGTTTTCCACGCTCAGCCTGCTCAACTGGGCGGTGCGCTCCATGACCCGCTGTTCCAGGTCGGCGTTGAGCCTCTGAATCTCTTCCTGGTCCTTCTTCTGCTTGGTGATATCCTGGACGGTGCCCAGATAGCCGATGACCTCCCCGGTTTCGCTCACCTTTGCCTTGGCGCTCCCCACTACCCAGGTGACTCTTCCCGATGGCGTCAGAAAGCGGTACTCCAGGGAGAATTCCCGGTTCTCCCTGGCGGCGGCGTACCATTCCGTGGCGACCAGTTCCTGGTCGTCCGGATGGATGAAGAGGAGCCATCCCCGACCATGGGCCTGCTCCGAAAAGGCGCCGGCGATCGCGCACCAGCGGTCATTTACGAAAAGGCAATCCCCCTTGGGGTCCGTTTCGAAGATCCCAACCGGGACCTGGTCCGCCAGGGCCGCGAAGCGGCGCTCGCTCTCCTGCAGCTCCCTGAGCAGCTGCTCTTCAGTGAGTTTGTCGAGCGGGGTCATCGGGGGGGCTCTGGCAAGGGGAGGAGTCTGTCACCCCCGGGCAGGGTCCTGCAGGATGTGTCGGGGTGAAAGGGGGAACGCGGCTGGTGAATGGGCTGCCGGTGGTACTGTGAGGTCTTGACGGGGCAAGTGAAACGGGCTGGTGGGATTGCCGCGGGGGGGGAGGGCGCGGTGCGGGCTGTCTGTCTCATCCTGCGCGCACGATTGTCTCTGCCCCGAACAGCCATGAAAACTCCGCTATGGCGCACCTCCGGAACGGCCGGGAGGGGGCCTTGATTGCAGTCAGCCCAGACAGGTTACATCAGTGGATCTTCTCTTTTCTTTCTTCCTCGATCTTGCAGTCGATGCAGAGGGTGGTCACCGGCCGCGCCTTCAGCCTGCCTTCGCTGATCTCTTCGCCGCACATCTCGCAGGTGCCGAAGCTGCCGTCGTCGATCCGCTCCAGTGCCTCGCGGATCTTGTTGATCAGTCTGCGCTCCCGGTCCCGGATACGGAGTTCGAAAGTACGGTCGGATTCCTGGGTTGCCCTGTCGTTCGGGTCGGGAAAGTTGGTGGTGTCAGCGGTCATTTCCGATACCGTCTTGCCTGCTTCATCGAGGAGCGCCTGCATCTCTTCCTGTAAAACGCCTCTGAAATATTCCAGCTTTTCTGTATTCATGGACCACCCCGTTGCCAGTCATATCCTTTACATTAAAAAGGATTTTGGCAATTAAGTAAAGGAAAATTTGCCGGATCAGATAACCCGTTCCATCGCCTCTTCCACCGATCTGACCCCGACCAGCTCCATCCCCTTTACCTTGACCTGCTTCACCTGGCCGGCCGGCAGGATGCAGCGGCGGAAGCCGAATTTGGCCCCCTCCTTGATCCGCATCTCCGGCTGGGTGATCCCCCGCACTTCGCCCGCCAGGCCGACCTCGCCGAGGATCAGGGAGTGGGGGTCCACTGCCTTGTCGAGATGGCTGGACGCCACGGCGACCACCATCCCCAGGTCGGCTGCCGGCTCGTTCAGCTTTGCCCCGCCGGCGACGTTCAGGAAAATGTCCTGGCCGGCCAGGGAGAGCCCGACCTTTTTCTCCAGCACCGCCACCAGGAGTGCCAGGCGGTTATGGTCGACGCCGATGGTGGTCCGCCGGGGGTTTCCCAGGGAAGAGCCGGTGACCAGGGCCTGGAGCTCCACCAGCAGGGGCCGGCTCCCTTCCAGAGTCGCCACCACCACCGAGCCGGAAACCCCGAGGGGGCGCTCCGCCAGGAACAGCTCAGAGGGGTTCTTCACCTCCGCGAGCCCCCCCTCCTTCATCTCGAACACCCCGATCTCGTTGGTGGAGCCGAACCGGTTCTTGACCGCCCGGAGGATGCGGAACGGATGGCCCGCGTCCCCCTCGAAGTAGAGGACAGTGTCGACCATGTGCTCCAGCACCCGCGGCCCGGCTATCGAGCCGTCCTTGGTGACGTGGCCGACCAGCAGGACCGGGATGCCGCTCCCCTTGGCCAGCATCATCAGCCGGCCGGCCGCTTCCCGCACCTGGCTGACGCTCCCGGGCGCCGACTCCAGGGCGGCGGTGTAGACCGTCTGAATGGAATCGATCACAACCGCCACCGGCTTCAGCCGCTGGATCTGGGCGACGATCCTTTCCAGGGAGGTCTCCGGCAGGATGAACAGCGGGCGGGCGTCCACCCCCATCCTGGTGCCGCGCAGCCGGATCTGCTGGGCCGATTCCTCGCCCGAGACGTAGAGGACGTTCCCCGCCCCCTTGGCCAGCAGGTCCATTGCCTGCAACAGGAGGGTCGATTTGCCGATGCCCGGGCTCCCGCCGATCAGGACCAGCGACCCCGCCACCAGCCCGCCGCCGAGGACCCGGTCAAGCTCGGCAATGCCGCAGGAGAGCCGCTTTTCCACCTCTCCGCTGATTTCGCCGAACGGCACGGGGGAGGCGTTGCCGCCGCCATCCCCGGCCAGGGTCGGGTGCTTGACCTGGACCTCCTCCACCAGGCTGTTCCACGCGTCGCAGTCCGGGCATCGCCCGAGCCACTTGGCCGACTGGTAACCGCATTTCTGGCAGGTGAACAGGGTCTTTGTCTTCAAGTGCCTCTCCTCGGTTTTACTGACAGCGGCCTGATACTATACCCATTGCGGAACAGTGTCAACAAGCTGGGGACGGCGGGGAATGCCGCGCCCGCGAAGTGATTGACAATGCTTTGGCCGATGGTCTAGAATCCTGAGGCTGATCAAGTCCCCCTTTAGTAAAGGGGGATTTAGGGGGATTTACTGAGGGCATGCTTCCTGAATCCCCCCTGCCCCCCCTTTACTAAAGGGGGGAACGTTTATTGGGAAATTAATAGTGGGGGTAGATTCATGAAGAAAAACATCAAGGCGGCGCTCTTGTCCGCTCTTGTCCTGCCGGGACTCGGCCAGCTCTACCAGGGGGCCAAGGTGAAGGGGGGAATCATGATCGCGCTGGTCAATATCTTCCTGCTGGCGGCCCTGTTCCTGGTCCTTCAGGGGATGGGGGAGCTGCTGGTCAGCGCCAACCTCTCCGGGATGGACGCTGCGGAGCGGGTGCTCGACGGGCTGAAGGGGCGGGGACCGGCGGTGCGCATCCTGCTGGCGGCCTTTTTCGTCCTCTGGGCCTACGGTGTAGTCGATGCCCTGCTGCACAAGGACAAAGGGGAAGGGCAGGGGGGAAGGAAGAGGGGGGATTAATCAAGGATAATGGTAAAATGGTTTGACAAACAGTGTTAGATTATGCGATAAATCGACATCCATTCGGCCCTGCAAAAGGGCCGCGCTTGTATCTGAGGCAGGAGAACGGAGCGACCCATGATCTATTCAGAGGTGCTGGCTACCGGAGGGGCAGTCCCCGCGCGGGTGGTCACCAACGATTTCTTTGGTTACCTGGTGGAGGATGCCGACAACTGGATATTCTCCCGCACCGGCATCCGGGAGCGGCGCTTTGTCGACGAATCCGAGGCGACCTCCGACCTGGCCACCAGCGCCGCCCGCGACGCCCTGACCCGCGGTGCGATCGAGCCGGCCGAACTCGACTGCATCATCGTCGGCACCTCCACCGCCGACATGATCCTCCCCTCCACCGCCTGCATGGTGCAGAAAAACATCGGCGCGGTGAACGCCTTCGCCTTCGACATGAACGCGGTCTGCAGCAGCTTCGTCTACGCGGTGGAGACGGCCGACAATTTCATCCGCTCCGGGAAATACAAGAAAGTCCTGGTGATCGGCGCCGACACCTATTCCAAGATCCTCGATTTCCAGGACCAGACCACCTGTCCGCTGTTCGGCGACGGGGCCGGGGCGGTGATCCTCGGGGCAACCGCCGAGAAGAAGGGGATACTCCAGAGCATCGTCAGGAGCGACGGCAAGGGGTGGGAGCTGATCCAGGTCCCTTCGTCCGGCTCCCGCAAACCGGTCACCGCCGAGACCATCGCCCTGCGCGAGAACACCTTCAAGATGGCCGGCAAGAGCGTGTTCGTGTTCGCCACCGACGTGATCCCCCGGATCATCGAGGAGGTGACTGCCGGGGCCGGCGTGCGGCCGGAAGAGCTGGACTACATCATCCCCCACCAGGCCAATGTCCGGATCATCGACTTCATCTCGAAAAAGACCGGCATCGCCAAGGAGAAGTTCCTCATGAACCTCGACCGGTACGGCAACACCGCCGCCGCCTCCGTCGGGCTCGCCCTCGATGAGAACCTGAGGAACGGCGTGATCAAGGCGGGTGACCTGGTCCTGATGATGGGGTTCGGCGGCGGGCTCTCCTGGGGCGGGATACTGATCCGGTTTTAAACCAGGGACCAGGGACCAGGGACCAGGAAATGCCTTCTTGATGATTTATACTGACCCCTGATTCCCGTTTCCCGATCCCCGTTTTATCCCCGCCACCCCCTCGTCCACGGCAAGGAGTTCCAGCCCCTGTCCTGCCAGCATTTCCCGGAGCAGCCCGGCGGGGACCGTCTGCTTCCACCCCCCGTGGAAACGGTCCGCGGCCAGCAGGATTCCCCCCGGCTTGAGCCGTGCGCAGAGCCGCCCGATCGTCCCCGCCAGTTTCTCCCGCCCATTGAGAATAGGCCCCCCCAACAGGCCGTTGCAGAGGATGACGTCGTACCCCTCCCCGCCGTTCCAACCCTCTCTGGTGAGGTCTTCCCGATGAAAGGTGATCCTCTCGGCGCCACCGTCCGCAAAGATCCGCCGGATGCGGCTGCGGAAAGCCGTCTGGCGCACCGGCTCATGGGGGAACCAGCCGTGGGCGGCGGCGAACAGTTCCAGCGGCTCCACCGTGGTTCCGTGTACCGCGATGTCTTCCGGGGCGTAACCCGTTTCCAGGAGGAGCAGGGCCAGCTCGTAGGTGCCCTCGCCGCTGCCGCAGGCGGCATCGAGGCAGCGCAGCTCTCCTTTCGGCCGGTTTGCCCTCAGCCAGCTCCGCAGAAAGGCCGCCTGGGCCGGATAACGGCCGAAGCCGCCGCCGTAATGGCGCGGCAGGAAAAGGGAGAAGAGAAAGCGGGCGCGCAGCTCCCCGTCCGCCAGGAGCAGGCGCAGCAGGCGGCCGGGGTTTGCCTCCCGGACCAGGGGTTGCAGCTGGTGCAGGACGTCGAGCCAGCTGGCCGAGCCGTAAAGGGCCGAGGCGGGGAGGAACGGCTCGAATCGCAGGGAAAGGGCGAACAGCCGGCGAAAGGCACGGCGGATCTCGTCCAGCGGCAGGTAAACCCCGGCGAATCCCCGCATCTCCCCGGTTATGGCGAGCCCCGGCGCCCAGAGGCCGTGGGGCGAGCAGGCGGCATAGACCCTGAACCTGGCGTCGAGGCGGGCAAGCCGTTGCTCCAGGTCCCGGTCAACGATCCGGCCCGGGACGAGGAGCCGCTCCAGCCTCCTGGCGAGTTCGTCCGGGTCGAGGGTCGGTCGGTAGCAAAGGGTTTCTGTCTTCATGGGGATCTGAATCCGTGACGCATGGCGAAACTTTCCGGGAAAAGAAGATTAAAGCGCAGAGCAGAGGGAAATGTAAATAAAAAAAGGCGCCGGAGCTGACCGGCGTCCGCGGTCCCTGACGATGTCGATGCTGACGAGGTGTTACATAACGGCGCTGGTGATTTTCCGCGCGCTCGTGCCGTCCCGCCCGGGGCATGTCCCTCCCGGCGTGGCTGCCCCGTCCGGATATCGCACCGTGCCGCCCGGGGAGATATCCCTGTATCTGGGGGACCTCAGCCGCGCCGTGGGGAAGGACGGCAGGCTGACCCTCTTTTTCCCCTCCTGCGGGGCGGCGGCGGCCCCCTTCGTCCTTTTCCGCCTGAAGCGGCAGGGGTACTCCAACTGCCGCGCCACCGTCACCAGCGACGGCATGCTGCTGGAGGGAACCAGGTAGGGTAGATTCTCATAAAAAAAGCGGCCCGTCATCTGCCGGGCCGCTTTTTCATGCGATGTGAACCGTGGTTATCTGGGGAACCCGGCCCCCTTCTTCTCTGGCGGCGGGGTCTCCCCCTTCTTCCCCTTGAGCGGTTGCTGCGGCCAGAAATGCCCCATGACGCGGCGCTCGCTCTCGGTCAGGACGACCCCCTTCTGCTCCATGCGGCGGAGGATCTTTTCCAGATCCTTCCGCTCCTGCACCGCCTCATCGATCCGCTTCCTGTTGTGACAGACCAGGCACTTTTCCTCGATCACCTTGAGTGCCGGCTGAGCCGGCTTCACCTTGCGCACCTCTTCCTGGGCGGCCGCCGGGACGGCAAGAAGGGGGGCGATCAAGAGGATGAGCATGCCTGATGGGAGGAGTTTCCGTATCATTATTCCCTCACGTAGATATCCTGGTCCGATTTGTCCACCATGGTCATGATGTGCATGTATTCGTCCTCGATCAGGGCATAGTGGTTCTCGGTCGCCTTGACCACTCCCTCGAAAACCTTCCGGACCAAGGGGTCGACGATGTCCCGGGCCAGCAGCGTGTACTGCTCGATGGTGGCCTTCTCCTCCTTCATGGCGATTTCGAGGGCCTTCTGCTCATGGGTCTCCTCGTCGATGGCCTTTTCCAGCGCCTGATAAGTCGCGTTCTTCTTGTTGGGAGGGGATGCCATGAATGTCTGCAGGTCACCGAAATCTCCCCCCGTGTAGTGGTCGAAAAACGACTTCACGTGCCCCGCCTCCTCGCTGGCGAGGAGATCGAAGACTTTTTTCGCCCGTTCGTTCCTTGTTACCGAAGAGGCCCTCCGGTAAAAGTCCATGCTGTCCTTTTCCGCCTGAATGGCCAGTTTCAGTGCTTCCTGGATCGTATACTCTTTTCCCATGACGAATTCCTCCTCCCGGCAGCGTAATCAGTAATTGTATTAACAGTATACCGGCAAACTTCATGAGTTCAAGCGCTTGCCGAAAACTGTCAGCAAAAACTATTCCCGCGCCAGCAGGTCGTTCACTACCACCCCCGCCATGGTGAGCCCGAAAATGGCGGGGATGTACGAGATGCTCCCCAGGATGACCCGCCGGTGCTCGCAGGAAAAGCGCTGGTCGTCCTTGTTGGGGCAGATGCAGTTCCCCTTGCAGCCGCCGTCCCTTACCTCCTGCTCCCGGTACTCCTCGGTGGAGAAGACCACCGTCACCCCCTGCTCGATCCCCTCCTTCCGCAGGAGCTTCCTGACCGAGCGGGCCATCCGGCACTTGCGGGTCTGGGAGATGTCGGCCACCTGGATCAGGGTCGGGTCGAGCTTGGCGGCGGCCCCCATGCTGGCAATGATCGGGATACCCCGCTCCCGGCAGCTCCGGATCAGGTGGATCTTGCTGGTGAAGTGGTCGATGGCGTCCACCACGTAGTCGAGCCCCTGGGAGAGGAGGAACGCGCTGTTCTCAGCCGCGTAGAAGTCCTTGAAGGGGACGATCTCGGCGCCCGGGTTGATGAGCCGCATCCGCTCGGCCATCACCTCGGCCTTGGCCCTGCCGACGGTGCCGTCCATGGCGTGGAGCTGGCGGTTGACGTTGGTCAGGCAGATGTCGTCGAAGTCGACGATCAGCAGCCGGCCGACCCCGGCCCGGCAGAGGGCCTCGGCGGCGAAGGCGCCGACCCCGCCGAGGCCGAAAACAGCCACGCTGGCGGATTTCAGTTTTTTCAGCCCCTCCGGCCCGACCAGCAGCTCGGTGCGGGAGAAGCGGTGCAGATGGGACATGGTATTACCTCTGTGCGTTTATTTATATGGAATGTAGGCGGGCGCGATCTTCCGGCCATCTCGCCGCCGTGTCCTCGAAGCCCCGCTTCGACGTAGCGCTGCTACGCCTCAGCGAAGCTTCTGCGGGCCGACGACGATCTGGCCGAAATCTCGCGCCCGGTTGGCAAATCTTTCTACACGATCTTTTTGCCTTGATCCGCGTCCTTCGCCCTTGTTTGAACCGTTCGAGCCGGGGAAAGCAGACAAACCTTTTACTTCGCCCCTACGAAAGACGGAACAATCTCACGGCGTTCCTCGTGGTCGCCGCTGTCACTTCCTCCACGGTCACCCCCTTGGTTTCCGCCACCTTCCGGGCAATCTCCACAAGAAACGCCGGCTCGTTCCCCCTCCCCCGGTGCGGCTCGGGGGTCATGTCGGGGGCGTCGGTCTCCAGCAGTAGGTGTTCCAGGGGGATTTCCCTGACCACTTCCAGGGGGCGCACCGCATTCCGGTAGGTGACCGTGCCGGCAACGGAGATGTACAGCCCGAGGCCGATGCATTCCCGGGCCACCTCCGGGCTGCCGGAGAAGGCGTGCATCACCCCGCCGACCCGCTGGACATGCTCCTCCCGCAGGATCGCCAGCAGGTCCTGGAAGGCCCGGCGGCAGTGGATCATGACCGGCAGCCCTGCCTCCACCGCCAGCCGGAGTTGGCCGCGGAAGGCGGCCTGCTGTCTCTCCCGCGGGACCTCCGCCAGGTAGTCGAGGCCGATCTCGCCGATGGCGACCGCCCGGCCGGCAAATGAGCGCAGTCTCGTCAGGAGGATTTCGTCATAAAGTCCGGCGAACATCGGGTGGAGGCCGAAGGCGGGACAGACCCCGTCCCATTCCTCGGCGAGGCGGGCAATGCCGTCCCACCCCTCCGGGGCGACCCCCGGAACGATATATTTCACCACCCCCGCACCCCTGGCCGCGGCGAGGATCTCCGGCAAACTGGCCAGAAGGGTCGGGTCGTCCAGATGGCAGTGGGTGTCGATCAGCATGGATCTAATTTACCATTTCATTGCAAACAAAGTGAAGGGCTTTCTCCCGCCGCAAAATCGCCCTGGCATTGGCGGGGATTCGCTGCTATAATCCCCCGCAATTATCATACCATGGAAAGATGGAGGGGGACATGGCCAAAGGAGGAGGCTTCGGTTCCGCGCTGGATTCTTTGGCGCCGCTGTTTCTGCGGCTGCCGCTCGGGGTGATCTTCATGGCGCACGGCAGCCAGAAGCTGTTCGGTCTGTTCGGCGGGCATGGGGTGAGCGCCACCCTGCGCACCTTCGAGGAAAAGCTGGGGATTCCCCCGATCCTCACCATCCTGGCGATGATAGCCGAGTTCGGCGGCGGCCTCGGCATCCTGCTCGGCTGCCTGACCCGGCTTTCCGCCGCCGGCATCGCCTCTGTGATGGCGGTGGCGATCTACAAGGTCCACCTGGTGCACGGCTTCTTCCTGAACGCGGCCTGCCAGCCGGGACGCGGCCACGGCATCGAGTTCAACATCGCCCTGCTCGGCATGGCGCTGTCCCTGGTGTGCAGCGGCGGCGGGAAGTGGTCGGCGGACAGGTTCCTCTGGAGGCGATAACAAAAGGAAATTGCAGCAACTTATTGCGGCAAGGGGCGTTTGCGGATGTAGTCGCGGCCAAGGACGATGAAATAGCCGATTATCTCCTTGTCATCGGAGGCAAGAAGTTCGGCGACCGTTGTCCCGGCCTCTTCAGGCGTGGCAGGATCGAAACGGAGCAGGATTATGGCAGAGGGACATGGCAGACGTCTCAGGTAGACCAGTTCACCATAGTCCCGGTCGAAGGTGAGCAGGATGCGTTGCTGCGTAGAAGCCAATTCGAGGACGGAGGCATCTTTTGCGCCAAGGCAGGTTTCCGTTATGGAGAGGACGTCATGACCCGCCCGGCGCAGGACGCTTACCGAGCGGAGGGGGAAATTCTCATTGGCGAGGATTCCGGCCATTACGCGACCTTGCGCGTCATGATGAATTCTTCGTCCGCCAGGCATTCCTGGACAAAGGCAAACATAGCCTGGAGCGCATCGGGGGTTAGCTGGGGGTAGTTTTCAAAAATCTGCTGTTCGGTCCACCCCTGGGCCAGCAGGCGGATGATGAAGTCAACGGACAGACGGGTGCCTTTAATGACCGGCTTCCCCACCAGGATTTCCGGGTCGGCGATTATGTAATCTTTCCAGTTCAGGGTATCCTCCGGTAAAGAAGGCAAATATTTCGCTATACCAGTACGATACACACCGGAAGGCGCCCTGTCAATCACGAGTTAGTACCTTTCGCGTTGCATGATTTTTCTGTTGCCCTTTTAACCGCAAAAATGTAATGATAAATACGTACTTCGGGAGGCGAAGATACCCATCTTCGCCTTTCTTGTGTCTTACGAACCGGGCTAAGGGCGAAGGGCTAAAGGCTAAGGGAAAACCTTTTGCCTTAAGCCCTTTGCCTTTTGCCAGTTGATTTTTCCGCTGGAGCAGCAACCAGGAGTCATACCCTTGAAAAAGCACAATCAACCAGAAATAGACAGAAGACGCACCTTCGCCATCATCAGCCACCCGGACGCCGGCAAGACCACCATCACCGAGAAGCTCCTGCTGTTCGGCGGCGCCATCCAGCAGGCGGGGGAGGTGCGGGCGAGGAAGAGCGCCCGCCACGCCACCTCGGACTGGATGGAGATGGAGAAACAGCGCGGCATCTCGGTCACCTCGTCGGTGATGAAGTTCAACTACAATAACTATGAGATCAACCTCCTCGACACCCCCGGCCACAACGACTTCTCCGAGGACACCTACCGGGTCCTCACCGCGGTCGACTCGGTGCTGATGGTGATCGACTCGGTCAAGGGGGTGGAGAGCCAGACGAAAAAGCTCCTGGAGGTCTGCCGGCTGCGCCATACCCCGATCATGACCTTCATCAACAAGCTCGACCGGGAAGGGCGGGAGCCGCTCGACCTGCTGGACGACATCGAGGCGAACCTCGGCATCCAGTGCGCGCCGATGACCTGGCCGATCGGGATGGGGAAACGGTTCCGCGGCACCTACCATCTCTACACCAAGGAGCTCACCTTCTTCGACCCGGAGGCGGACCGGGGGACCGGCCAGGTGGTGACCGTCCGGGGGCTTGCCGACCCGCGCCTCGACGAGCTCCTGGGGAGCCAGGTGGAGGAACTGCGAAACGAGGTGGAGCTCCTGGAGGGGGCGGCCCACCCCTTCGAGCAGGAGGCCTACCTGGCGGGGCTCCAGACCCCGGTCTTCTTCGGCAGCGCCATCAACACCTTCGGGGTCCAGCAGCTCCTCGACACCTTCGTCGAGCACGCCCCGGCGCCACTCCCCCGCGAGTCAGCCAGCCGCACGGTATCCCCCTACGAGGAGCCGTTTTCCGGGTTCGTCTTCAAGATCCAGGCGAACATGGACCCGGCCCACCGGGACCGGATCGCCTTCTTCCGGATCTGCTCAGGCAGGTTCACCCGCGGCATGCGGGTCAAGCACAGCCGGCTCGGCCGCGACATCCAGATCGCCAACGCCACCATCTTCATGGCCCAGGACCGGACCAACGTGGAGGAGGCCTTTCCCGGCGACATCATCGGCATCCACAACCACGGCACCATCAAGATCGGCGACACCTTCACCCAGGGGGAGGAGCTACGGTTCACCGGCATCCCCAACTTCGCCCCGGAGCACTTCCGCAAGGTCAGGCTGCTCGACCCGATGAAGTCCAAGGCCCTGGAGAAGGGTCTGGTGCAGCTGGCCGAGGAGGGGACCACCCAGGTGTTCCGGCCGCTGATGGGGAGCGACTGGATCGTCGGCGCGGTGGGGCTTCTCCAGTTCGACGTGGTGATGCACCGGCTGGAGCACGAGTACAAGGTCAAGGCGACCTACGAGCCGGTCAGCTACGTCACGGCCCGCTGGGTGACCGGCGAGCGGCGAAAGCTGGAGGAGTTCGAGAAGCGGGAGGCGATGCACCTCTACCGGGACGGGGAGGGAAACCTGGCCTACCTGGCGGGGAGCCAGTGGCGGCTGGAGAACACCATAGAGAACTGGAAGGAACTGGAGTTCCACGCCACCCGGGAGCACAGCTGATTCGGTCGTGGTTGAAGTTGGCCGCAGCCAACAAAAAAGCCCTCCGCTAAGGAGGGCTTTTTTGTTTATCAGTCTGAATATTTCTCCCTGTCACGGGCAGCCGCAGCGGCTCGAACGTGAGATCTCGTACCCCTTGTGGAGGAGCCGCGCCACCTCCTTGGCGTGGTAGGTGAGGATCAGGTCGGCGCCGGCCCGCTTGAAGGAGATCATGGTCTCCATGGTGACCCGCTCCTCGTCGATCCACCCCATTTTCGCGGCGGCCTTGATCATGCTGTACTCGCCGGAGACGTTGTAGACCGCCACCGGGAGGTTGAACTCGTTTCTCATCTCCCGGACGATGTCGAGATAGGGGAGCCCCGGCTTGACCATGATGATGTCCGCCCCTTCGTCCACGTCCATCTGCGCCTCGCGCAGCGCCTCCAGGCGGTTGCCCGGGTCCATCTGGTAGGAGCGGCGGTCGCCGAACTGGGGGGTGGACTCTGCCGCCTCGCGGAACGGGCCGTAGTAGCCGGAGGCGTATTTGACCGCGTAGCTCATCAGCGGGATCTGGTCGAAGCCGTTCTCGTCGAGGCTCTCCCGGATGGCGGCGACCCGTCCGTCCATCATGTCGGACGGGGCGACCATGTCGGCGCCGGCCCGGGCGTGGGACAGGGCCTCCCTGGCCAGGAGCTCCAGGGTGGCGTCGTTGTCCACGTCGCCGTCCTTGATGATGCCGCAGTGGCCGTGGTCGGTGTACTCGCACATGCAGACGTCGGTGATCACCGCGAGATCGGGCACCCCCTTCTTGAGCGCCCGGATGGTCTCCTGGATGATGCCGTGCTCCGCGTAGGCGTCGCTCCCCACCGCGTCCTTGGACTGCGGGATGCCGAACAGGATTACCGCCGGGACCCCCAGTTCGTAGACCTCCTGGGCCTCCGCGACGATGTGCTCGATCGACTGCTGGTATATCCCCGGCATGGAGGATATCTCCTTCCTGATCCCCTTGCCGAAGGCGGAGAACATCGGGTAGATCAGGTCGTTGCTGGAGAGGGAGGTCTCGCTGACCATGCGGCGGAATACCTCTTTGCCTCTGATGCGGCGGGCGCGGAACTGGGGGAAGAACATGGGGTGCCTCCTTTCAGGCAAAATTAAGACGTTTCATTCCTTGAACTTGAAATATTCTACGATCTCCCGGGTCAGCGCCGCAACGGTATACTCCGCAGGCTCGATATGGACTTCGAGCCCCAGCTCCCGGCAGGTCCGCGAGGTGATCGGGCCGATCGATGCCACCGCCACCCCTTCCAGGAGGTGGAGCAGCCGGTTTTCCCCGACCATGGCGGCCAGGTTCTCGACGGTGGAGGAGGAGGTGAAGGTGGCGCAGTGGATGCGCCGCTCCTCCAGGGCCTCCAGGATATGGGGGGGGAGCGCGGCGGGGGTGACGTTGCGGTAGGCGACCGGCGCGATCACCTCGGCTCCCAGCGCTTCAAGCCCCGCCGGGATCACCTCCCTGGCCCTGTCGGCCTTGGGGAAGAGGACCCGCTTTCCCTTGACCTCGATCTTCCGGAACGCCTCGACCACCCCTTCCCCCTTGTAGTCCGGGGGAACCAGGTCGGGCCTGATGCCGTGGGGGACGAGGGCAGCCGCGGTCTTGGGGCCGACCGCGCAGACGCGGGCCGGGCCGATGGCCCTGGAGTCGAGCCCGAGCGCGGCCAGCCGGGCGAAGAAGTATTTCACCGCGTTGGCCGAGCTGAAGATCAGCCAGTCGAAGCTGGGCAGCGATGAGATCGCCCCGTCCAGTTCGGCGGTATCATGCGGCGGGACGATCTCGATGGTGGGGCACTCGTAGACGCGGGCGCCATGCCGTGCGAGGAGCTGCGCGAACTCCCCCGCCTGGTCGGCGGCGCGGGTTACCAAGATCCCCCTGCCGGAGAGCGGCCGGTTGTCGAACCAGCGGAGCTCTTCCCGCAGCCGCACCACCTCACCCACCACGGTGATGGCCGGCGCCCTGAAATTGGCCCTGCGGGCCTGCTCGGCGATGTCCGCCAGGGTGCCGACCAGGACTTCCTGCTCCGGCCGGGTCCCCCAGCGGATCAGCGCCACCGGCGTTTCCGGCGGCCTTCCGTGCTCCATGAGCCGGGCGGCGATCTGGGGGAGGTTCTTCATCCCCATGAAGAAGACCACCGTTCCGCTCCCCAGGGAGAGCCGCTCCCAGTCGATCTCCGAAACCTCCTTGCCGGGGTGCTCGTGGCCGGTGACGAACGCCACCGAGGTGGTGACGTGGCGGTGGGTGAGGGGAATTCCCGCGTAGGCCGGGGCACCGATCCCGGCGGTCACCCCCGGCACCACCTCGAAGGGGACTCCGGCCGCGACCAGGGCTTCGCACTCCTCGCCGCCGCGGCCGAACACGAACGGGTCACCCCCCTTGAGACGGGCCACCACCTTCCCCTCCAGCGCCTTGGCCACCAGCAGCTCATTGATCTGCTGCTGCTCCCGGTTATGGGCGCCCCCCACCTTGCCGGCATAGATCAGCTCGGCATCGGGCCGCGCATCCCGGAGGAGCTCCTCGTTGGCCAGATAATCGTAGAGGATCACCTCGGCTCGGGCCATGCACTCCCGCCCCTTGACCGTGATCAGGCCGGGGTCGCCGGGGCCGGCGCCGATGAGGTAGACGTAGCCTATTTTGTGAGAAATTTCGGGCATGATTCAAAAAGGCAAAAGCATCTTGCCACAGAGGACACAGAGGGCACAGAGGAAAGCTAAGACCCAATAATTTGTTTGAAGGAAGGCAAATCTTTTTGATATTAACCCAAAAGGTTTTGCTTTTCAGGGGTCCTCTGTGTTCTCTGTGTCCTCTGTGGCTAAGGCTTTAAAGGGTTTGAGGTTAGACCGGAATTTCCTTCTCCCGGGTCACTTCCCGCTGGTACACCTCGGAGAGGATCTCGTGGCCGCCGTCCTTCAGGAGCTGCTCGGCCAGCGCAATCCCCAGCTTCTCGCACTCCTCGGCCGGGCCGGTGATGCTCCCCCGCACCGAGCGGCTGCCGTCCACCGAGGCGACGAAGCCGACCAGCTCCAGCTGATTTCCCTTGACCACCCCGTGGGCGGCGATCGGGACCTGGCAGCCGCCCTCGCAGCGCCAGAGGAGCGCCCGCTCGGCGCGCACCGCGTGGGCGGTGTCGGCGTGGTTGAAGAAGGCGATGGTCTCCTTGATCGCCTCGTCGTCCAGGCGGCACTCGATGCCGAGGGCACCCTGGCCGATGGCGGGGATCGAGAAGTCGGCCGGGAGGTATTCGGCCACCTTTTCTGTGAAGCCGAGTCGCTTCAGGCCGGCGGCGGCCAGGATTACCGCGTCCAGGTTATCGTCGTCGAGCTTCCTGATGCGGGTCTCCACGTTGCCGCGGATGATCACCATCTCCAGGTCAGGGCGGGCTTTCAGGAGCTGGGCCTGGCGCCGCAGCGCCGAGGTGCCGATCCTCGCCCCCTGCGGCAGGTCGGCGAACTTCACATTGCGGGAAATCACCGCGTCGCGCGGGTCCTCCCGCTCGGTGATGCAGTAGAGGCCGAGCCCTTCGGGGAATTCGGTCGGCACGTCCTTCATGCTGTGCACCGCGATGTCGATCTCCCCCCGCAGCATCGCCTCCTCGAT
This sequence comes from Geobacteraceae bacterium, assembly GCA_023701365.1. Lineage (GTDB taxonomy): Bacteria > Desulfobacterota > Desulfuromonadia > Geobacterales > Geobacteraceae > JAMPXD01. The sequence goes on from JAMPXD010000042.1 coordinate 17,460, forward strand.
CTCCTTGACGAACAGCCCCTTCCCCCCCACCTGGGCGAGCGGGACGTCGAGGATCTTGTCGCCGATGGTCTTGATCTTGGTGAGGGTGACCTCCATCCCCGGGTAGCGCTGCTCCAGCTCCGACTTCACCCAGTTGGCCTGCCAGAGCGCCAGCTGGCTGGCGCGGGTACCTATGCGCAGTTGTTTCAATGACATATGCTTCGATCTCCTTTGGGAAATATTTTTTACCGGATGGTGATGTTGATCGACGGGCAAAAGGCTGAGGGCGAAGGGCTCAAGGAAAAATCTCAAGGCTTTTCCCTTAGCCTTTTGCCCTTAGCCCTTTGCCTGGTTCGTTATTCTTCCAGCTCTCCCAGTTCCTCCTCCTGCGGCACTTCCGTCTCCAGCTCGAACAGCTGGCGCAGGGCGTCCACGTAGAGGTCGGTCCGCCCCCCCTGGCCGGTCCGCTTCAGGGTGCTGGTGGGATTGTGGAGGAGCTTGTTGACGATGGCGCTGGTTAACGCCTCCAGCCGTTTCTGCCCGTCCGGGGGGAGTTCCTTCCAGGTGGCCAGGGTCTTTTCCAGTTCTGCCCGGCGGACCTCCTCGAACCTGGAGCGGAGCGCCACGATGGTCGGGGTCACCTCCAGGGAGGAGAGCCACTTGAAGAACTGGCCGATCTCCTGGTCGATGATCCTCTCCGCCTTCTCCGCCTCCTTGTTGCGCTGTTCCAGGTTGGTGGCCACCACCCCCTGGAGGTCGTCCATGTCGTAGAGGTAGACGTTTTGCACGTCGTTGACCTTCGGGTCGATGTCGCGCGGCACCGCGATGTCGATGAAGAACATCGGCTTCTGCCGGCGGCGGCGGATTACCTCCTCCACGTCCCTGGCGCCGATGATGAAGTGGGTGGCGCCGGTGGAGGAGAGGATGATGTCCGCCTTGTGGAGCTGTTCGATGAAGTCGTCGAAGTTGACCGGCCTGCCGCCGAACTCCTCGGCCAGCCGGACCGCCCGTTCGTAGGTCCGGTTGGTGACCATCACCCCGCGCACCCCGTTGTTGAGGAAGTGCTTGGCGGCCAGCTCGCACATCTCGCCGGCGCCGACCAGCATGACGGTCTTGTCGGTGAGGTCGCCGAAGATCTTCTTCGCCAGCTCCACCGCGGCAAAGGAGACCGAGACTGCCGAAGAGGCGATCCTGGTCTCGGTGCGGACCCTCTTCGCGACGGAGAACGCCTTGTGCAGGAAACGGTTGAGGATGATGCCGGACGACCTGAATTCGGCCGCGTAGCCGTAGGAGGTCTTGATCTGGCCAAGGATCTGGGGCTCCCCCACCACCATGGAGTCGAGGCTGGAGGCGACCCGGAACACGTGGCGGATCGCCGCTTCCCCGTAATGGCTGTAGAGGTGCGGCTCCAGCGTCTCCAGGGGGATCGTGTGGTAATCGGCCAGGAAGCGTTTCAGCCGGGCCATCCCGCCGGCCACGTCGTGGGTGGTGGCGTAGATCTCCACCCGGTTGCAGGTCGAGACGATCACCCCCTCGGTGATGTCGGGGAGCGCCACCAGCTCCTGCAGCGGTTTTTCCATATGGTTCGGGGCGAAGGCGACCTTCTCCCGGATATCCACCGAGGCTGTCTTGTGGGAGAGCCCCACCACTACAATGTTCATCCGTATGTGCCTCTTTCAGAGGGATCAGGTCTTGACATTTGACAGGCAAATGATCTTGTCAAATGTCAAGACCTGACCCCTGGTTCATTTGTCGACGCCTCCGAGCAGCCGGTCGTAGCTGTGCTGTGATTCACTCGGAAGGAGGTTCACCCCCAGGAAGGTGAAGAGGAGGATGCCGAAGCCGACGATCGCCAGGATCGCCGCCTTCTTGCCGCGCCAGCCGGTGGTGAGCCTGCCGTGCAGGAGGGCCGCGTATATGAACCAGGTGATCAGCGACCAGGTCTCCTTCGGGTCCCAGCTCCAGTAGGTGCCCCAGGCGGTTTCGGCCCAGATGGCGCCGGTGATGATGGCGATGGTCAGGAGCGGGAAGCCGAAGGTGAGGCAGCGGTAGTTGATCTCGTCCAGGACGTCGAGGGAGGGGAGCTTCTGGTAGAGCGCCCCGAGCCGCTTCTTCTTCAGGAAATGCTCCTGGATCAGGTACATGATGGCGGCGCCGAAGGCGACCGCGAAGGTGGCGTAGCTCACGAAGGCGAGCGACGAGTGGACCAGCAGCCAGTTGCTCTTCAGGGCCGGTGGCAGCTCCGGGATGTTCGAGGGGTAGATGCTGGAGGCGAGCATCAGGAGGAGCGCCAGGGGGGTGACGAAGGAACCGAGGATCAACACCTTGTATCTGCGCTCGAAGGCGATGAAGACGCCGACGACGGCGAGGCTGAAGAAGGAGAGCGATTCGTGGAGGTTGGTGATCGGGGTGTGGCCCGCCTCCAGGTAGCGGGAGAGCGTGAACAGGGCGTGGAGCACGAAGCCGGAGGTGATCAGCCAGCGGGCGGCCCGCCCGAGCGGAGGCTGCGGCTTCAGGAGATAGGCGAGGTAGGCGGCGGTGGCAATGGCATAGAGGCCTAGGGTGCTGTAGAAGAGCAGGGCGTTCATTCAGTGTCCTTTTCTGCCACTCCCAGCCCGGACAGGGTGAAGCCCGGACCGAAAATCTTCGTGAGCAGGTGGTCTATCTCGGCGGTGGAGTGGTTTCTGATCAGGGCCGGCAGGTCGTGGTCGACAAGCTCGTTGAAAAGCTCCTTATTGTAAGCGCTGTTACCCTTTTCAGTCAACAGCTTTTCGCGCAGTTTCCCCAGCAGCATGACGGCTGTTCCATATTCCGGGCCGTAGCGCTCCTCCAGCTCCCGGCGAATCCGGCGCGCCAGGGCCGGCGATTTGCCGCCGGTGGAGACGGCGATCAGGAGGTCTCCCCTTCGCAGCAGCGCCGGCAGGGTGAATGCCCCCAGCTCCGGGGCGTCGGCGATATCGGCCAGGATGCCGCGGGCACTCGCTTCCCCGGCTACGGCCGCGTTGACCTCGGCGCTGTCGGTGACGGCAAGGGCGAGAAAGGCCCCGGCCAGGTCCCCCGGGGCGAACTGCCGCGCCAGGTGGCGGATCTCCCCCTGTGTACGCAGCTCCCCCAGGCCCTGGTCGAGTTCCGGGGCGATCACCGTGACCCTGGCCCCGGCAGCGAGCAGGGCCAGGCATTTGCGGGCGGCCACGGCGCCCCCGCCGACCAGCACAACCGGCTTGTCGCGGATATCCAGATTTATCGGGAAATAACGCATGGACTAAATTCCTTTTTCCATAACCGGCAGGCGCACACGGAACTCGGAAGACTTTATACCGTATCGTGAATTTAATCAAGGGTGCCGCACCTCCCGCGGGAGCCGGAGGGGAAGGACGCCGCGCCCAATTACTCCTTGATTTTTTTGGGCATTGCGTTATACTTTATCGCAATTTCCATATCTAATTTAATGATCTAAAAGGAGATATCTGCCATGGCCAGCGAAAAGGTTTTCACATTCGGCGACGATAATTTCGAGACGGAGGTATTGCAGGCGGGGCTTCCCGTGCTGGTCGACTTCTGGGCCACCTGGTGCGCCCCCTGCAAGGCCATTGCCCCGGTGATCGACGCCATCGCCGACGATTACGACGGCAAGATCAAGGTGGGCAAGGTGAACGTTGACGACAACCCCGGCATCCCCGGCAAATACGGGGTGCGCGGGATTCCCACGGTCATTCTCTTCAAGGACGGCAAGGTGGTTGACCAGGTTGTGGGGGCCGTGCCCAAGGCGCAGCTCGAGGCGCTGATCAAGAAGGCGCTCTAGCCTGAAAGGAAGATTCATGAGGTTTTTCGGAAATCTGCTCAAGACCTCCCTGGTCGTGGCGGTGCTGCTGGCGCTGGCCTTTCCCCTGCCCGCCTTCGCCATCGTCAAGAAGGGAGACCCGGCCCCCCCGATCAAGGTCGTCTCCACCTCCGGACAGAACATCACCCTCGCCAACTACCAAGGGTACGTGCTGGTCATCGACTTCTTCGCCACCTGGTGTCGCCCCTGCCAGGAGTCGATCCCCCACTTCATCGAGCTGAACCGCAAATACGGCAAGGAGGGGCTGCAGATCCTCGGGCTGAGTGCGGATGAGGACGGCGACCCGGTGGTCAAGGAATTCATCGCCGCGAAAAAGATCAACTACCCGGTTGCCCTGGCCGGCGAAAATCTCCTCACCGATTACGGTCTCCGCTCCATCCCCACCATATTCGTGATCAGCAAGAAGGGGGTCATCGCCGAGAAGTACATGGGCTACAGCGACGAGATGGCACGGTCCATGGAGGCGCTGATCAAGAAGCTCCTGGCCGAATAGGGAGAGGTTACCGAAGGAAACAGGAAAAAGGCGGTGCTGCGAAGCGCCGCCTTTTTTGTGGTGTACTTGGGCACTGCACTGCACCGGACACGACCCGCCAGCCGAGCGTCAACAAAGTTGACAACGTAAACTCTGTTGACGGCCCCCGCCTTCCCCCACCCATCAAGCCTTTACCCCCCTCTTTCAGAAATTGCGTA
>JAMPXD010000245.1 GCA_023701365.1 Geobacteraceae bacterium
CCGAAAGGTTCAGCTCCAGGTGATCCGTTATCGCATAGTTCAGCGCGAGCGTGGAAAAGAGATACTCGACGTTGTTCTTGAAAGACCGATCGAATGCCGGTGCCTCCCCGGCTCCCCGCGATCCCCTGGTATAGCCCAGGGTATACTGCAGCTGGAGCTGCTCGCTGGCGTGCAGCTGAAGCTTTCCGTAGAAATTGCCGAAATCGGCCGGGGTATTGCGGGTCAGGCCGTCAGACGTGAGCCCGCCGCCGTAGAGGTAGTAACCGAGGCGGCCGGCCGTTCCTGAGGCGTCCGCCCGGAAGTCGCCGGTCGCCCTTTCGCCGATCGAGGCCGAGACCGTCCCGCCGAAGCTCCTTTTCGGGTCGGCCGACTTGGTGATGACGTTGATGATCCCCCCGAGCGCAGAGCCCCAGGCGGATGAGGCGGGTCCCTTGACGATCTCGACCCGCTCTATCTGCTGGACCGGAAAGGCGCCGATGTCGGCGAAGTTGTCGGCGAGGTTGTTGAGGGAGACCCCGTCCACCATGACCTGGACGTGGCGCGGGTCGGAGCCCTGGATGTAGGCGTTGGTGGCGGAGCCGGGCCCACCCCGGATGTCGATCTGCACGCCGGTGACGTGGTAGAGGACGTCGGTCAGGGTGTGGGCGTTGAGCGCCTCGATCTCTTCGGCGGTGATGACCGTGACGTTCTCCGCCACCTGGGAAACCGGCTTGGCAGAGCGGGTAGCGGTAACCACCAGGTCCTTGTCCCGGTAGATCATCTGGAGGATGTCCATCTCCTCGGCGGACTGGGCCGAAGCCGGCGCGGCGCAGCAAAGGGGGGCTGCCAGCAGAGAAGCGCAGATTGCCGCTTTTCCGAAACATCCAATCACGTTCGGTCCTTTCCGGCGTTACACCATTGACAATATCCCCATATCGGGAGAGAATTAAGCTCAGGGTTTTGTCCCGATCTACCGTTGCTCCGGCGAAAACCGTTGCGGCCCCTTACCCCCGGAACGACGTTTAATCGGCAGATACAATTATAGAAACCAATTGTTCCTTTGTCTATCACGGTTTCCGAAAAGTTATGATAAAATTTTCCCCTCTGATAGCGCTTCTGCTCTTTTTACTGGTCCCAAACGCCGCCACAGGTGACCTTCTGGTTGTCCAGAGCCTGCAGATAAAACCTTACGATGAGGCGTTGCAGGGATTCAGGTCTGTCTGCAATGGCAAAACGAATACACTCGTCAGCCAGGGACTGACTGAAGCGGACATTGCCAGAAAAGTGCAAAAGGAGAAACCGGAGCTCGTTCTCGCCATCGGCATGGATGCCCTCGTAAAGGTGAAGGGGATCAGGGACGTGCCGATCGTCTATCTCATGGTGCTGAATCCCCAGTCATTGGTCCACGACAGCGGCAACATCACCGGAGTCAGCCTGAGCATCCAGCCGGAGAAGCAGCTCGCCACCCTGCGGAAGGTCCTCCCCCATGCCAGAAAACTCGGACTGCTGTTCGACCCGGGCAAATCAGGCGCCTTCGTCAGCAAGGCGCAGCGCGCCGCCTCGGCAATGGGTATCGAGCTGATGGCAAAGGAAGTGCACAGTCCCAGGGAAGCCGCTGCCGCCATCGACGCCATGACAGGGAAGGTCCACGCTCTCTGGCTGCTCCCCGATACGACGGTCGTCAACCCCGGGACCATCGATCTCCTGCTCCTCTCCACCATCGAAAACAGGATTCCGGTCCTCACCTTTTCGGACAAATATGCGGAAAAGGGAGCGCTGCTGTCGCTGGAGGTGGATGCGACGGAAGCGGGGAGACAGGCCGGTGAGATGGCAAACAGCATCCTGGCAGGCGGAGATGTGAAAAGCATCGACAAAGCGGACGCGCGCGGGGGCATCCTGACCGTCAACCTGATCGTTGCGAAAAAGCTCGGGATAACCATAGACCGTGCCCTGCTCAAACACGCCAGGACAATCAAATAGTTTCGGGATACATATGAACATGAAGCACCCCAGCCTGACTGCATACCTCAGGGAACATTTCAGCGCCAGGATCTTTCTGATCTTTTCGGCCCTGATCATCATCGTCACACTCGCCTTCACCGCCTTCTTCTTCCGTTATCAGAGCAGGTCGCTGACGGAAAAGACCGAGAGCAAAGGGGAGCTTCTGACCACCCTTCTCGCCCACACAGTGAGGCTGGGCCTGTTCACCGAGAATGTTGCCCTGCTCGCCCCACCCATCGACGGCATCATGGAAAACCGGGAGGTGCTGTCGGTTGTCCTGTACGGCAACGACGGGAAAATACTGGCGTCAAGGAACCGGAGCGGCAGCGGCCAACCCGGGGGTCCTGAAAAATGGGATGCCGGGATCGGGGCAGTGCTGAATGAATCCACCCCGTCGCTACATTCCAGGAACAACGGCAATTTCGTGTTCTGGCGGCAGGTGGCGCTCCGGTCCCGCGCAGCGCCGGAGGATGCCGTCTATTTCGATGCTGGGCCGCCGCGGGAGAGCGAGCAGGTCATCGGCTTCGTCAGGCTGGTGCTCGATGGCCAGGGCCTGCGCAAGAGCATGCAGGCGTTGCTGTTCGACAGCATCCTGATCGGGTTGATCTTCCTGATCATCGGTTCGGTGATTGCCTACCTCTTCGCCAAGAAGGTCACGAGACCCCTCAACAGACTGACGGAAGGGGTCAATGCATTCGGCATGGGGAGGGAGTATAAGGAAATCGCCGTCGAAACCGGCGATGAAATTGGGAATCTCGCCGCAGCCTTCAACAAGATGGTCGAATCTCTCAAGAACAGGGAGGCGGAAAAGGAAGAGCTGGCGGAGCAGCTCCGGCACTCCCAGAAGATGGAGGCGATCGGCACCCTGGCGGGAGGGGTCGCCCATGACTTCAACAACATGCTGACGGTCATCAACGGATATGGGGCGTTGATCAAGCTCGGACTCGATGAAGGAGACAAACTGTGGTCGTATGCCGATCAGATCGTCCTGTCGGGAGAAAGGGCGGCCACCCTGACCCAGCGGCTCCTGGCCTACAGCAGAAAGCAGGTCATAAGTCCCAGGCCGATGGACCTGGACGAAACCATCAGAAACCTGGAGAAGATGCTCGCCCGGCTGATCACCGAGGACGTCGAGCTGCGCTTGCAGCTAGATGCGGCGGACCAGGTCGTCATGGCAGATCCGGGACAACTGGACCAGGTACTGATCAATCTCGTGACAAACGCCCGGGACGCGATGCCGCAGGGGGGGACGATAGCCATCAAGACCGGGGTAGTCACGCTGGAAGACGAGTTCGTCAGGCTGCACGAACAGGAAAAAGGGGGGGACTATGCGGTGATCACGGTGAACGACAACGGTGTCGGCATGACCGAAGAAGTCAGGGAGAGGATATTTGATCCCTTCTTCACCACGAAGGAGGTGGGAAGGGGTACGGGGCTCGGGCTCTCCATGGTGTACGGGATCGTCAAGCAGCATGACGGGATCATCGAGGTCGATACCGAACCCGGCAGAGGGACCTCATTCAGGATATACCTGCCGCTGGTCGAACGGCTCACGGAGGAACGGCAGGTGAAGACCCCGCCCATGCCCCGGGGGAACGCGGAGATGATCCTGGTAGCTGAAGACGACCCCGCCGTCATGGCCCTTCTGAAGGGGGTGCTGGAAACGAACGGCTATGCTGTCATCGAGGCGTCAAACGGCGAAGAGGCGGTACGGAAATTCAGCGCTCACAGAGACAGCATCAGGCTTGCCCTGCTCGACGTCATCATGCCCCGCAAGAACGGCAGACAGGTCTATGAAGAAATCGCCAGGCTGAGGCCTGACGTCAAGGCGCTGTTCATCAGCGGCTATACCCACGATGTAATCGACTGGAAAGACGCCCTCGCGGAAGGGACAAGGCTGATCTCCAAGCCGGTCCAGCCTGCTGAGCTGCTGCTGAAGGTCAAGGAGTCGCTGTAGGGTTAAAGGCGGGCATATGGCTAAGGGCAAAGGGCTGAAGGCTTTGCCCCTTCGCCGTGAGCCCTGCGACTTGCGCCGGTTTTTTCACAGTCCGATGATGTTGTAACCGCCATCCACGAAATGGATCTCGCCGGTGACGCCGCTGGCAAGTGAGCTGCACAGGTAAAGGGCGGCGCCCGCCACCTCTTCCTGGCTGATGTTGCGGCGCAACGGCGCCTTCTCCGCCACATGGCCGGCGATCTGGTTGAACCCACCCACCCCGGCCGCGGCGAGGGTCTTCAACGGTCCGGCGGAGATGGCATTCACCCTGATCCCGTCCGGCCCCACCGACTCGGCCAGATAGCGGACGCTCGCTTCAAGGGCCGCCTTGGCCACTCCCATCACGTTATAGTTCGGGAACACCTTCTGCCCGCCGTAGTAGGACATGGTGACCACGCTCCCCCCACGTCCCGCCATGAGGGGGGCCGCCTCCTTCATGAGGGCGATCAGCGAGTAGGCGCTGATGTCCATCGCCATGGCAAACCCTTCCCTGCTGGTGTTGAGGAATGACCCCTTCAGTTCTTCCCTGTTGGCGAAGGCGATGGAATGGATCAGGATGTCGAGCCCCCCCCAGGCCTTGCCGACCTCGGCGA
>JAMPXD010000246.1 GCA_023701365.1 Geobacteraceae bacterium
CAGGAGCAGGGTCGAGATCCTCGGCCCGGTGGTCCCGCCGCTCGGCAAGATCCGCGGCCGGTTCCGCCGCCAGATCCTCCTGAAGGCCGCCGGCCGCGCCGACCTGCACCGGCTGCTGGCGGCGTTTCGCGGTCAGGTGCGGCTGCCGGCGACGGTGCGGCTCGCCATCGATGTCGATCCGGTGGATATGCTGTAATACTTTGCTCATGGAGTACAAGGGCGGGCGCGGTCTTCCGACCATCTCGCCGCCGTGTCCTCGAAGCCCCGCTTCGACGTAGCGCTGCTACGCCTCAGCGAAGCTTCTCCGGGCCGGCGACGATCTGGCCGAAATCTCGCGCCCGGTTGGCAAAACCTTTCTATCCGATTTTTTCGCCCTGCTCTGCGTCCAACGACCTGCCGGCCATCTTCCCGCCTTGCCTCTTCGCTCTCCTCTGCTATAAATAAACAGAGCCTAGTTCAACTTCATCACATTTCATCACCGTGCCTTTTCCCCACCCCATCCCCCTCCCAACCTCCCCCTTGAAGGGGGAGGAGCGTGAAATTTCCCTCCCCTTCAAGGGGAGGGCCAGGGTGGGGATGGGGCGAAGGTGGCAATGCAACAAAGTAGAACTACCGTAACCAATCCGCAAGGAGTCCCCATGCGTACGCCTCACCATGACCCTTCCGGCCTGGTCCCCGCTGAAAGGGACGCCTGCGCCATCATCTGCTACATCAACAAGGCGGGGCGGCCGACCCACGGCAACGTGCAGCGGACCATCGAGGCGCTGATCAAGATGGGGCACCGGGCCGGGGAGATCAACGGCGAGGGGGACGGCTGCGGCATCCTGACCGACATCCCCCGCCAGCTCTGGGCCGAGATCCTGGCCGGGGCCGGCCATCCGCCCGGGCTGGCCGATGCCCCCGGTTTCGCGGTCGGCCATCTCCTCATCGACCGGGCCGACCTGGCCCGGCACCCCGAGCTACAGGGCGCCATCCTCCGGCGGAGCCGGGAGGCCGGCCTGGAGGTGCTGGTGGAGCGGCCGGCGCCGGTGCGGAGCGAGGTCCTCGCCAGCCGGGCCCGGGCCGCCGAGCCGCTGTTCTGGCAGGTGGCCCTGCTCTGCCCGGAGCCGGCGAAGGCGGCCTGCCGCCTCTACGACCTCCAGGTGGAGCTGGAGCGGGAGCTGCCGGTCCACGTCGCCTCCCTCGCCACCGAGGTGGCGGCCTACAAGGTGCACGGCGCCCCGGAGCTCCTCCCCCGCTACTACCCGGAGCTGAAGCGGCGCGAGTTCCTCTCCTCCGTCACCATCGGCCACAGCCGCTACTCCACCAACACCCTGCCGACGGTGCTGCGCGCCCAGCCGTTCTCGCTGCTGGGCCACAACGGCGAGATCAACACCATCGCCCGGCTCCGGGAGGAGGCGCGGATGATGGGGATTCCCCTCCCCTTCGGCGGGAGCGACTCCCAGGACCTGAACCGGACCCTGGAGGGGCTGATCTGCCGCTACGGGCTGACCCTGTTCGAGGCGATGGAGCTGGTCTTCCCCCCGATCTTCAGCGCCATGGACCGGCAGCCGCCGGAGCTGCAGGCGATGTACGGCTGGTTCCGGCGCTTCCTCAAGGCGAGCGCCCAAGGGCCGGCCGCCATCATCGCCCGCCACGGCGACCTCTGCGTCTTCAGCGTCGATGCCATGGGGCTGCGCCCGCTCTGGGTCGGGGAGACCGACCGGGAGCTGTTCGCCTCCTCGGAGCTGGGGGTGGTCCCCCACGAGGAGATCGCGGCCGATCCGAAGCCGCTGGCGCCGGGGGAGAAGGTGGGGGTGCGGCTGGTTGCCGGCGGTGAGCCGCTTGTCCTGGAGCACCATGAGCTGCGCCGCGAGGTGCTGGCGCTGTTCCGCAAGAGGACCAACCTGGCGGCGCAGGCGCGGAGCCTGGTGAAGATGGATGGCGTAGGGGCAATTCATGAATTGCCCCTACAGGAGTGGCAGCGCAGCAGCCGTTTCCAGACCGACAACCTCCTCGCGGCGCTCGCCTGGAAGTCGAGCGACCTGCAGAACCTGCGGGAGATGGCCCGCAGCGGCCAGGAGCCGATCGCCTCGCTCGGCTACGACGGGCCGCTGGCCCCCCTCTCGCTGTCGCGCCAGAACCTCTCCGACTATTTCAAGGAGCAGGTGGCGGTGGTGACCAACCCGGCCATCGACCGGGAGCGGGAGGCGGAGCATTTCTCCACCCGGGTCTACCTCGGCCCCCGCCCCGCCCTGCGCGGACCGGTGCAGCCGGCGGTGGAGCTGGCGCTGCCGCTCCTGCTCGGGGGGGGGCGCGGCGGACCCCTGGCGGATGAGGCCGCGGTCGCCGCCGCCTTTGGCAGCTCCACCCTGGAGGCCCTGCTCGCCCGCTTCGGCCGGGGGCGAAGCCGCCTCCTCTCCTGCACCATGGGGCGCAACGAAACACTCCGGGAGGCCCTGGATAGGCTCACCGCCGAGGCGGTCGGCGCGGTCCGGCGCGGGGCGCGCCTGCTCCTCCTGGATGACGGCGCCGCGTTCGCCCCGGCCCGCAGCTTTCTCGACCCCTACCTGGTGGTGGCGGTGCTCCACAAGGCGCTCAAAGAGACCGCCACGAACGGCGGCGAGAGCCTGCGTCGGCGCGCCTCGATCGTGGTCCGCTCCGGGGCGCTGCGAAACCTCCATGACCTGATCTTCGCCCTCGGCATGGGGGCCGACGCCCTCTGCCCCTACCTGGTCTGGGAGCAGGCCGCGAGCCTGGAAGGGGGGGTGGCCAACCTCCTCTCGGTGCTGGGGAAGGGGCTGGAGAAGGTGATCTCCACCATGGGCACCCACGAGATCGGCGGCTACGGCAAGTATTTCGCCTCCATCGGCCTCGCCCCGGAGCTGGCGGAGATCTGCGAGACCCCCAATTTCTGCGGCTCGGCCAGCGGCGGGCTGACCCTGGAGCGGCTGGAGCAGGAGAACAGGGGGCGCGCCGCGGTGGCGCGGAGCAGGGAGAAGCAGCCGGTGCCGGCCCAGTTCCGCATCTACCCGCGCATCTGGAAAATGGTGGGGCAGGTGGCGAAGATGGAGGAGAGCTACGCCGACCTGTCCCGGCTGATCCAGCAGCTGGAGGGGGACAACCCGCTGGCGCTCCGCCATCTGCTCGACTTCCGTTTCACCGAGGAGCTCTCCGTCGATCCGGAGGAGGTGGACACCACGGTGGCGGGGCACGACCTGCCGATCCTGATCTCCGCCATGAGCTTCGGCTCCCAGGGGGAGACCCCGTTCCGGATCTACGCCGAGGCGGCCCGCCGCCTCAACATCGTCTGCATGAACGGCGAGGGGGGGGAGATTGCCGACATGCTCGGGAAGTACCGGCATAACCGCGGCCAGCAGATCGCCTCGGGACGGTTCGGGGTGAACATGGAGTTCCTCAACTCGGCCGACTTCCTGGAGATCAAGGTCGGCCAGGGGGCGAAGCCGGGGGAGGGGGGGCACCTGCCGGGGTTCAAGGTGACCGGGAAGATCGCCGCGGCCCGCCACGCCACCCCCGGGGTGGCGCTGATCTCCCCCTCCAACAACCACGACATCTACTCCATCGAGGACCTGGCCCAGATCATCGAGGAGCTGCGCACCGCCAACCCGACCGCCCGGATCTCGGTCAAGGCGCCGGCGGTGGCGGGGATCGGCACCATCGCCCTGGGGATCGCCAAGGCCGGGGCCGACATCATCACCATCAGCGGCTACGACGGCGGCACCGGCGCGGCGCGCAAGCACGCGATCAAGTTCGTCGGCCTTCCCGCCGAGATCGGGGTGCGCGAGGCGCACCGGGCCTTGACCGAGGCGGGGATGCGCGACCGGGTCGAGCTCTGGGCCGACGGCGGCGCCCGCACCGGCCGGGACGTGGTCAAGCTGATGCTGCTCGGGGCGAACCGGGTCGGCTTCGGCACCATGGCGATGGTGATCATCGGCTGCACCGCCTGCCGCGGCTGCCACCTGGGGACCTGCCACGTCGGGATCGCCACCCAGATCGAGACCGTCGAGGAGGCCGAGGCCCGGGGGCTGAAGCGGTTCGTGCCGCGGGTCCTGGAGAACGGGGTGATCTACCAGACCACCTTCTTCCGGGGGATGGCGCGAGAGATCAGGATCCTCACCGCCAAGCTCGGCTTCCGCCGGACCCGCGACCTGGTCGGGCGCGCGGAGTTCCTCGCCCAGGCACGCGGGACCGACCGGCTCGACCTCGCCGACCTCCTCGCCCCGCCCGCGGCCGTCGCCATGCCGCAGCTGGAGAGCGAGGTGCGGATCATCAGGAAGCCGTTGAACTACCTCACCTCCCTGATCTCCGGGCTGGTGGCCGACGCCTTCGCCAAGGGGGAGGAGCGGGTCCGCTACGACGACGACAGCGCCACCAGCTCGGACCGCGCCATCGGCACCCACCTGGCCGGCACCATGGTCCGCGGCTGGCGGGAGGGGAGGTTCGCCCCGGAGTGCGAGGCGCTCCTCCACTTCCACCGCGACTCCATTCCGGGCAACGGCCTGGGGGCCTTCACCATCCCCCGGATCGCCATCCGGGTCGAGGGGGGGGCCCAGGACGGGGTGGG
>JAMPXD010000247.1 GCA_023701365.1 Geobacteraceae bacterium
AAAGGTTTAAATCCGTGAAAATCCGTTCAAATCAGATTTTATCCGTGTGCAAATGCTTTTTCTAGGTTGATTGCATGACGACTGAGCTTCCATGAAGTGAGATGACCCGATACGGGCGGCGTTTGCAACCGCCGCCCGTTTTATTTTCAGCAGCTCAGCTTGGCGAGGCTCCCGGCAATATCTCCTTGACAGCAAATAAGGTAAAAAGGTACTTTAATACATAAATACCTGATGCTGGCGGATGGGGGAAATGATGCCTCAGATTGCAGATAGGAAATCGCACAAGCTGCGGATCGATTTTCACGTCCACCTGGGACTCTACACCTATCATCGGCCATGGGTGACGGAGTGGATGAAGCAATCCTTTCCCGCGGGGTACGAGGAGTACATAACCCGCTACAATGACCCGGGAGCCTTCGAAGAGCTCCTGTCGGCCGAGGGTGTTGACTATGCCTGCATCCTCGCGGAGTTGAGCCATATCACCACCGGCATCTGCACCAACGAGCAGGTGCGCGCATTCTGCCAGGGGAGGCCCCGGCTGATCCCCTTCTGCGACATCAATCCCCACCTGTTCACGGATCTGGGGGACGAGCTGCGCCGTAAAGTGGAGGATGAGGGGTTCCGCGGGGTGAAGCTCTATCCCACCTACCAGCATTACTATCTCAACGACCCGAGGATCTACCCCCTGTACCAGGCCGCCCAGGACCTGGGCATTCCCGTCCTGATCCATACCGGCTCCTCGGTTTTCAAGGGGGCCCGGCTGAAGTACGGCGATCCGCTGCATCTGGATGATGTGGCCGCAGATTTCCCCCGGCTGAACCTGGTCATGGCCCATTCGGGGCGGGGGTTCTGGTATGACCGGGCCTTTTTCCTCTCCAGGCTGCACGCCAATCTCTATATGGAAATCTCCGGTCTCCCCCCCGCCAAGTTGCTGACCTATTTCCCAGAACTGGGCCGCAATACGGATAAGGTGATCTTCGGCAGCGACTGGCCGGGAATGCCCCTGATCAGGCGCAACATGGAGGCTATTTCCGAGCTCCCTTTGCCGGCTGACGGCGTGGAGAACATCCTTGGCGGCAATGCCGCCAGGCTGCTGCATTTATGATTCCGATTAGCGTCGATCTTCAGCCATTCGCTTCCTCCCCCTTCAAGGGGGAGGCCAGGAGGGGGATGGGGTGTTTTGTAGCCGGGAAACCCATCCCCACCCCAACCCTCCCCTTGAAGGGGAGGGAGTTTTTTGGGAGTATCTGAAGATCATCACGGAGTTTTGCGGTGAGGGGCAACTGGGCGCGGGAATTTTCCATATGATGACCTTTCTGCGCAAACACAAGTTTTTGATTGCCCTGGTGTTTATTGTCACCAACGCCATCGGCGCACTCCTCTGGATTCAGCACACAACCAAGGCAGTTCGCGCCGAAGCCCGGGACCGCTTCTTCGAGCAATACAACCGGCAGCAATACCTGGTGGCCGAGTTGGCCTCCCACACCATCGATGAGATGTTCGCCACCTTCCATCGTAACCTCGACCTGGTCGTGAGCCTTTTCGAGGAACGGGAGGTTACCCGGCAACGGGCCGCGGAGGTGAGGGATAGCCTGAAGAAGATCTATGGCTCCCTCGCCGATACCCCGGTCATAGACATGGTGGTCTTTGACCGGCGAGGGACCGCCGTCGCCATAGAACCGGGCGATCCTTTCACCCTGGGACGCAGCTACGCCTGGCGCGATTATTATCGCTGGGCGCGGGAAAAGGGAAAACCGGGGCAGATGTACCTCTCCCCGTTCATGCGCATGGAGGGGGGGGCGCGGCGCGGAGACAAGGCCCTTATCGTTGCCGAAGGGATCTACGGACCGGGGGGGAAATTTCTCGGGGTCGTTATCTGCACGCTCAACTTCGACGAGCTGGCGCGCCAGCACATCCTCTCCATCCGCATCGGCAAGCATGGCCATGCCTGGCTCGCGGATGTCAGTAACAGGACCGTCCTCGTCGATCCTAACGGGAAGCTTGCGGGACGCAGCTTCGAAGCGGCGTTTCTGCCCCAGTGGCCGCGTCTTTACAATCTTCTGTTATCCATGGGAGACGGAAAGCCGGGCAGCGGCTGGTATGATTTCGAAGATCCGGATGGTTCGGGTCGCCAGGTGCGCAAACTGGTCAGCTATCATCCGATCCGGATAGAGAATCAGCTCTGGACACTGGGTGTCGCCACCCCGGAGAGGGAGGTGGAGGCGCTGTTATCCGCCTTCCTGCAACGGCAGGAGACCTTCGCCACCACCCTGTTGGTGACGATCCTGGGGGGCGCCACGCTGCTGCTCGGGCTTCTCTTCAACTGGAACCGGCTCCTTTCGGCGCAGGTCGGCCGCCACACCCGGGCCCTCAGCGAAGCTAACTCCCGGCTCGAATCGACCTTCGACGAGTTGCTGGTGGCCAAGAAAGTGGCCGCCGTGGGACACCTGGCCCTCGGCCTTGCCCATGAAATCCGCAACCCGCTCTCGGCGATCCAGATGAACATGCAGATGATCCGGAAAAAAATAGAGCCCGCCGGCACCCTCCGGGAAAACTTCGCCATAGTCGAAGGGGAGATAAAGCGCCTCAATCGCCTGCTCAAGGATGTCCTCGATTTCGCGCGTGCTCGCCCGCTGCGGCTCCAGTCCGCCGAACTGGGAGAGATCGCGGGACGGCTGATTCAGCTCATGTCCCAGCGGCTGGAGGAACAGCGAATCCGGACCGAGATCCGCATCGAATCGCCGCTGCATCTTGTCTGCGACCCGGAGCAGATCCATCAGGTGCTGCTCAACCTCGTCCTGAACGCCATCGAAGCCATGGCGGATATCCCCGGCGAGAGGCGGCTGACCATGACCGCCTGCAGCAGGGACGGCATGGCGCTGATCCAGGTCAGCGACAGCGGCGGAGGCATCCCGCAGGACAAGCGGGAGCAGCTGTTCGACCCATTCTTCACCACCAAGGCCTCGGGTGGCGGGCTGGGGCTGTCGCTCCTCCAGACCATCGTCCTTCGCCACGGCGGCACCGTCACCGTCGAAAGCGAGCCGGGCCGGGGCGCCGCCTTTACCGTGACCCTGCCTCTGACAGGGCCTTCCGAGAAGGGAGAAGTACCGTCATGAAAACCATTCTGATAGCCGATGATGACCAGGCCATCCGCCGCACCCTGGAGCTGCACCTCAGCGAAGAAGGGTATGCCGTCCTCACCGCCGCCAACGGTCGCGACGCCGTCGAAATGGCGCTGCAGGAGGAGGTAGACCTGATGCTCCTCGATTTGCGGCTGACCGGCATGGACGGTTTCGAGGTCCTCGGCAGCATCAAGGAGAGGCGTCCGGCGCTGCCGGTAGTCATGGTCACCGCCTACGACGACATGCAGACCGCGATCAAGGCCATTCGCCTCGGCGCCATCGACCACCTGGGCAAGCCGGTCGACCTTGATCACCTGGACGAGGTCATCGAAAAAATCTTCGAGATGCGTGACCTCTCCCGCAACGGCATCTCCTTCTTCGACTCCTTCGAGCTCCCTTTCGAACAGAACATGATGGTGGGACGCTCCCGCGCCATGAAGGAAATCTATAAGACCATCGGCGCCGTGGCCGACTCCGGGGCCACTGTGCTGATACAGGGGGAGAGCGGCACCGGCAAGGAGATGGTGGCGCGGGCACTGCACTTCAACAGCCAGTTCCGAAACCGGCCCTTCATCGCCGTTGCCTGCTCCGCCCTCGCCCCCACCATTCTCGAAAGCGAGCTGTTCGGCCATGAAAAGGGGGCTTTCACCGGGGCTTATCGGACCAAGCCGGGCAAGTTCGAATTGGCCCAGGGGGGCACCCTCTTTCTTGACGAGATCTCCGAGACCAGCCCCGAGATCCAGGTAAAACTGCTCCGTTTTCTCCAGGAGAGGGAATTCGAACGGGTAGGGGGAATCGAGACCATCAAGGCCGACGTCCGCGTCGTCGCCGCCACCAACAAGAATCTCTCGGCCATGGTGGCCAGCGGGGAATTTCGCAAGGACCTCTATTACCGCCTCAAGGTGGTGACCATCGATCTGCCGCCGCTGCGCGAGCGCAAGGAGGACATCCTCCTGCTGGTCAGGTTCCTGCTCGAAAAGATGCGCCATGAACTGGGCAAGGGGGTGGAGATCGTTCCCCGGGAGACCATGGACCGCATCCAGGAGCACTCCTGGCCGGGCAATGTGCGGGAGTTGGAAAATACGCTGCGCCGGGCGGTTCTCCTCTCTCCCGGCAATGTGCTGCTCCCCGAGTCGCTTCACCTCGAAGAAGGAGGGGAGGGGGAGAGACTTCCCCTGATGATCAAACCGCTCCAGGAGGTGGAGCGGGAGCACATCGAGAACATCCTCACCTTTGCCGGCAATGAAAAGAAGCGTGCCGCCAAGATTCTCGGCATTTCCCGGCCGACACTGGACCGGCGTATCAGGGAATACGGCCTGGAGCGATGAACCAGGGGGAGGAATGGGTTGAACTGCTTTTTCTAGTACCCTGTAACATCTTCCCCCTCCCCTCCCTCCCCCTCCTGGGGAGGGTGTCAAGCTCCTCCCCCA
>JAMPXD010000043.1 GCA_023701365.1 Geobacteraceae bacterium
AGCGGGTGCGGCGCCTCGGCGGCGGGATTGCCATCCAGGACCGGATGGCGTTCCAGGGAGAATACTTCGTGGCCCGCTACGGGGCCGAGGCGGCCAAGCGGACCCCGCCCATCACCCGGATGCTGGAGCTGGGGATCCCGGTCGGCGCCGGAACGGACGCGACGAGGGTTTCGAGCTACAACCCCTGGGTCTCCCTCTACTGGCTGGTGAGCGGCAGGACCGCGGGAGGTCTGCCGCTGTACGAAGAGAAGAACCGCCTCGACCGGACCGCGGCGCTCAGGCTCTACACCGAGGGGAGTTCCTGGTTCTCCGGCGACGAGGGCAAGAAGGGGGGGATTGCGACGGGGCAGTTCGCCGACCTGGCGGTGCTGTCGGCGGACTACCTCACCGTCCCCGAGGAGGAGATCAAGGGGATCGAGGCGGTGCTGACCATCATGGGGGGAAGGATCGTCCATGGCAGCGGCGATTTCGCCTCCCTGGCGCCCCCCCTGCCGCCGGTGAGTCCCGACTGGTCGCCGGTTGCCAGCTATGGCGGCTACCACCGCGGGGCGGCGGCTGACTCAGCGATTCATAAGGGGTGCGCCTGCCACACGCACCGGCAGGTCTGGTCACCGAAAGAGGGCCGGTTCTGGGGGATCGGCTGCGACTGCTTTGCTTTCTGAATCCTTGCAGCGCCAGCACTGGTTGAGGGACAGGCTGCTATTCTCCAAGTCTGACAGGCTCCTCGTACCATGTAACACTATATATTTCACAACCTCTCACCCCCCTCCCGACCTCCCCCCGCTTGGGGGAGGAGCTTGACACCCTCCCCAGGAGGGGGAGGGATGGGGAGGGGGAAGATGTTACAGGCTCCTGGCCGCAAAAAAGCGCTGCCGCTGTCACCGGTCGCTCATTGCCCCCATGGAAAGGATGGTCCGCCACTCTTCCGGGGTCACCGGCTGGATGGAGAGGCGGCTCCGCTTCACCAGCGGCATGGCCGCCAGCAGCGGGTTCCCCTTGATCTGCTCCAGCGTCACCGGCCGTGGCATGGCGGCGACGTAGCGCACGTCCACCATGTACCAGGTCGGCGCGCCGGGGGATGAGCCCGGGTCAAAATGCTCGCTGCCGGGGTCGAATGCGGTGTAGTCCGGGTACCCGCCGCGGACGACCTCGGCAATCCCGACCACCACCGGCTCGGGGATGTTGCTGTGATAGAACAGCACCAGGTCCCCGGGCTTGACGGCATCACGCAGGTAGTTGCGCGCCTGGTAGTTGCGCACCCCGTCCCAGTGCTCGGTCATGCCGGGCCGGTTGCGCAGGTCCTCGATGGAGAAGCAGCCCGGTTCGCTCTTGAAGAGCCAGTAGGCCATAGTCACTCCTTTCCCCCCCCCTGATGCGGAGGTCACGCCACGGGCGGCCATTTCTTCGTGCCCAGAGAGAAGTATAGTTGAAGCGGGTAGAACGGCAAGGGGAGATGACTTCTCGGTCTGCCATGATGTTGATATTGAATATCATTTCATGATATGCGATAATATTGGTATGAAAAGAGGTGAGCTATATGAGATGCGAATACAAGGATGATTTTAAGGTTGATTATTCCGGATCACTGCATATCACGAAAGGTGACGGTGTTGACCTTGTGGTACAGGGAAACGAAATACCGGCCAACGCCAAGGCTTGTCTGGATTCGGCAGTGACTCGCAACAGCTGTCACGAATTGAGGGCGGCGGCGAAGGCGGTAACAAACACCATCCACAAAGCATTTGACCGGGAATAGGAAATGACGGGTTTCCCGTCGCATTGCTTGCAGCAAGAAGGCCACCCGTAAGGTGGCTTTCTTCTTTGGCGGAGTCGGCTGCTGCGCCCTCTTTCCCGACCTCTGTCCACCACGAGGGCCTTACTGTTGACAGCAGCAAATTTCCAATGGTAGGATAGCGTCCGTTGAATTTAGATTCCATCACCATAAGGAGCTCAGATGAAGAAACTTATCATTGCCGCCATTGCCACTATTGTCGCGGTTCCGGCCTTTGCCGCAGGCAACGGCGCCATCGACAAGGCCGCCAAGGAAAAGGGAGCCGTGAAGACCTCATCCGGAATGGTCTTCCTATCCGTAAAGGATGGCAAAGGCAAGTCGCCGAGTGCCGCCGACACCGTCGAAGTCAACTATCGTGGCACCCTGACGAACGGCAAGGAGTTTGACAGCTCCTACAAACGTAATCAGTCCATCAGTTTTCCCCTGTCCAGGGTAATTCCCTGCTGGACCGAGGGGGTACAGATGATGAAGGTCGGCGGCAAGGCCAAGCTGGTCTGCCCGCCTGAACTTGCCTACGGTTCCCGTGGCGCGGGCAGCGATGTCCCGCCCAATGCGACCCTCATCTTCGAGGTTGAACTGCTCAGTATAAAATAGCCGCCAGCCTGTAACAACTGCCGCAACCCGTTAACCGCCATAACGCCGTGGAACCAGTCAGAACAAGGTTCCACGGCGTTTTTTTGCAATGGACGACCTTGCGCCTGATTGACAGGTGGGCAGCGTGGTATAGACTTGATCTGCTCAAAACGATACGTAACCACCCGTACCGTACTATCCTGCCGGCAGTTAATACCGAGAGCTGGGGCCGGTGTCGCTTTCCGTCGACAGGCACTGCCCACGACCGTGCATATCGAAATGGAGGACAAAATGCGGAAAATACGCTACGGAATCATTGTGCTGTGTCTGTTGTGCTCGGTGACTTCTGTCTCGGCCCAGGTGAGCATAGGTATCGGGTTGCCCAGCGTGCGCATCGGGATCAACCTGCCGGTGTACCCGGAACTCGTACCGGTGCCGGGCTACCCGGTCTACTACGCGCCACGGCTGGCTGCCAACTATTTCTTCTACGACGGCCTGTACTGGGTTTACCTGGACGATTACTGGTACGCGAGTTACTGGTACAACGGCCCCTGGTCGCTTGTGGCGCCGGAGGTCGTGCCGCTGTTCATCCTGCGTATCCCCGTGCGCTACTACCGGCAGCCTCCCGTCTACTTCCGCGGGTGGCGGCCGGATGCGCCGCCCCGCTGGGGTGAGCACTGGGGCCGTGGATGGGAGCAGCATCGAAGAGGATGGGACAGGTGGAAGCGCGGCTCTGCTCCGGCGCGCGCCCCGCTCCCTCTCTATCAGCGGCGGTATTCGGGAGACCGGTATCCCCGGGCGGAGCAGCAGCAGCCGCTGCACCGCCAGCATTATCGTTACCAGCCGCGCGACAGGGCGGTCCGCCAGCACTTTCAGCAGCGGGGAGAACAGAGAGCGCCCGCACCTGCTCAGCGGGGGAGGCAGGAAGAGCCCCGGATGAGAGGCCCGGGGCAGCAGGAGATCCAGCGTCCGGCGCCGCCCCAACAGCAACGGGGACCGGCGTTCCGGGAGCAGAGGGAGCAGAGGGAGCAGCCAGGGGGCGTACAGCGTGAGCAGCAGGCGCCAAGGCCGCAAGGCCGGGAACAACGATTGCAGGAGAGGGGGAAGCCGCAGGAGCCAGGGCCGCAAGGGCGGGAACAAAGAATGCAGGACAGGGAGAGGTCGCAGGAGCCCGGTCGGGGCAAGGGGGAAGGGCAGAGGAAAGAGGAGGAGCGAGGCCGGGAACGCGAACGCAATAATTGACCAAGAAGCACCATTGCACGTGAGAAAGGGGAGAGAGATGGCAAATCCGTTCGTGCATGTAGAGTTGCTGACCAACGACGTGGCCGCAGCGAGGAAATTCTATACCGCATTGTTTGACTGGCAACTGGAAGACATCCCCGGGATGGACTATACCCTGATCAAGGTGGGTGAGGGGACGGGAGGCGGCATGATGAAAAACCCGATGCCCGATTCCCCTTCGTCCTGGCTGGCCTACGTCCTGGTGGCCGATGCGGTCGCCGCCACCGAAAAGGCCAGATCCCTCGGGGCGACGATCTGCAAGGAGGTCACCGAGATACCCGGCATCGGCTGGTTCAGCGTCATCACCGATCCGACCGGGGCGACGCTGGCGCTCTGGCAGATGAACCCGGATTACCCGAGGCCCGCGGCGTGAATACCGGGGTGGAAACAGTGAAGGCGGCCGATTGGCCGCCTTTTTTCATCTTGGCATCATCCTGCCTGCCCCTGTTTCCGCTCCTTCACGAACCGGCCGATGGCCCTGTCCATGACGGAGATGTGCTCGATCAGCCAGCCGGTCATCAGCAGCCCCGCCGAGGAGACCAGGCTCGGGCTCGGGCCCTCGCTCGCGAGGCGCTCCTTGAGCGCGGCAACCTCGCGGGTGAGCGCCAGGTGCTGCTCCCGATGCCTCTGGTAATCGGGAAAGCCGATCTCCTGCTGCAGGCGCTCCTCGTCGGCGAAATGGGTCGCAATATAGGCGTTCAGAAACCAGAACAGCCTGGACACCTCCTCCTCCCCCCGCCCCTCCGCGTACGCCGCAAAAAAAGCGTTGAACTTGTCGAACAGGAGCCTGTGCTGCTGGTCGATCTCCGCCACCCCTACCGCAAGATATTCGTGCCACTCGATCTTCATCCGTAACCTCCCGTTACCCGTCGGGGTAACCGGCACCGATTATACACCGGCTTCCCTCGAAAGGGAAGCGGAGGAAGTGCCGCAGTCGGCCATCCATTGACTAAGCCCTGAGTCGCGGTATCTTTAAGATACCGCGACCAGGAAAAGGGACACCCGAATCATGGGCTGCATAGATTTCGCCATCGTCCATCATGCCAATCAATACATCATCACCAACGGCTACCGGAACAGGGAGGGGCTGGATGATGTCCTGGGGATCCGGGGGGGCCACACCGGCTACCTCAAGATCCTCGAATTGCACCAGGAGTACAAGATCCCCTTCAACCTCCACCTGAGCGGCACCCTCTTCGAAACGATCCTCTGGCATTGCCCCGATTTTCTCGACCATCTGCGAGCTCTCAGGGAGCAAGGGCTGGTGGACTTCATCTGCAGCAGTTACGGCCAGAACATCATGCGTTTCTTCGACTACCAGCACAATTTCAGGCAGTTGAACGAATGTATCCGCCTCTACCGCGAACAGCTGGGGGCCGAGCCGCGGGAGCTGAAGGTGTTCTGGCCGCCGGAACGGATCTGGGACACGAAGAGGCTCGCCCCGGTCCTCACCGACGGGGATCTGTTGAACCAGGGGCATCAGTACGTCCTGATCGATGACCGCCTGTTCTATCCCGCCAGGCATGGCATGCCGTCACGGCGGGTGTTCGATGAGGGGCTGGAGCGGAGTTGCGCCGATTTCTATCCCTGCCGGATCGTCCAGGGGAACGGCCTCACCGCCCTGCCGATCTCCTCCTTTCTGCGGCAGAACATCCCCCCCCGCGACAACGGCTCCCTGGAAAGGCTGGATGAGCTGTTTCGCTGGCTGGCCGAGAAGAATTCCCAGGTCGAGTGTTCCCTCATCGCCATCTACGGTGACGATCTGGAAAAAAGCTCCGGATGCTGCGGCTGGGATGAAGGGGGGCCGGCCCAGTACGAGGCCTTTCTGCAATGGCTGGTCCGCAATCCCTGGGTCCGTCCGGTCAAGCTGAACCAGTGGGTTTCGACCACCTGCGTCGCCTGCCAGAAGCCGATCGAGGTGGGGAGCTATTTCGAGATGAGCCGCCAGTTCGGCGCGGGTGAAGGGTATGAAAAGTGGTACTTCGACCCGAACTGGAAGCTGTACCGGGGTTATTACGCCTGGACCGAGGAGAAGGTCGCGGAGATCAGCGCCAAGGGGGGGGACCCAGACCTGCTGGAGATGGCGGGGAAGCACCTGCTCGCCTCAAGCTGGGAGACGGCGTGGCACACCCCTCCCTATGGGGTGCACGGCAACGCGGCCTCGGCCATCGAACCGAGCCCCTGGATCAAGGCGGTAACGAGTCACAGCCGCCATGCGGCGGTCATTGCCGAAGCCGCATACTGGATGAAGCACAAGGACGGCTCGGCCTGCGCCTGCCTGGAGGACATCGACAATGACGGCCAGGAAGAGCTGATCCTCAAGAACGAGCGGCTGTTCGCGGTATTCTCCCCGGCCTGCGGCGGCCGGCTGGTTTATCTGTTCAACGTCAGCGGCGCCGGGGGGAAAATGGTGATCGGCAACCCGAGCGATGACTGGAACTGGCTGGAGGAGCTGAACAAATACATGAGGGTACCGCCCAATCATCCCGGCGCCTTGGCCGAGGCGGGCTATGAGGACGACCGCTATGAGGCCGCCGTAACCGAGCACCACGGCGATGAGGCACGGGCCATCCTGGTCAACAAGCAGGAGAACAGTCAGGCCGAAGGGCTGGAGAAATCCCTGCGGCTCGTGCGGGGGAGCGATGAGATTGAAGTGACCTATCAACTGCCGGGAAACCTGGCCGATCTTGCCATCGACTGCGGTCTGTCCCCGGATTATGCCCATCTGCTCCGGGCCGGCCGGGGCTTGCTGAAAGAGCATGCGGCTCCCGACAGCCGGGGCTTTTCCAACAACGGGGTGTCGGTCTGGGTCAGGCTCGAAGATCCGGCGCGGACGGTCTTCGACAGTGAGGCGATGCCGCGGGAATTCGGGCACGGCTGCACCATCCGGCTCCGGCCGGTCACTGCCCCTTTCACGATCTGGATCGGCACGGAGCAGACGGGCGGACCATGAGATTTGTAGATGGAGCGGCAAGCCACATGGAAGAGCAAAGCGGCGCTTCTGCGCCAGCCGAAGATATGGAAGAGGGTATCGACCTTCTGGCCTGTTCCGGGATCTCCAGGGGGAGGGCCATGGGAGTTCTGACTTCTCCGGAGCTCATGGCGGATTTCTTCCGGACCAGGCTGTCCTGGCTTTTCCCGCCAGGGTCGATCCTGAAGAAATGCCGCCCGAGGGTCCTGAGAAACCGCCTGGGAAGCCGGCAGGTGGTTTCCTATCGACTTGTCCTTGCCGGCGAAGCCGGCCGGGAAGCGGGGCCGATGATGGTGGTCCTGAAAAGATATGCCGATGCTGCGGAGGGAAAGAAGACCTATGCCACCATGAGAATGCTCTGGGAGAATGGCTTCGACCATTCGAGCAGGCTGAAGATTTCCGAGCCGTTCAGCTACCTGGAGGACCTGAAGCTCCTGGCCCTGGGAAAAGCCCGCGGCATGCTGCTCCGCAACAATCTCTACCAGAGCGGCCCTGTTGCCCTGGCCCGCATGAGGGCGGTCGCCCGCTGGCTGGCCAAGCTGCATCATCTCGACGCCGGTTTCGAGGGGATTGCCCCGCATCAGGATGAGGAGAGCTCCATCAGGGTATTCGTGGACGAGATGGGTGGGAGGGAGCATCGCCTCTTTCTGCCGAGGCTGGAGGAATTGGCCGGTATCATCCTGGCCAGGCTGTCATCCTTTGCAAACGTGACGCCGACCCCGGTGCACGGGGATTTCCAGTGCGAAAACATATTCGTCGACAATGACGATGTCACGGTGGTCGATTTTGACAAATTTTGCAGATCCGATCCGGCCAGGGACCTCGGTTACATAATCGCCCAGATGCGGGCCATGGCTTTTCTGATGGCTGCGCCGGGCCCCGTCAACCAGGGGCTCAGGGCCTTCTGGGAGGAATATCTGGCTGCGGCAGCCGTTGCCGAAAGGGACGCCTTTTCCGCCAGGACGAGCCTGTTTGCCGCCAGGAAATGCCTGCAGAACATCTACTACATGTCCTTCGTCCTGCCGGGAGAGGGTATGAAGATAATAACCGTGCTGCTCAATGAGGCCGAGCGCTTCAGCAAGGCGGACAGGGTGGAACAGGTGCTGGAGCTGCCGATTGCGGCCGGGCATTGATTGCCCCGGAGGAGATGACGAGATGACCGCGGTTCCCCTGGAAAGGCGCACCTCTGAGATAATGGGCGAGGAGTTCATTGCGAAAAGAATCTGCCCGCTGCTCCCGGAGCTGTCAGGGTCTCTTTCGCCTGCCCCGGTCGTCAGGACGAACCTGGTGCGGAACATCGGCACCGGAAGGGTCACGGTGGAGTACCTGATCGGAGACCGTATCAGGGTGTTCGCCAAGCTCTACTCGGATGATACGGGAGCGCTCAGCTACGCCGTCCTCAAGGGGCTGTGGGACGAGGGGAGCGCCCGAGGGGAGCAGTTCGGGATCCCCGAGCCGCTGTCGTACTCGCCCGCCGAGAAGCTGCTGATAATGCGGGGAGTGGCAGGGGAAGAGTTGACCTCGCAAATCTTTGCCAACGGCTGCGGTCTGGTCGAGAGCGCCAGGAAGGCGGCCGGATGGCTGGCAAGGCTGCACGGCTCCGCCGTCCGTGTCGGCAGGGAGGGGGATTTCTCGGCCGAGCTGCTGAAGCTGTCGAGCCGCATGATCAAGACGGTCGGGGAGCACCCTCGGGAATGGGAGCGGCTGTTGGACCTGAACCGGAAGCTGGCCGAGCTGGCCAAGCTGCTGCCGCAGAGAAGGCGGCTGGTCCAGGTTCACGGCAGGTTCCGGCACGACCATGTCTTCGTCGGAAGTGACGGCATCTCGGTGATTGATTGGGACAGGAGCTGTCCCTGGGACCCGGCCATAGACATGGCTGAATTCCTCCATCTCCTCAGGATGGCCATATTCAAGAACACCGGCGACCCCGCCCGGGTCGAGCCCCCCACCAGGGCCTTTCTGGAAGAGTATCTGGCGCGGCTCCCCGGCCATGCCGGGAACCTCTCCTTCTACTGGGGGTTCTACATCCTCTACAGTCTGTCGCACACCATCAAGAACAGGCTGGACGATGACCCCGAAGCGGATGCAAAGATCGAGTTCCATCAAAAGGAATTCGAGGATGTCGTTACGGGACGGTTTATTTGAGATGCAGGCTGAAGGCTGAAGGCTGAAGGTTAAGGACTGGATTTTCCTGACAGTCTTCAGCCTTCAGTCTTCAGCCTATTTACAGGAGCGCCGATGACCAATCCGACACTTTTCATCGTGGGATGTCCGCGGTCGGGAACGACCCTGCTTCTGCGCATGCTGGACGCCCATCCCCGGATCGCCATCATCGACGAGACCGAGTGGTTCGTGTCCTGGTTCGAGAAGCGCTCCGGCGTGACCCCCGAAGGGTTCGTTCTTCCCGAGCTGGTGACCCGGCTGCTCCAGAAGGAAACGTCCGCCATATTCAGGGGGGCCGACCTGCAGATCCGCCCGGAGGAACTGTACGGGGTGGTCGGGTCGGGCCGGGAAATCCAGTTTGCGGACTTCGTCGCGCGCCTCTTCAACCGGTACGGGGAGGTGCGGGGCAAACCACTGGTCGGGACCAAGAACCCGGATTACGTGCGCAAGCTCGCCACCCTGCACAGCCTCTGGCCGCGGGCCCGGTTCGTCCACATCATCCGGGACGGCCGGGACGTCTCCCTGTCGCTGATGAAATGGCGAAAGATCAAGGGGAAGGAGAGGACGAAGACCGTCGGGCGGTTCGCGACCTGGGCGGAGGACCCCGTGACGACGGCGGCCCTGCTGTGGGAGTGGCACGTCCGGCTCGGCCGGGAGGCCGGCAGCGCCCTCGGGCCCGGGCTGTACTACGAGATCCGCTACGAGGCCCTGGTGGACCGGCCGGAAGCCGAGTGCCAGGCCCTCTGCGAGTTCCTCGACGTGCCCTACGACGACGCCATGCTCCGGTTTAACGAGGGAAGGGAACGGGACGACGCGGACCTCGATGCCAAGCACGCCTGGCGGCCGGTCACCACCGGGCTCAGGGACTGGCGCACGCAGATGCCCGTGGAGGACGTCGCGCGGTTCGAGGCGGTGGCGGGGGGGCTCCTCGACGAGCTCGGCTACCCCCGCGCCGACCAGGAGCCGGCGGCGGAGGCCCTGGAGCACGCCGCTAGGCTGCGCGCCCGGTTCGGGGGGCTGCCGCTGCCGGAGAAGTGGTAAGGGGAAGGATGAAGTGCGAGATGGACGGGGTGGACTACATGGACTAGGTGGACGAGGTGGACGTGAAGAGGAGTTCCATGCTGATTTCTCCCTATGGCGGCGGGCTGGTGAACCTGATGGTTCCGCCGGAAGCGGTCGATGAACTGAAGGTGCATGCCGGCCGGCTGCCGTCGCTGCAGCTGACGGAACGCTCGGTCTGCGACCTGGAGCTGCTGGCGACCGGCGGTTTTTCGCCGCTGGACCGCTTCATGGGCCGGGATGACTACCGGCGCGTGCTGGAGGAAATGCGGCTGGCCGATGGCTCTGTCTTCCCGGTCCCGCTGACCCTGCCGGTGAAGTCCGGCCCCGCCGTCCGCCTCGACCACGATGTGGCGCTGCGGGACACGAAGAACGAGCTGCTGGCGGTGATGACCATCGAGGAAATCTACGAGTGGGACCGGGCCGAGGCGGCCCGGAAGGTCTTCGGCACCCTGGATTCGCGCCACCCGCTGGTGGCGGAGATGCATCGCTGGGGGCGGCACAACATCTCGGGCCGGTTGCGGGTAGTGCAGCTGCCGCGCCATTACGATTTCCAGGAGCTGCGGCTGACGCCGGCGCAGACGCGGGCCAGGCTGGAGGCTCTCGGCTACGGGAACGTGGTGGCCTTCCAGACCCGCAACCCGTTGCATCGGGTCCATGAGGAGCTGACCAAGCGGGCGGTCCGGGAGGTGGACGGCGTCCTGCTGCTGCACCCGGTGGTCGGGATGACCAAGCCGGGCGACGTGGACCATTACACCCGGGTGCGGACTTACAAGGCGATGGCGCAGCGCTACTACGCGCCGGACCGCATCCTCCTCGCCCTGCTGCCGCTCGCCATGCGCCTGGCCGGGCCGCGCGAGGCGCTCTGGCACGCCCTCATCCGGCGCAACTACGGCGCCAACCACCTGATCGTCGGCAGAGACCACGCCAGCCCGGGGGTGGATTCAACGGGCAAGGCGTTCTACGGCGCCTACGCGGCCCAGGAGCTGGTGGAACGGTTCCGCGTCGAGCTGGGTGTGGGGATGGTGCCTTTCCAGGAGCTGGTCTACCTACCGGAGGAGGACCGCTACGAGGAGCTCTCCAGGGTCCCGGCGCAGCTGCGGACCGCCTCCATCTCCGGCACCCAGGTGCGTGACGAATACCTGAACAACGGCAAGGCCCTGCCGGCCTGGTTCACCCGGCCGGAGGTGGCCGAGATCCTGACCGAGGCCTATCCGCCGCGGCACCGCCAGGGGATATGCATCTGGTTCACGGGACTTAGCGGCTCGGGCAAGTCCACCACGGCCGAGGTGCTGACGGTGGAGCTTCTGGCGCACGGCCGCCATGTGACGGTGCTCGACGGCGATGTGGTGCGCACCCATCTCTCCCAGGGGCTGACCTTCAGCAGGGAGGACCGCGATATCAACATCCGGCGGATCGGCTTCGTCGCCGCCGAGATCGTGCGCCACGGCGGGACGGTGGTGTGCGCCGCGGTGAGCCCCTACCGGGCGACCCGCAACGATGTCCGGAACATGGTGGGGAAGGACCATTTCCTGGAGGTGTTCGTGGACACGCCGCTCGAGGTGTGCGAGAGCCGCGACGCCAAGGGGCTGTATGCCAAGGCGCGGCGGGGCGAGATCACCGGCTTTACCGGGATCGACGACCCGTACGAGCCGCCGCTGAACCCGGAGATCACCCTGGATACGCAGCTGAACACGGCGGAAGAGAACGCCGGCAGGGTCCTCGATCTCCTGGTCCAGCGGGGCTTTGTCCGCACCCAGTGGGGCGGCGGCCAAGAAAAACGATGACGACCGATTTCCTCTGGTATGTTGTTGCGGGTTTTGTCGCCCAGCTGATCGACGGTTCCCTGGGGATGGCATACGGGGTCATGGCCTCGACGCTGCTGTTGAGCTTCGGCGTCCCCCCCGCGGCGACCAGCGCCACGGTGCACGCCGCGGAATGCCTCACCACCGGGGCCTCGGCGCTAACGCACCAGGCGTTCGGCAACGTCAACCGGCTGCTCTTCCGCAGGCTGCTGCTGCCTGGGATCATCGGCGCGGTTCTCGGCGCCTACATCCTCGCAAGCATCCCGGGTGACGCCATCAAGCCCTATGTGGCCGGCTACCTGCTGATCATGGGAGCCGTCATCGTCCTGAAGGCCTTCCGGGAGTTTCCACCCCGGAGAGTCAGCACCCATCTGGCTCCGCTGGGGTTCTTCGGCGCCCTCCTCGATGCGCTGGGGGGCGGTGGCTGGGGTCCCATAGTCGCAACCACCCTGATCGTCCGGGGCAATACCGTCCGGGAGGTGGTGGGGAGCGTCAATGCCGTGGAGTTCTTCGTTACCCTCGCGGCATCGGCGACCTTCATCCTCACCCTCGGCCTGGTCCACTGGCAGATCATCCTGGGGCTCGCGGCAGGCGGCGTGCTGGCCGCTCCGATCGGTGCCTGGGCCTGCACGCGCCTGCCGGTCAAGCCGTTCATGATCCTCATCGGCGTCCTGGTAATGGCGCTGAGCCTCAGGACGCTCCTCAAATGCTGCGGATTGGGCTGACGCCGCCATCCCGCAGGCAGGAATATATTACAGCGGCGATTATGTAGGAGCGCCGCCCTCGGCGCGATAATCGCGGCGAGGCGCCGCTCCTACGTACCTGAAAGATTGCCCAGTTTAGTTGCCGGAGTAATATCTAATGGGAAAGCAGCCTCATACTGGTGGAGGAATCAGGTCGAAGGAGGTATTGAGGGTATACCGGTTCCTCGTCCCCCATCTGAAAACCTACTGGAGCTGGTTTCTGCTGGCGTATCTCGCCCTTTTCGCCGGCGTTGCCATGAATCTGCTCAAGCCCTGGCCACTCAAGCTGATCCTGGACCATATCCTCCTCGACAAACCGCAGCCGGCCCCGGTCCTCCTGCTCAGCTCCCTGGCCGGCCACGACAAGCTGCTGCTGCTGGCTCTCCTCTGCGTCGGTATTGTCGCGATCTTTTTTCTGGAGGGGCTGTTTTCCTTCACGAACAGATATTTCCTGTCCGGCGCCGGCGAGAACGCGATCAACGACATCCGCCAGCAGGTTTTCGGCCACCTCCAGCTGCTGGCGCTTGGCAGGGAGAGGCCGGGAGATATCGTGGTCCGGCTGACTTCCGACATCAGTTCCATAAGACTGCTGCTGACCCGCTATGTCCAGACCCTGGCGAGCTTTGTCTTCACCTTTGCCGGCATCGTCGCCACCATGTTTTTCCTGGACTGGCAACTGACCCTGCTGGCGCTGGTGGTGGTCCCGCCGTTGTATCTGCTGTCGTTCTCATTCACCGCCAGGGTCAAGGCGCTGGCCCGGAAAAAACGGGAAAAAGAGAGTGACGTAGCTTCCCTGGTCCAGGAGACCCTGACCTCGAAAGAGGTGGTTCAGGCATTTGCCCGCGAAGAGGAGGAGAAGGAGCTGTTCGCCGGGGAGGCCGACGAGAGCCTGAAGGCAACCCTGGGAAGCATGAGGCTGAGCAAGGGGTTCGCACGGACGGTGCAGGTGATCACCGCCATAGGAACGGCCCTGGTGGTATACCTCGGGGCCAGGAGGGCACTTGCGGGAGCCATAACCCCCGGTGACTTGATAGTGTTCGCCGCATATCTGCGGGACCTGTACCGACCGGTGGAAAAGCTGTCCGAACTGATCCTCGACTTTAGCGGCGCGCTCGTCTCCGGAGAGCGGGTAGCGGAGCTGCTGGAGAGCGAAATCGCGGTCACCGACGCAGCCGATGCCATAGAGGCGCCCCCCTTCCGGGGGGAGGTGTCTTTTGAGGGGGTGACCTTCGGTTATGAGCCGGGCGCGCCGGTATTGCAGGGGCTCTCCTTTGCGGCAGAGCCGGGACAGACGGTGGCCCTGATCGGGTCGAGCGGCACCGGCAAGTCGACGGTGGTGAACCTGCTGCTCAGGCTTCATGACCCCTGGGAGGGGCGGATCCTGATCGACGGCGCGGACATCCGGCGCTTTACCCGCAAATCCCTGCGCGAGCAGATAAGCGTGGTGCTTCAGGAGCCGCTCCTGTTTCGCAGGTCGGTCCGCGACAACATCGCCTACGGCAAGCCGGGGGCGAGCCTCGCGGAAATAGTGGAGGCGGCGCGGGGGGCGCAGGCCCATGACTTCATCATGCGGCTTGCCGATGGCTATGATACAATTCTGAACGAGAGGGGGGCCAATCTCTCCGGCGGTGAGCGGCAGCGGCTGGCGCTGGCCCGGGCGATCCTGAAGGACGCGCCGATTTTCATCCTCGATGAGCCGGTCACCGGCCTGGACGCGGCAACGGAGGAGAGGCTCAACGAGACCCTGAACCGGCTGATGCAGGGGCGGACCAGCTTCGTCGTGGCCCATCGCTTCGCCACCATCATGCGGGCCGACCTGATCGTGATGATCGAGGAGGGGCGGGTCGTCGAGCAGGGAACCCATGAGCAGCTGCTCGCCAGGAGTGACCGCTACCGCCGGCTTTACGAGCTGCAGAGGCTCGAACCATCCGGAAAGGGATACAGACCATGAGCGCCAGGTTTTTCGGAAAAGCGGCCCTATCATGTCCTCTCCTGCTGATACTCTTGCTGTTCCCGGCCGGCTCGGACGGGGCTGACAGGCTCCGGCTGACCCTGGAGGAGAGCCTGAAGATAGCGCTGGAGAAGAATCTGCAGATCAGGATTGCCACCCTGTCCCGCGAGGCGGTGAAGCCCGAGATCCGCCGGGCGGAGTCGATCTTCCACCCCAGCCTCGGCGTCTCCTTCACGGCGGCCGGCGACAACCCGGCGAGCGATCTGAACGCCGTCTCCCGATCCGAGTCCCAGACGGCTACCGGCTTCATATCGCAGCAGCTCCCCACCGGCGGCCTGCTCCTGTTATCGACCGACATCGCCAGGGACAGGGACAAGACCGACACCCCCCCCACGGTAGCCAGCTCCGACCTGACCGTCAGCATCGTCCAGCCGCTCTTGCGCGGCGGGCGGGTCTATGTGGCCACCAGGCCGATCCGGGATGCCGAGTCCGATGTCCGGATCGAGGAGGCGCGGCTGAGGGGCGCGGTTTTGCGGGTGGTGGCGGCCACCAGGCGGGCGTATTACAATGTGAACCTCGCGGAGAATGTCATCGAGGTGATCAAGACCGCCATAAAGAGGGACGAGGCGCTCATCGAGGCCTCGGAAGCGCTCCTGAAAGCCGGGCTGGTGACCACCCGCGACGTCATCAGCGCCCAGGTCAGTCTGACCAAGGATTCCGAGCGGCTGGTAACGGCGGAAGCGGAGCTGGAATCCGCCAGAAACGCCCTGTTCGACGTGCTCGGCCTTCCCATCGGCACCGAGGCGGAGCTGCTCGACCGCGAGGTCAGGTTCGAACCGGTGCCGCTGGAGCTGGAGCAGTGGATCGACACCGCGGTCAAGGAGCGCCCGGAAGTGCTGGAGCTGGAACAGGGGCTGGCGAAAAGCGCCCTGAACATCCGGGTCGCCCGCAACAGCGTCCTGCCCCAGGTGGACCTGACCGGCTCCTATTCCAGGGGGCAGACCAGCACTACCGTCGCCAGGGCCTTTGGCCTGCGCGGCGATGCCTGGTCCGCGGGGCTGGTCTTTTCGATCCCGCTCGGCAATGTCGCCGCCAGGGCGGGATTGACCAGGGCGGAGATCGAGCATATGCGCCTGGAAGAACAGCTCCTCCAGCAGAAAAGGGTGGTGGAGCTGGAGGTGCGGGGGGCGGAGATCAAGCTGCGCCGGAGCCTGAGCAGAATAGCCGCCCTGGGGAAAATTCTGGAGCATGCGAAAAACCTCAATGAGGTGGCGAAGGAGAGATTCGCCCGGGGGATGGCGACCAACCTGGACATCACCAACGCCCAGGAAGACATCCTCAACGCGGAAACGGATCTTCTGGAGGCGATGGTGGATTACAATACCGGCCTGGCGGAACTGGAGGCGGCGCTGGCACGGCCGCTGCCGGCCCGCTAAAGAGCCGGATGAGACGGGGTGCGGCAGATGCCTGACAAAAAGCGGATTGTCGAGATATTGAACGCCCTTTACGCGCGTTTCGCCGACCGGCTCACCGCCAGGAGGCTGACCGTCGTTGCGGTGCTGGTCGTCCTGGCGGGCGTTGCCCTCACCTGGCATTTCCGGCAGGCGCCGGGGGTCGAGGCGCCGCTCCTGTACGAGGTGAAAAAGGGGGAGTTCACCGTGAAGATCACCGAGCTGGGCGAACTGGATGCGCTCGATTCGGTCACCATCAGCGCCCGGATAGACCAGCCGGTCATCTACCTCGCTCCGGAAGGGGCAAAGGTGGCGAAGGGGGACCTGCTGGTCCGCTTTGACGCCGCCAAGTACGAAGTCGCCCTGGAGGACAGCAACGCGGCGCTGCAGGTCGCCAGGGCCGACCAGCGCAAGGCGGAAACCGACCTGGAGGCCCAGCGGCAGAGATTGCTGGCCGAAGTGTCCCGCTTTGACACGGAAGTCCGCCTCGCCCAGCTGACCCTGGCCGAATTGCGGAAAAAGCCGCTGCCGGACGAGCTCGCCAAGGCGGAGATGGAGCATGAAAAGGCGCGGGCTGCCTTCGAGAACGCCCGCAAGAAGATGGAGGTCCTCCCCGGGCTGGCGGCAAAGGGGTTCATCACCCGGGACACCCTCGAAAAGGCCGAGCTGGACCATCTGGAGGCAAAGGCGAACCTCCAGGTCGCCGAGTTCAACCGGAAGACGGTGGCGGCCGGGGCAACGGCCCAGGAACTGGAGCAGGCCGGGATCAGGCTGGAGCAGGCGAAATTCGACCTGCAGAAGGCGAAGGAGCAGATGGCTTCCCAGTTGCTGTCCTACCGGGCCGCGGTGGAGCGGGAACGGGCCAACGTGGAGCGGGCGGCAAAGCTGGTCGACAAGGCCACGGTCAGCCTGAACCGGAGCATCCTCAGCGCGCCGCGGGACGGCCTGGTCGTCTATGCCCGGGCCGAGGGGAAAGAGGGAAAGGAGGCCGCCAAGGTCCAGCTCGGGATGATTCCGTTCGAAGGCCAGCCGCTGATCTACCTCCCCGACCTCGGCGCCATGGTGGTCAACTGCGAGATTTCCGAATTCGATATCGGCAAGGTGAAGCCGGGGACCCCCGTGGAGGTGAGGCCGGAGGCCTATCCCGGCACCGTCTTTGCCGGCACGGTATTCAGGATCGGCAATCTGGCCAGGATGAAGCGGACCCCCGCCGGCGACGCCACCGGCAACAAGGCCTTTGACGTGACGGTCAAGATCGCCCAGCCGGACCCCCGCCTCAAGCCGGGGCTGACGGCGACCCTGGACATCATCGCCTACCGGCAGAAGGACGCCATCTCCGTGCCGCTGTCGGCGATCGCCGGGCAAAAGGAGCAGCCGCTCGTCTACGTCTCCGGAAAGGGGAAGATCGCGGCGAGGCGAGTCACTCTGGGGCCGAGCGGCGAACAGAGCGTGATCGTGACGGATGGCCTGCAGCCGGGGGAAAAGGTGGTCCTCAACTACCCTGCCGCCAGGAGGCCGTGAGTGCTGATCGAGACCGGTGACCTGCGGATGGTTTATCAGGTGGGGGCCACCCCGGTCCATGCCCTGACCGGTGTTGCCATCACGGTGGACCATGGCGAATTCGTGGTGATCACCGGCGCCTCGGGGTCGGGCAAGTCGACCCTGCTCAATCTGCTCGGCTGCCTGGAACGCCCCAGCGGCGGCTGGTACCGGCTGGAGGGCAAGCAGGTCGAGGCGCTGGATGACGACCAGCTGTCGCGCTTCCGCAATCAGAAGATCGGCTTCGTCTTCCAGACCTTCAACCTCATTCCGCAGTACAACGTGGTGGAGAACGTCGAGCTCCCCCTGATCTACCGGGGTGTGGAGAAGGGGGCGCGGCGGGCGAGGAGCCTGAAGATCCTGGAGCAGGTCGGCCTCGGCGACAAGATTGAGCACAGGCCGTCTGAGCTTTCCGGCGGGGAAGCCCAGCGGGTGGCCATTGCCCGGGCACTGGCGGTCGAGCCGGTTCTGCTCCTGGCGGATGAGCCGACCGGCAACCTGGACAGCCGGACCGGGACGGGGATCATGGAACTGTTCAGCGACCTGAACCGCCAGGGCGCCACCGTGATCCTGGTCACCCACAGCCAGGAGGTCGCCGGTTACGGCAGAAGGACGATAGAGATGCGGGACGGCCGGATCATCCATGATTCCGCAACGGGGGAGAACCAGCGGTGCTGAACCTGGGCGACACCATAGCGATGAGCGTCAAGGGCCTGGTCCAGCACAGGCTGCGGACCCTGCTGAGCACGCTGGGGATCATCTTCGGGGTGGCGGCCGTCATCTCCATGATGTCGGTGGGGGAGGGGGCGCGCCGGGCCGCGATCGCCCAGATCAAGCTGCTGGGGACCAACAACATCAGGATCAGGGAGCTCCCCCTGGCCGGCAAGGAGCTGGAAAAGGCGGGGCCCCGCTACGGCAGGGGGCTCACCCATGATGACGCCTCTCTGCTCAGGCAGGGGATTCCGGTCCGCTCGGTGACGTTCGCCCCCCTCAAGATCAGCGCCGCCGATGTCCGCCATGGCGGCCGCCAGGGGGGGGCCAACGTTATCGGCACCTCTCCCGAGTATGCGGCGATCACCGATTTTCGCGTCGCCGCGGGGAGGTTTCTCTCCCCCCTCGATCTTGCCGACAACAAGACGGTCTGCGTCCTCGGCGCGGAGATCAAGGAGGAGCTGTTCGGCCGCGGCGACGCCATCGATGCCGAACTCCGGATCGGCGACGGCTGGTACACGGTGGTCGGGGTGATGGAGCCGAAACAGCTGTATCAGGGGAAGACCCCGATCCTCAAGCTCCGCAACATCAACAGGGACGTCTACGTCCCGATCAACACCGCCCTCTGGCGGTTTCCGGCGGGGCGGGACCCCTTCGCCATCAACGAGATCGCCATCAGGGTGGCGGACGAAAGGAACATCCTCGACGTGGTCCGGCTCGCCAGGGAAGTCCTGGACCGGCAGCACCGGGGGGTCGGGGACTATGAAATAATAATACCGGAAGAGCTGCTGGCCCAGGCCCGGGAGACCCAGCGGCTGTTCAACATGGTGATCGGCGCGATAGCCGGGATCTCCCTGGTGGTCGGCGGGATCGGGATCATGAACATCATGCTGGCCAACGTCTCGGAGAGGACCCGGGAGATCGGGGTGCGGCGGGCGATCGGCGCCCGGCAGAAGGACATCATGCTCCAGTTTCTGATAGAGACCGTCCTGGTCTGCCTGGCGGGGGGGGTAATCGGCATCCTCCTCGGCTTCGCCATGGGGGGGCTGATCTCCCTCTACGCGAAATGGGAGACCGCCTTTTCCCTTGCCGGGGTGCTGGCCGCCTTCGGCACGGCGGCGGCCGTGGGGATCGTCTTCGGCCTCTTCCCCGCCAGGCGCGCCGCCAGGCTCGACCCGGTGCAGGCGCTGAGGCTGTGAGCGGCGCGCACCTTCACGGGGAGGCAATGCCATGGCAGAGCTGATCACCCTGTTTCTCTGCGGCGACGTCATGACCGGGCGGGGGATCGACCAGATCCTCCCCCATCCGGGCAACCCGGCCCTGCACGAGTCGTACGTGAAGAATGCCCTGAGGTACGTGGAGCTGGCCGAACGGGCCGGCGGCCCGGTAGGCCGGCCGGTCGATTTCTCCTACATCTGGGGGGATGCCCTGGCGGAGCTGGCGCAACGGGCGCCCGACCTGCGGCTCATCAACCTGGAGACGGCGGTGACGACCAGCGACGACTGGTGGCGGGGTAAGGAGGTCCACTACCGGATGCACCCGGCCAATCTCCCCTGCCTCGCGGCGGCCCGGATCGACTGCTGCTCCCTGGCCAACAACCACGTGCTCGACTGGGGATATCCGGGGCTCGCCGAGACGCTGGCGGCGCTGGAGCAGGCGGGGATACGGAGCGCCGGGGCGGGACGGAACCGGGAGGAGGCGGAGGAGGCGGCGGTGCTGGAGGTGGCGGGGAAGGGGCGGGTCCTCTTCTTTTCCTGCGGCTCGGTGACGAGCGGCATCCCCTGGGAGTGGGGGGCGGCGGAGGGACCCGGGGTCCACCTCCTTGACGAGCTGGCGGCGCCGGCGGCGGAGGCGGGGCGGATCGGGGCGCGGCTGGCGGCGTTGAAAAGGCCGGGCGACGTCGCGGTGGTCTCGGTCCACTGGGGGGGGAACTGGGGGTACGGGATCAGCCGCCGGGAACGGGAGTTCGCCCATCTGCTGATCGATGCCGGGGTCGATCTGGTCCACGGCCACTCCTCCCACCACGTGAAGGGGATCGAGGTCTACCGGGAGCGGCTGATCCTCTACGGCTGCGGCGACTTTCTGGACGACTACGAGGGGATCGGCGGTTACGAGGCATACCGGGGGGACCTGGGGCTGATGTACTTTCCCACCCTCGACCCGGCGACCGGCCGGCTCGCCCGGCTCGCCATGACCCCGACCCGGCTCCGCCGGCTCCGGGTGAACCGGGCCGGGGAGAGGGAGGCCCGCTGGCTGCGGGACGTCCTGAACCGGGAGGGGGAGCGGCTCGGGACGAGCGTGGCGCTGGAGGAGGACGGCACCCTGACGCTCAGGTGGGGGTAAGGCGGTCAGTAATGCGGCGGCGGCTCCTCGTCCTCCGGCCGCTCCACCAGGGAGGGGAGGGCGATGTTCAACTGCTCCCGGATCTGCTCCATTTCCCGGCCGAGCCGGTCGATCAGCTGCTGCTGCCGGTAGACCGCGTCGAGCAGCTCGTGGATGGTCCGCTCCTGCTGCATGTAACGGCTCTCCAGGTCGGCGAGACGCTCTTCCATGACTGCTCCTTTCGTACGATGTGGGGATAGATTTCAACCTGAAAAAGCAATTGGACGCTGCTCAAATCTGATCTGTCCCGATTTTTCGTATAATGACCCTTCCCCAGGTATTCACCAGGATCATCTTTTGCCTTATCAGCTGTTATCAGTACAGATCAGCCTTTTCAGCGTTCGCATAAGGTTTTCAGCAAAATCTGTCCCGAAAAACGTTCAGGGGATGAGGACGATCTTGCCGAAGGTGCTCGCCTCCAGCACCTCGTGATGGGCCGTTGCCGCCTCGATCAGGGGGAGCTCCCGGCTCACCACCGGCCGCAGCGTCCCGTTGCCTAGCCCGGCGGCGAAGGCGGCGTGCATGCTGGCCTGCTCCTTGTCCGTGGCGTTGTAGAGGGTCATGCCGAGGATCTCCGCTTCCCGTCCCATGGCGTCCCGCGGATCGATCTCCACGCTCCCCCGGCTGCCGATCACCACCACCCGCCCCCCTTGGGCCAGCACCTGGAGGTCGCGGCCGAGATTGACGTTGGCGAGCATCTCCAGGATGATATCGACTCCCTGGCCGCAGGTCAACTCATTAAGCTGATCCAGGTAGCCGGGGGCATGGTGGTTCAGGACGTGGCGGGCGCCCTGGGCGAGGACCAGCCCCCTTCCCCGGTCGGAGCCGGCGGTGCCGATCACGGTGAGCCCCGCTGCCAGGGCGAGCTGGACTGCGGCGATCCCGACCCCGCCGCTGGCGCCGTGGACGAGGACCGATTCACCGGGGAGGGCGCGGCCCCGCTGGAACAGGGCGCGGAAGGCGGCCCCGTACGGGACGCCGATGGCCGCACCCTGGCCGAAGGTGATCCCCTCCGGGAGGGGGTGGGTCTGGAACTCCTTGCAGAGGACCTGCTCCGCATAGGTACCGGAGAGCGACCAGGAGACGTAGACCCGCTCGCCGAGCCGGCGGTGCCTCACCTCCGGGCCGATTGCGATGATGGTGCCCGCCCCGTCCAGTCCCGGGGTGTAGGGGAGCCTCAGGTCCGGCCGGTACTGGCCGGCGCGGATGTAGGTGTCCACCGGGTTCACCCCGACGGCGGCGAGCCGCACCACCACCTGGCCCGGTCCGGGAGTGGGGTTGGCCACCTCCTCCAGGTGCATCACCTCGGGC
>JAMPXD010000248.1 GCA_023701365.1 Geobacteraceae bacterium
AGCTGCGTCTCCCCCTGATCGTCCTTCACCGCCATGGCGGCCGAGGTCCTGATCCAGCCGGAGGTGGTGGCGAACCGGTTGTGGTAGAGGATGAGCCCCCGCTCCTCGCCGACCCGGTTGGAATAGGCGAAGACATCCTCGTTCACCGCCCCCCCCGCGAAGAAGTCGTACAGGACGAACTCGGCCGAGCCGGAAAAGAGCCGGCGCCGCCGCATCAGGGGGAAGATCCGCTCCTCGTGGGCCCGCACGAAGTGCTCGTCGGTCGGCTCGTCCCATTGGGCGCGGCGGTACTCCATCCCGTACTTCTCGTGGAACCCCTCGATCTGGCCATGACCGAACATCGGCAGCCCCGGCATGGTCACCAGCAGCAGGCAGGCGCCGAAGTACTTCCCCTCCTTGCCGAACTGCTCCACCGCGGTCCGCTCGTCCGGGTTGTTCATGAAGTTGACGAAGCGCTTGAGAATCTCCGGGTTGAACTCCAGGACGTTCTTCAGGGTCTGGCGGTACTTGGCGTTCTCCTCCATCTTCAGCATGTTCATGAAGGCGCTGTTGTAGACCCGGTGCATCCCGAGGGTGCGGACGAAGTACCCCTCCATCAGCCAGAACGCCTCGGCCAAAAGGAGCGTGTCCGGGACCTCGGCCGCCACCCGGTCCACCACCTCGCGCCAGAACTCCTCCGGGAAGGCCGCGTCGAACTCCTCCCGGCTCATGCCGTGCTCGGCCCGGGAGGGGACGCCGCTGCCGTGCCCCGGCTGGGGGTACCAGAGGCGCTGGTAGTGCTTCTTGGCCAGGGTCATGGCGGCGTCGAAGCGGATGATCGGGAACTGGCGCGCCACGTGGAGGATGGTCCGGATCACCGCCTCCCGCACCTGGGGCAGGAGGTAGTTCAGCTGGGCCGTGTCGTTCCAGGGGGTGGAGGTGCCGTCGTTGCCGTGGTAGATGTAGCGGGTCCGGCCGTCCCGGTGGTCGTGGTGCCGGAACACCACCGCGGCGTTCGTCCGGTCCCAGTAGCCGTCCTCGATGTTGAGGCTCACCTCGGGGGAGAAGGAGAGGTCGGGGCCGCTGAAGCTGTAGTCGGGATAGGGGGGGTAGTCGAGCTGGATGAACCAGTCCGGGTGCTCCACGGTCCAGCGCGAGTAGATGCCGGTATGGTTCGGCACCATGTCGCTCGCCAGGCGGATGCCCCGCCAGGCGCAGCGCTCCTTCAGGTTGGCGAGGGCCGCCTCCCCCCCCAAGTCGTGGGCGATCGCGTAGTCGTAGAGGGAGTAGGCGGAGGCCGCCGCCTCGGGGTTGCCGCCGATCTGCTTGATCCGCTGGGAGGCGGGGGAGCGCTCCCAGAGGCCGATCAGCCAGAGGCCGGTGAAGCCCCAGCGGGACAGGAGTTCGAGCTCCTCGTCCGGCACCTGGTCGAGGCGGTGGACCTCCCGGCCGTACTTTTTGGAGAGCTGACCGAGCCAGACGTAGGTCATCTTGGCGATCATCACCACGTTGGCCATCCAGTCGGCGTCCCGGGAGAACCGCTCGTACTCGGGGTATTCGTAGCCCGCCGCGCCGAGCTTCCCCCCCTTGAGGAACTCCAGCACCTGCGGCCGGCCGGGGCCGCCGTGGAACTCCCGCTCCTCCTCGGCGACGATGTCGAGGGAGGTGAGGAGCTCGTCGAGGAGGTCCGGGGGGAGGAGCTCCCGCCACTGCTCCCGGATATAGCCGAGCTGGCCGGCTAGGGAACGGGGGGCGGCCCGTAGCGGGGCGCGCAGCAGCTGGGGGAGCGTCACGCCGAGGCTGGCGGAAGGGGGGAAAGCGGAGAGCTCCCGGTCGATGGCGACGGCGACCCTGCCGCAGGAAGCGTCGGGGGCCAGCTCGTCATGGTCGAACAGCTCCCGGAACGGGTCGAGGGCCGGGTTCTCCCGGGCCAGGGAGAGGAGCAGCAGTTCCCTGACCAGGGCGTTTTTCCTGGTCGCCGGCCGGTCGTCCCCCGCCACGAACCCCGCCGGGCTCTCCGCGCCGGCGAGGATCGCCGCACCGGGGAAGAGTCCGGCAAAACGCGTGAGGATAGCCGCGGTCGCCGGCGCGGAGAAGGGCCAGCCGGCGCTCCGGGCGGCCGCTGCCAGCGCCCCAGGCTGCTCCTCAGCGGCGTAGCGGTCGATGAGGTAGCGGAAAATCCGCCCCTGCAGGCCGTACAGGTTGATGAGCCCTGCCCGGACCGGCCGGCCGCTCCGCTCCGGCAGACGGTTGAGGGAATCGGCCAGCTGCCGGATGAAGACGATTTCCGGGAGCCGCCCCCCGCCACGCAACGCGGCCAGGGCACGCTCCAGTTGGAGCCGCTCCCACATGGCATGGGAGACCGGCACGTTGCTGGGGAAATAGGGAAAGGTGACGTCGTTCTTCTTCATACGATCCCGCCGTCGACGATCAGGCACTGCCCGGTGATGTACCCCCCCCGGCCTGAGGCGAGGAACAGGACCGCCTCCGCCACCTCCTCCACCCTGCCGATCCTGCCGAGGGAGGTGCTCTTGACGATGCTCTCCACCAGCTCCGGATTCATGGCGGAGATCAGCTCGGTTTCGATCAGCCCCGGCGCCACGGCATTCACCCTGATCCCCATCGGCCCGAGCTCCCGGGCCAGGGAGCGGGTGAAGCTGATGATCCCCCCCTTGGTGGCGGCGTAGCCGGCCTGTCCCGGCGTGCCGGTCAGGGCGGAGATGGAGGAGATGTTGACGATCGCCCCGGCCCTTTTCCCGATCATCTTGCGCACCCCCCATTTGCAGCAGTGGAACAAGGGGTAGAGGTTACCCTTGAGCACCGCCTCCCAGTCGGCATCGGCCATCATGGCGAGGTAGCAGTCGCGGACGATCCCGGTGTTGTTGACCAGGACATCGATCTGACCGGTTTCCCGGGCCGCCGCCTCCATGAGGGCAACCGCCCCCACCGAGCTGCTCACGTCCCCCTTCACCGGCGTGATCGTGCCGGCGAGCCCGGCGGCCTTCGCAACTAGCGCCGCCGCGGCCTCATCGTTCTTGACGTAGGCAGCGAACACCCGGGCACCCTCAGCGGCGAACCGGAGGGAGAGTGTCCGGCCGATCCCCCGGGTGCCGCCGGTGACGACGACAGTTTTATCCTTGAATTCCATAGATGCTCCTATCTTGCTCCTGTATATCTTAATCCGCCGGCGAGGCTTTTCAACCAGGCAACGGCCATTCACGCGCGGCAAGAACGGGGCAAAAGCGCAATCTCCCCATTTTTCATCGGTTTAGGTGCTGCACGTTACACCATTCGACCATCCAAGTCAAGATGAGCGGCGGGAGAGGCGGGACCCGTAAACCAAGAAAAGAGTTGACAGGAGCGGAGCAAAATTGGTAGGTTAAGCCATTGTATCCCAAGAAATTCAAGCGTTTTACCTTTACACAATCTAGGATTTCCCGCTGGGGGTGTTTCGGCTGAGAGCCGTTCCGTGTTTTCCGGACCGGCAACCCTTTGAACCTGATCCGGTTAATGCCGGCGTAGGGAAGCGCGGTGCA
The DNA here is from genome assembly GCA_023701365.1 of Geobacteraceae bacterium. GTDB lineage: Bacteria > Desulfobacterota > Desulfuromonadia > Geobacterales > Geobacteraceae > JAMPXD01. The sequence continues at coordinate 3,516 of JAMPXD010000248.1, forward strand.
TGTTTCACAACGCACGGCCGCCTTTCGCGGCCTTTTTGTTTTCCAGCAACGGAGGCCTTCGTGCAGATTCTCGTCAACGGAGAAACGGCGGACATCGGCGAGATGTCCGTTCACCAATATCTCGAATCCCTCGCCATCGACCCGCAGCGGGTGGCGGTGGAACTGAACCTCGACATCCTGCCGAAAGGGGAATACGGCCAGACCCTGCTGAAGGACGGGGACCGGCTGGAGATCGTCCACTTTGTAGGAGGCGGTAACAAACCAGGCAAAGGGCACAAGGCTAAAGGCTAAAGGCTGTCCCCTTAGCCCTTAGCCCTTGGCCTTGTCCCAGGTAAAACCTCAGCTGTCAGAATCATAAGGAGAAAATGGATCATGGCTCTAAGTACCGATAAATTGACCATAGCCGGCCGCGAGTTCAGCTCCCGGCTGATGGTCGGCACCGGCAAATACGCCGATTTCCCGCAGATGGTCGCGGCCATCGAGGCGTCCGGGGCGCAGATCATCACGGTCGCCGTGCGCCGGGTGAACATCTCGGACCGGAACAAGGAGTCGCTCCTCGACCATATCGACCTGAAGAAATACACCCTCCTCCCCAACACCGCCGGCTGCTACAGCGCCGACGACGCGATCCGCACCTGCCGGCTGGCCAGGGAGGCGGGGCTGTCGGACTTCGTCAAGCTGGAGGTGCTCGGCGACGAGCAGACCCTGTTCCCGGACAACGAGGAGCTCCTGAAGGCGGCCAAGGTCCTGGTAAGCGAGGGGTTCACCGTCCTCCCCTACACCAGCGACGACCCGATCGTCTGCAGGAAGCTGGAGGATATCGGCTGCGCCGCGGTCATGCCGCTCGGCGCCCCGATCGGGAGCGGCCTCGGGATCAGGAACCCGTACAACATACGGATCATCCTCGACACCGTCAAGGTGCCGGTGATCGTCGATGCCGGGGTCGGCACCGCCTCGGACGCGGCGATCGCCATGGAGCTCGGCTGCCACGGCGTCCTGATGAACACCGGCATCGCCGG
>JAMPXD010000044.1 GCA_023701365.1 Geobacteraceae bacterium
CATCCGAACGCCGGATCGTTCTTCAAGAACCCCGAGGGGGAGCAGGCCTGGCGGCTGATCGAGGCGGCGGGGCTCAGGGGGCAGCGGATCGGCGAGGCCCAGGTCTCGGAGGTGCATGCCAACTTCCTGGTGAACCGGGGGGGGGCGACGGCAAAGGATTTCATCGAGCTCGCCAATCTGATCAAGAATAAGGTGAAGGAGCAGAGTGGGATAGAGCTGGAAGAGGAAGTGCGGATCGTCGGGGAAGACTGAAGAATTGCAAAGTGAAAATGCAAAGTGCAAAATTTAAAATGAAAAAACTGGTATCTACACTTTGCACTTTGCACTTTGCAATTTGCAATTTGAATTTTGCATTTTGTATGAGGTTACCGTGACCAGGGAAGAACTGAAAACCAAAAAAATAGGGGTCCTCATGGGCGGCCTCTCCGCCGAGCGGGAGGTGTCGCTGAAGAGCGGTGCCGCCGTGCACCAGGCCCTCCTCGGCCGGGGCTACAACGCCGTCGCCATTGACGTGGGGCGGGACGTGGCCCGGGTGCTGGCTCGGGAACCGGTGGAGATCGCTTTCATCTGCCTGCACGGGAGGCTGGGGGAGGACGGCGCGGTCCAGGGGCTGCTGGAGGTGATGGGGATACCCTACACCGGCTCCGGCGTCCTGGCGAGCGCCCTGGCGATGAACAAGATCTTCGCCAAGACGATTTTTGCGGCTTCCGGCCTGACCGTGGCCCCCTACCAGGTGCTGCGCCGGGGGGAGAGCCTCGACCCGGCGGCCCTCGGCTTTCCCCTGCCGGTGGTGGTCAAGCCTTCCCAGGAGGGATCGTCGGTGGGGGTGAGCATCGTCAAGGACGAGGCGGAGATCGAAGCGGCCCTGGCTGAGGCCTTCCGCTATGACCAGGAGGCCCTGGTGGAGCGGTTTGTCAAGGGCAGGGAGATCCAGGTGGGGATACTGGAGGACCGGGCCATCGGCGCGATCGAGATCGTCCCCAAGAAGGAGTTCTACGATTTCGAGGCGAAGTACACCGACGGCATGGCCGAGCATATCCTCCCGGCGCCGCTTGCCGCCCCCTTGTACCAGCGGGTCCTGAGAGAGGGGGAGCGGGCCCACGCGGCCCTTGGCTGCAGCGGTTACAGCCGGGCCGACTTCCTGGTGACCGAACAGGGGGAGTGCTTTCTCCTGGAGGTCAACACCCTGCCCGGGATGACCGCCCTTTCGCTCCTGCCGGAGATCGCCGGCGGGGCCGGAATCGAATTTACGGAGCTGGTTGAGCGGATAGCCGCTTCGGCCTCATTGAAAATACACGTGTAGGGGGCGGTTGCCGCGCCCCTGCAGAGAACGCCATGCGCGACCTCCATCTGAAAAAAGCGAAACCGGCCGGCAAGAACCGGTTGAAGAAGCAGCGCAAGCCGATCAACTATCGCTTCTTCTTCAAGAAAGCGGCGCGCCTGACCGGGGGCCTGCTGGTGCTGGCTCTGGTCGGGCTGACCGGTTACGAGGTCCACGGGGTGGTGGGCCGGACCACCTTTCTGAGGCTGGAGCAGATCGAGGTCAACGAACTGAAGCGTCTCACCCGGGAGGAAGTGATCGGCCTGGCGGGGGTGAAGCCTGGGGATGACCTGCTCGGCCTTCGGCTCAACCGGATCGGCGAGCAACTGGCCAAGAACCCCTGGGTGGAAAAGGTCAAGGTCAGGCGTTATTTCCCCCACATCCTTGCCATCGAGGTGACCGAGCGGGAGCCGGTGGCGGTGGTCAATATGGGGTATCTCTACTACCTGGACAAGAATGGCGAGATATTCAAGCCCCTGAATGAGGGGGACCGACTCGACTACCCGGTCCTGACCGGCATTACCGAGGAGGAGCTGGGACGGGACCCGGCCGGTTCCCGGGAAATGCTGAAAAGGGCGCGCGACCTGATCGCCCTGCTCGGGACCGGGACGGCGTTCCGGCTGGAGGATGTTTCCGAGCTCCACTACGACAAAGGGTACGGTTTCACCCTGTTCACCGCCCAGGGGGGGGTGCCGGTCAAGCTGGGAAACGACGCCTATGAAGTGAAGCTCGCCCGGCTGGCCAGGGTCTACCAGGAGCTCCAGAGCCAGATGGCGGGTCTGGTCTATATCGATCTGGACTACATTGACAAAATTATCGTGAAAAAAGCGTAATTTTTAGAGACATGATGACCGTTTCGGGTTAAAGTATTTCCGCGGGAAACGGGGAGCGGCGCAGCAGCCGACGCTGGCCCGATTTTTCGGGAGGGGGGAAGCATGGCCGGTAGGAATGACAATCTGATCGTAGGGCTCGACATCGGCACCACCAAGATCTGCGCCATCGTCGGCAATCTGACCGAGGACGGCCTCGATATCGTCGGGATCGGCACCAGCCCGTCGCGGGGCTTGCGCAAGGGGGTGGTGATCAATATCGAGAGCACCGTGGCCTCCATCAAGAAGGCGGTGGAAGAGGCGGAGCTGATGGCCGGTTGCGAGATCAAGTCGGTCTATGCGGGAATAGCCGGCGGCCACATCAAGGGGTTCAACTCCCAGGGTATCATCGCCATCAAGAACCGCGAGGTCTCCCCGGAGGACGTCAAGAGGGTGATCGAGGCGGCCAAGGCGATCGCCATCCCGATGGACCGGGAGGTGATCCACATCCTCCCCCAGGAATTCATCATCGACGATCAGGACGGCATCCGCGAGCCCCTCGGGATGAGCGGGGTGCGGCTGGAGGCGAAGGTCCACATCGTCACCGGCGCGGTGGCGAGCGCCCAGAACATCATCAAGTCGTGCAACCGGGCCGGGCTCGACGTGGCCGACATCGTCCTGGAACAGCTCGCCTCTTCCGAGGCGGTCCTGACGGCCGACGAGAAAGAGCTGGGGGTGGCCCTGATCGACGTCGGCGGCGGCACCACCGACATCGCCATCTTCGTGGACGGCGCCATCAAGCACACCTCGGTCCTCTCCCTCGGTGGCAACCACATGACCAACGACATCGCGGTGGGCCTGCGGACGCCGATGGCCGAGGCGGAGAAGATCAAGCAGAAGTACGGCTGCTGCCTCGCCTCCATGGTGGGGAAGGACGAGACCATCGAGGTGCCGAGCGTCGGCGGACGCAAGCCGCGGGTGCTCTCCCGCCAGCTCCTCGCAGATATTCTCGAACCGCGGGTGGAGGAGATCTTCTCGCTGGTCAACCGGGAGATCGTCAAGAGCGGCTTCGAGGACATGATCGCCTCCGGGGTGGTGATCACCGGTGGGAGCACGATCCTGGAGGGGATGCCGGAGCTGGCGGAGCAGATCTTCAACCTGCCGGTGCGGCGGGGGCTGCCGCAGCAGATCGGCGGCCTGGTGGACGTGGTCAACTCGCCGGTGTACGCCACCGGCGTGGGGCTGGTGGTCTACGGCAGCAAGAATGTCGGGATCAGCGAGTTCCCCTCGGCCCAGACCGATGAGAACTTGTTCAGACGAGTGAGCAGGCGGATGAAGGAGTGGTTCGGCGAGTTCTTCTAGGCGAAGCGCCGCTTTTCCGCCCTGGCTGCGTAAGTCTTCGGGACCGCTTGTGCGACGTGGCGCTGCCACGTCGCCGCGCAATCCCTTGACAGCCTTGCCAGGACGAAAAATCGACGCTTCTGAAGTTTTTATAATCATTGGGGTGATATCAAGAAAGGGGGTAGTCGGGTATGTTTGAATTTGATGAGAGCATTGACCAGAGTGCGAAGATCAAGGTGATCGGGGTAGGCGGGGGGGGTGGCAACGCCATCAACACCATGATCTCCAGCAACGTTCACAACGTGGAATTCATCGTCGCCAATACTGACGTGCAGTCGCTGCGCATGTCGAGCGCGCCGGTGAAGGTCCAGCTCGGCGCCCAGCTGACCAAGGGGCTGGGGGCGGGGGCCAATCCGACAGCGGGGCGCGAAGCCGCCCTGGAGGACCGGGAGAAGCTCGCCGAGATATTAAAGGGGGCCGACATGATCTTCGTCGCCGCCGGGATGGGGGGCGGCACCGGCACCGGCGCCGCACCGGTCATCGCCGACGTGGCCAGGGAGGTCGGCGCGCTGACGGTCGGCGTGGTCACCAAGCCGTTCACCCGCGAGGGGAAGCAGCGGCTGGCCAAGGCTGAAGAGGGGATCAGGGAGCTGAAGAAGCATGTCGATTCCCTGGTGGTGATCCCCAACGACCGGCTGCTCGGGCTGGCGGGCAAGTCGATGTCAATCCTCGACGCCTTCAAGCCGTCCGACGACGTGCTCCGCCAGGCGGTCCAGGGTATTTCCGACCTGATCACCACCTCCGGGATGATCAACGTCGACTTCGCCGACGTCAAGGCGATCATGAGCGAGCGGGGCATGGCGATGATGGGTATCGGCATCGCCGCAGGCGAGAACCGCGCCGTCGAGGCGGCCACCAGGGCGATCTCCAGCCCGCTCCTGGAAGACATCGACATCTCGGGTGCCAAGGGGGTGCTGGTCAACATCACCGGCTCCTCCAGCATGACCATGGACGAATTCGACGACGCCAGCCGGGTCATCCACGAGAAGGTGCATGAGGACGCCAACATCATCGTCGGCCTGGTGATCGACGAGACCCTCGGCGACCGGATCAAGATCACCGCCATCGCCACCGGCTTCGGCGACCGTTTCGACGCGGAGAAGGTGAAGCAGGAGATGAGGACCATCGCCCCCATGGCCGGCAGGGGCGAGCTCAACCGGGAGATCCCGACCTTCATCCGGGAGAAGCAGCAGCGGGAGACCTTCGGCCGGCAGCGGGGCTTTTTTGCCGAGGAAGAGGAGGATCAGTATGATATACCGACCTTCCTGAGGAAGTCGGTGGACTAGCAGCGGGGGAACGCGGCTTTTCGCCCAGCTCGGCGTTGCCCTTCGGAATCACTTGTGCGGCGTAGCCCTGTTTATGCCCTGTGGGTACTACGCCTCCGCGCGATTCCTTGGGCGCCTTGATCTGAACGAAAATCCACGTCCCTGCAGTGGATTAGGATTTTAGAACCCGTACTACCCCGCGGCAGCCCCCCTGCCGCGGCCAATGCTTTCAATGCCTGGCTCCCCATTTTCCCCCTCCACGGGGGGCCGGGTCTTTTTTCCCCTTTCGATTCTTCCTCTCCAATATAATTGCCTTCTATGCCCACAAATGAATATCCATGCGAATTTATTGGAAAATTGCAGGGGATTCTGGTAAAACTGAATAGTTTTCGGGGTAGTTACGACCCATTGAAGCCTGGGACCTCGCCACAGTAAATCAACAAGAATGATGGAACTGACAGACTATGCCGATACTGAACTGGATTGGAAAAGAAGCGGTGGTGAACCACCATTTGCAGGTCCCCTTTCATTTGCTGAAAGATGTGCCGGAGCTGGCCTGCGGCGCGCCGGGCAACGGCAATCTGATTGTGCAGGGGGATAATCTGGTGGCGCTCAAGGCGTTGCTCCCCTACTACGCCGGGCAGGTGAAGTGCATCTATATCGATCCGCCGTACAACACCGGCAACGAAGGCTGGGTTTACAACGACAACGTCAACAGCCCGCTGATCCGCGAATGGTTGGGCAAAACCGTCGGCAAGGAAGGGGAAACGCTCGACCGGCATGACCGCTGGCTCTGCATGATGTATCCGCGATTGGCGTTGCTGCGGCAGTTTCTGCGGGAAGATGGGGCGATCTTTATCAGTATTGATGATTATGAATATGAGTCCTTAAAACTCATGATGAATGAGATTTTTGGAGAGCCTAATCACGTCGCAACCTTCATTTGGAAACGACGCACAACGCCGGACAGCAGAAATCTTAATGGAGTTTCTGGAGATCACGAGTACATCCTCTGTTTTCAGCGTACGTCTGGTTTTCGCGTCCGAGGTCAAGAAAAAGACCTTGAAAAATATACTAACCCAGATAATGACCCAAATGGGCCTTGGATGAGCGACAATCTTACTGGATTGGCTAATGCGGTTGAGCGACCAAACCTTCACTATGATCTCATTCACCCAATAACAGGAGAACATTACGGCCCCCATTCCTCTCGTGGCTGGATATACGGTCGCGAGCGTATGAAAGAGTTGATAGAAAACAATCGTATTCTTTGGCCCAAAAAGCCTGGTGGCCGACCTCGGTTGAAACGCTACGTATCCGACATGCTAACGTCTACTACAGGTTTTTCCTCTGTGCTCAATGCTCCTGGCAACGTCGTAGCTACAAAGGAACTCAGCGAATTGATGGGGCCAAAAGCATTTGCCTTCCCAAAACCCTCGCAACTTGTCGAATTGCTAATCCAACAAGCCACCGCTCCTAACGACATAATTCTCGATTCTTTTGCAGGTAGTGGTACAACTGGCCACGCGGTTTTAAGACTTAACAAAAACGATGGCGGCAATCGCCGCTTCATCCTTGTTGAAATGGAGCAAAACATTGCGTGCAATGTAACCGCCGAACGGGTCCGACGGGTTGCTCAAGGTTATGAAAAAGCTGACAGTGGAGCCGCCAAAGAACAAATAGAGGCTGAAGCTAAAATGGGCTCTTTATTTCTTTTGCCTACTGTTCCGACAAAACGCGTTGAAGGCCTTGGCGGCGGTTTCCGCTTCTGCGCGCTGGGAGACCCGCTGTTCGACGAGGACGGCAAGATTCGCGAGACAGTCAGTTTTGCCGACCTTGCCCGCCATGTCTGGTTCACCGAGACCGGCGAGCCGCTGCCGCAGGAGAGCGTTACGGATTCTCCGCTGCTGGGCGACTGCCGGGGCGTAGGCATCTACCTGCTCTACAATGGCATCCTGGGCGACAAGAGCGCCAACGGCGGCAATGTGCTGACACGTGCCGTCCTGGCGCAACTGCCGGCCTTTGACGGACCGAAGGTGATCTATTGCGCCGGATGCCTGCTCGGCCACGACCGCTTGCAGGCCGAACGGATCATTATTCGTCAGACCCCTTACGAGGTCAGAATTTCATGATAACTCTCAAGGACTATCAGAAGCGGGTGCTGACCTCGCTCAGCGGCTTCTTCCGCCAATGCTCCCGTGACGGGCACCCAGCCGACGCGTTCCTGGCGGTGCAACGCAAAAACGGTCGTAACCCGGCTCCCTATATACCGGTTGTTGCCACCGGTCTCTCCCGGGAAATGCCCTATGCCTGTCTGCGGGTGCCGACCGGCGGCGGCAAGACGCTGCTTGCCTGTCACGCGGCGAGCCTCGCGGTGCGTGAACTGCTGCATGCCGAGCGGGGGGTGGTGCTTTGGCTGGTGCCGAGCAATACCATCCTCGACCAGACCGCCGACGCCCTGCGCGACCCGCGCCATCCCTACCGCCGGGCACTGGAGCAGGGCGCTCCAGGCTTCCCCGGCCTGGGGAGCGTGGAAGTTGTGACCATCGAGGAGGCGTTGCGCCTGTCCCGAGCCACGGTGGAAGGACAGACGGTTGTCATTGTCTCGACCATACAGGCGTTCCGCGTGGAGGATACCACCGGGCGCAAGGTGTATGACCAGAACAGCGCCTTTGCGGAGCACCTGCTGAACGTTCCGGCCGACCGACTGGCCGATCTGCTGACGGGCGCGGACGGCAAACCGAAACCTTCCCTGGTGAACATGCTGCGCCTGCGCCGCCCCATCGTCATTGTGGATGAGGCCCACAACGCCCGCACCGATCTATCCTTCGCGACGCTCGGTAATGTGCTGCCGTCCGGTATCGTCGAATTCACCGCCACGCCTGCCCGTTCAAAGCAGCCGTCCAATGTGCTGCATCATGTGTCGGCGGCTGAACTGAAGACCGCAGAGATGGTCAAGCTGCCGTTGCGCGTGATTACCCGCCATCCGAGCCAGCGTGACCAACTGCTGGCCGAGGCTGTTACGCTGCGTGCCGATCTTGAAAAGCTGGCGATTGCCGAGTCGCAACAGACGGGAGAGTATCTCCGGCCTTTGCTGCTCATCCAGGCCGAGCGGGTGGATGCCTGCGAGGGGCTGCGCGAGCGGATCGTCGCGGAATTCGGGATTGAAAAAGGTGAGATAAAAATATCGACCGGTAAGCTGGACGAGTTGAAGGGGGTGACCGATATCGGTCTGCCTAGGTCGCCGATCCGTTTCATCATTACCGTGGAAAAGCTGCGCGAGGGGTGGGACTGCCCCTTTGCCTACGTGCTGTGCAGCCTCAAGGAGACGCGTTCCGCAACCGCCATCGAGCAGATTGTCGGCCGCATTCTCCGGCTCCCGGGTGCCCGGACGAAGCGACATCCTGATCTGAACTGCGCCTACGCCTTCTCGGTATCCGATTCTCTGGTTGAGGTGCTGGCCGAGTTGCGCCAGGCGCTGGAAAGCAACGGCTTCACGGCGGCCGAGGCGGAGCGCATCATCATCCCGGTGGTGCAGGGAACTCTGCCGCTTGGCGCGCAGCCTCAGACCGTGCAGTTCACTCACGATGAGCTGAATTTGCCTGCGGCACGGACACAGGTGGCCGAATTGGCGGGTAAGGTCGGGCTCGACGCGGCGACGGGGGAGATAACCGTTTTTGTGCCGCTGGATGAGGATGAGACGGACAAGCTGGCAAGCTGCGTCAGGTCTCCGGAGGCAAAGGCAAAATTGGCGGCCACGGTGGCGATGGTGCGGGAGATGGACAAGGCCTTCGGAGGCAGCGGTAAGACACGCCTGCCGTCACCCTACGAGCAGCGGCTCGATTTCAGGGTGCCGCTGCTCTGTGTTGAGGAAAATGGTTTGCTGTTCGAGTTCGAAAGTACGTTCCTGCTGGAACACCCGTGGAAGTTGAGCGAAAAGGACGCGTCCCTTGCACCGGTGTATAATCCCCTTCTGCGGCCGGCCGGCAAGGCAGGTTATCTCGATGTCGGCGAGAAGGGCGAGGTGAAGACCGGGGTTGCGCAGGAATCGCCGGACAGTGATTTTGTCGCAACGCTCCACCAACAGGTGCTTCAACTCGGCAACAAAGGCGACTGGACACTGGAAGCACTGGTTGCCTGGCTTGACAGGCATATGTTTCCTTCCGGCGAGGCCAGGCACGAGATTACCGGAGGCGAATCGGCCGAGTTTCTGCGGAAGGTGATCCGTGGCCTTATGGCAAAGTTTGGCATCAGCGACGTAAGCGTCCTGGCGCTGGACCGGTTTCGTTTGCGGGACGAGATCGAGAAGCGCATCCAGCAGCATCGGGACAGCGAACGCAAGGTTGCGTTCCAGACATTTCTGCTGCCGGAGTCCATGCTCACCGTTGGAGAAGAGCGGTCGATCAATTTCATGACCATGAGTTATGAGCCGACTTGGCTCTATGAGGGGGGCTTCCAGTTCAGAAAGCATTATTTCGGGCCGAAACCCGGCGAATTGGAGGAGTTGACACAACACGGCAATCTTAAGGAGGAGTTTCAGTGTGCGCAGTTTCTTGATGGACTTCCGGAGGTGAAATTCTGGGTACGAAATCTGTCGGGCAAATCGACATCCTTCAGGCTGCAAACCTCGACGGACTGGTTTTATCCCGACTTTGTCTGCCAGCTGGTTGATGGCCGCACATTGGTCGTTGAGTACAAAGGAAAGGACCGGTACGATAGCGCGGATTCAGATGAGAAAAGGGCGGTTGGCGCAGTGTGGGCGTCCCGGAGCGGCGGACGCTGCCTGTTCGCCATGCCGACCGACCGGGATTTTTCGGCCGTCACAAGTTTCGTGAAGAGGATTTAGATGGCAGACATCAAATACCGCATGGGCCTGAACGGCGAGGAGGCGGACGCCGATGCTTGACCTCACCTCTGTTCAGACCACCTGTTTCACCTCCACCTGTCACGGCCTGACTAACGCTATAATCTCCGTGGTGGAGGGGAAGGCATGACCTGTGAAGAGCTGCAACAACTGATAACCGAGGTCCAACAGAGCCGGTGCGAGCTTGCCGATATCGAGGTGAAATCTGCTCATGGCGGGACTCCGCAACGGTTATACGAACCGCTTTCAGCCTTTGCCAACCGCACCGAGGGGGGCGTTATCCTTTTCGGACTCGATGAAAGCCGCAATTTCGAAATAGTGGGTGTTGGCAATGCCCACCGTTTGCAGGAAGAGATCAGCCACCTCGCCTGGGCAGATATGGAGCCGCAGATTCGCCCTGAGTTTACCGTCGAATTATTTGAGGGGAAGACCGTTGTTGCCTTGGAGGTTTCGTCGATACCTGCCGACAAACGACCATGCCATTATAAGAACGCCGGCCTGCAGAAAGGATCGTATATACGCATCGGCAATACCAATCGAGTGATGACGGATTACGAGATTTTTGGTTATGTCAGCGCCCAGAGCCAGCCAACGTTTGACGAGGAGCCGATCACGGAAGCCACTCTGGAGGACTTGGACAGGGACAAACTGAATGTTTTCCTGGAACGAATCAGAAAGGACCGCCCGAAAGCCGCATACCTGAAACAACCATTTGAACAAGTTTTGAAGCACCTTAAAATTGTCCGCACATATGACGGAACGCTCCACCCCACTCTCGCAGGAATTCTCGCATTTGGTTCATATCCTCAAACATTCGAACCACAGCTTGTTATCACGTTTCTCCATTACTTTGGAGCAACCGAGACCGAAAAAACACCACGCGGCGAGCGCTTCCTGGACAACCGGAAATTTGAAGGGCCAATCCCGGAAATGGTTGAAGACGCGGTTAACCACGTGATGGCAAGTATCCGCAAAGGTAGCCTGATTGAGGGTCTGTACCGCCGAGATATTCCCGAGTATCCCGAAGAGGCGATCCGTGAAGCGATTGTCAATGCAGTGGCCCACCGCGATTACAGCAACTTTGCGCGAGGAAGTTATATCCAGATTCGCCTGTTCGCCGACCGAATGGAGATTCAAAGCCCCGGCGGCCTTTATGGAACGGTGACGCTAGAAACGTTGGATGAAGAACAATCGACCCGAAATCGTACGCTGGTGCGTTTGCTTGAAGACCTAAATCTGGTGGAGAACCGTGGTAGTGGCATAAAAGCTATGCTTGGCGCAATGCGATCCGCAAACCTTGAACCGCCCCGGTTTCAGGACCGACGGAGTTCGTTTGTGGTTACAATGCGCAATTTAACCTTGATGAATACGGAGGCCATCGCCTGGCTTAATCGCTTTGCTGATAAACCGCTCAACGATCGGCAGCGGCTGGCACTGGTGTACTTGCGTCATAATCAACAGATCACCAATTTCGATTATCAGCGTCTTGCCCATGTCGACTCAGTGACTGCAACCAGGGAACTTCGCGGTCTTGTGCAGACTGGACTCACCTCGCAACACAGCTCCCGCCGTTGGACTCACTACACGTTGAATGTACCGGATATCGATACGGTTGAAGTGTCATTACCCCTTCTGCTTGAAGATAAGGTGCTGGATTATGTTCGCAGGCACGGTTTTATAACTCGAAAGCAATGCGCGGAATTATTGAACCTGGAGGATATTCCGGCGAGAAAATTCCTCTTCCGAATGCGTGATAAGGGAATTCTCAAACAGACCGGATATAAAAGGGGAAGCCAATACGTATTGCCGGGCTAGAAAAGGCGAGGTACAAAACAGTACAAAACAGTACAAAACAGTACAAAAAAAAGAATACTGGCCACCCGTCCAACCTCCCGCACAAGATGGTTTATTATCCGAGGCACAGGATAATTAACTTTATAATCAGGAAAAACGTAAATAAATCAGCTGCATGCAAAAAAGTTAATTATCTTTTGGCGTCTGAGTGGCAGTGCAGTGGTGGAATTGTTTACTAAGCCAGCCCTCCGCTCAAGGCGAGTTTATTATTTATCACGCAAGATAATAAACTTTAAAATCAGCAATAACACTTAATAATCAACATGATAGAAGATCGGTTATTATCTTTTTGGTCTACGGAGGATGGTGCGCGAGGTGTCGGGAACGCTTCCTTGCTCGACAAGCCACTGACCGCCTTTTTTGCCTCCCGCCAATGCTCGGGCGCGGCAATTCGTGCGGCAATGGCCTGGGCAATTGAACAGGCGCGCAGCAAAAGCCCGGTCATCAGCGGCTTTCATTCGCCGCTCGAACAGTCGGTGCTAGAGGTGATGCTTACGGCGGGCGCGCCGTGCGTGATGGTCATAGCCCGAAAGCTGGAACAGGCACAGCTTCCGCCAGCCTGGTTACACGCTGTACGGGAGGGGGCGACGGCAGTTGTCAGCATGGACAACACGACGCGGCGCCTTACTACCGAACTTGCGGCGCGGCGCAACGATTGGGTCGCGGAACGTGCCGCCCGGATTGTCGTCGCCCAAGCTTCTGCAGAGGGGAATCTGATGCGGCGGGCTATGCGATGGGGATCTGACGGCCAACTCGTCAATTACCTCTCATAATTTGGAATAAATAGCTGACATGTCCTGGAAAATCATCGAAAAATACCGGCGCATCCTGGCCGCCGAGACCGGCGCTGTCCCGAAGAACTGGGGGGGGAAACTGACGGTCTGCCTGGTCTACCCGAACCGCTACCGGGTCGCCATGGGGAACCTCGGTTTCCAGACCGTCTATGCGCTGCTCAACGCCTGCCCGGACGTGGTCTGCGAGCGCGCCTTCCTTCCCGACCCGGAGGAGCTTGCCGAGTACCGCAAATCCCGCACCCCGCTCCTCTCCCTGGAATCCCAGCGCCCCCTGGCCGACTTCGACCTGATCGCCTTCTCAGTCTCCTTCGAGAGCGACTACCTGCACATCCCGACGATTTTCGCGCTGGCCGGCATCCCTCCCCTGGCTGCAGGGCGCAGCGCCTCGGCGCCGCTGGTCATGGCGGGTGGGGCGGCGCTCTTCCTCAACCCGGAGCCGGTGGCCGACTTCATGGACCTCATCTGCATCGGCGAGGGAGAACCGATCCTCCCTCCTCTCCTGGACGTTCTGAAGAAGGGGGGCGAAAGGGGGGAGATCCTTGCGGAGGCCGCAAGCGTGCCGGGCATTTACGTTCCCTCCCTCTATGAGGCTGTCTATGACGGGGCGCGGACCGTCGCCTTCCGCAGCCTCGACAATGCGCCGGCCAAGGTGCAGCGGGTCTGGGAGCGGGAGCTCGACCGCCGTCCCACCACCTCGGTGATCCTCTCCCCGGACGTGGAATTCTCCGACATGTTCCTGATCGAGCTCTCCCGCGGCTGCCCCCGCGGCTGCCGGTTCTGCGCCGCCGGCTTCATCTACCTTCCCTACCGGCAGAGGGGGATCGAGACGGTCAAGGCGGAGGTTGAGCGGGGGCTCGGGGAGCGGGGGAGGATCGGCCTGGTGGGGGCCGCGATTTCCGACTACCGGGGAATCGGCGAGCTCTGCCGGCACATCCTCCAGTTCGGCGGGAAGGTGTCGGTCTCCTCTCTCAGGGTCGATGCCTTGGACGGGGAGATGATCGAGATGCTCAAGGAGAGCGGCCACAAGACCGTGGCGCTCGCCCCGGAAGGGGGGTCGCAACGGCTGCGGGACCTGATCAAGAAGGATCTCTCCGAGGAGCAGATCCTCGCCGCCTGCGACCGGCTGATCGCCAAGGGGATTCTCAACCTGAAGCTCTACTTCATCATCGGCCTGCCGACCGAGACCGAGGCGGACCTGGAGGAACTGATCGCCCTGGTGCAGCGGATCAGGGAGCGGGTGATCGAGGCGGCGCGCAAGGAGCGGCGTCTCGGCGAGGTGGTCCTGTCGGTCAACCCCTTTGTCCCCAAGCCGTTCACCCCGTTCCAGTGGTGCGGCATGGAGGCAGTGAAGTCGCTGGAGCGGAAGGGGAAGCTGCTGCAGCAGGCGACAGGCCGCCTCTCCAACGTCCGGCTCCTGATGGAGAGCCCGAAGGACACCTGCCTCCAGGCGCTCCTCTCCCGGGGAGACCGGCGCCTCTCGGCATTCCTCGTCAAGAGCGGGGAACTTGGGAGCTGGAGGAAGGGGGCGCGGGCCATGGGCCTCGACGCCGATCTCCTGGTCTGCCGCGACATCCCGCTCGATGAGCTTCTTCCCTGGGACTTCATCGAGGGGGGGGACCGGGAGCGGCTGGTCCGGGAATATCATAAGGCTTTCGGTGAGCGATGAATGCAAGATGGATCAGGCTAAAGGCTGCGGCAACGCGGCCTTTTTTTATGGCTGACCTCGGCGGGAAAGGGGGCCGCTTGCGCAACCGTGAAAAGATGGTAATCTGGAATCAGGGAAAGATGAATATGGGCGGTTGAGCTGAGCCCGAAGGGGGAAGGAATATGAGAGGGGACGAGATTGTCAAACAGATTGCCGAGCAAAGGAAAGAGGGGCAATTCTTCATCAAGTGGTGGCGAAAGGAAGAGGATTGGCTCGATCTCGACCTGATCGACACGTTTCTCCAGAATGTCAAGCCGGATGAGGAGATCGGCGGGTTTGACCTGCTGGATATGGAGGAGATGTGGACATATGTGGAGAAAGTCGGCGCCGGCCGGGTGGCGAGGACCAAAAAGAGAGGGGAGGAAGTCATTCTCTGGCAGAAAAAACCTGACCAGGAGTTGGTCTGTCCGTTCACCCCCGAGTCGCTCATCCAGATATTCGACGTGGAGTCGCACGGCGATTTCGTCGACTGATGCCGGAGTATAAATAATGCCAGGAGGTGCGGAAGATGAAGGTTGTGGAGGTGAAGGCGATAGCGGCCGAGAGAGGGGTCAAGGCGGGCAAGCTGAACAAGGGGGAGCTGATCAGGGCCATTCAGCAGACCGAGGGGAACGAGGAGTGCTTTGACAGCGGCAAGGCCCGTGACTGCGACCAGGCGGAATGCCTCTGGCGGGACGACTGCAAATAGCGGCGGCCCCCATGAAAACGATCCGGCTGCTGATCCTGGTCCTGGGGACTTTAGCCGCTGCCGGCGCCAGCGGCAAGGAGGGGTGGAAGATGAACGAGCTGAGGATTTCCAGTCCCGCGTTTGAGGATAACGGGAGCATCCCTGCCAAATACACCTGTGACGGGCTGGATGCGAGCCCGCCGCTGGTTGTCGGGAATGTCCCCGCCGGGGCCAGGTCCCTGGCGCTGATCGTCGACGACCCTGATGCGCCCGCCGGGACCTGGGTGCACTGGGTGCTCTGGAACATATCGCCGGCAACGGCGGAGATCGGCGAGAATGCCGCTCCGCCGGGCGCCCAGCAGGGGAAAACCGACTTCGGCCGCAACGATTACGGCGGACCCTGTCCCCCATCCGGGACCCACCGCTATTTCTTCAAGCTGTATGCCCTCGACGCCACCCTGAGCCTCGGCCCCGCCACGACCAAGAAGGCGCTGGAAAAGGCGATGGAAGGGCATGTCATTGCCCGTGCCCAATTGATCGGGCTGTACAAGAGGAGGTGACCGCCGGGGCATATGGGAAAGCGGTCTGTGCGGAATGAAAAAGGCCGGCGCCGGGAGCGCCGGCCTTTTTTTGCTTTTCAGGCGGGCCGCTGATGCGGTATCATGCGACCTTCATATATGGCGCAGTGGAGGAGAGGGAGATTGGCGAAGGGGAGACCGGCGAAAAAGTATTCCCAGGCGGGCCGGCTGCATGATGTGATCCGGCTGATCGAGGCGCGCCATGGCATTACCATCGGCGAGCTGGCCGAGGAGGCCGGGGTCGATCGGCGCACCATCCACCGGGACCTGCGCGTCATTCATGAGGCGGGCTACCCGCTGGTCTCGGAGTGGCAGGGTAATGGCAAGGTGTACCGCTTCCTGACCCGCTTCAAGGATGTCCCTCCGGTCAGCTTCACCCTCCAGGAGCTGATGACCCTCTATTTTCTCCGTTCCCAGATGGACATCTTCAGGGGGACCCCCTTCCATGATGACCTGGAGACGATCTTCGGCAAGGTGCGGTCGGTCCTGCCGCCGCGCTACGCGGCCCACCTGGAGCGGATCGCCCGGGTTTCCCTGCCGCTTCTGCAGGGGGGGCGCGATTACGGCAAGGTCGCGGAACCGCTGCGGCTGCTCCGGGAGGCGCTTCTCTACCAGTACCGGCTGACCCTGAGCTACCTCTCCAGGGGGAAGGGGGAGCCGGCGACCTACCGGGTGGACCCCTACACGCTGATCTACTACAAGGGGGGGCTCTACCTGCTGGGGTACGCCCATAACCGGCGGGCGCTCCGCACCTTCGCGGTGGAGCGGATCGGCCGGGTGGAGATGGGGAAGGAGCGCTTCGAGATGCCGGCCGAGTTCAGGCCGGAGGAGCAGCTCCAGAGCGCCTTCGGCATCGTTGACGAGGAGGTGATGCAGGTCAAGGTGCGGTTCTCCCCCGCGATTGCCCACACGGTCCGGGAGCGGCTCTGGCATCCCAGTCAGAGCATTGCCGAGGGGGAGGACGGGAGCGTGCTCCTCTCCTTTGCCGCCGGGGGAAGGATGGAAATCGTCTCCTGGCTCCTTTCCTACGGCAGCCACGCGGAAGTGCTGGAGCCGCCGGAGTTGCGGGGAGAGGTGGCGCGGATCATCGCGGAGATGGCCGGGACGTACGGGCAAGGTTGATAGATTGAAGGTTGAAGACTGCACCCCCATACCTAATAAGAGTTGGCTCGCGGAGGAGTAAGTGGAACAGAACGACGACAGTGCGCTCAGGGAGATCATCCTCGACCGGATCAGGTCGCGGGGGAGGATCACCTTTGCCGAATTCATGGAAGCCTCCCTCTACCAGCCGGGGCTCGGCTACTACACTTCCCCCGGCAGGAAGGTGGGGGCGGAGGGGGACTTCTACACCAGCAGCAACGTCCATCGGCTGTTCGGCCGCCTGATCGCCCGGGAAATACACCGGATGTGGGAGACCATGGGGGAGCCGGACCGGTTCGAGCTCGTCGAGGTGGGGGCGGGGAACGGCCGGCTGGCGGCGGATGTCATGGACGCCCTGGCGGAGCTGGATCAGCGTTTCTACGAGGTGGTCAGCTGCCGGCTGATCGAGGCCGAGCCCACCCTCAGGGAACTCCAGCGGGAGATGCTGGCGGGGCACCCGGAAAAGGTCGCCTGGAGCGACCCGGCCGATCTGGCCGCGGGGCGGCTCACCTTTTCCGGCTGCCTCTACTCCAACGAGCTGATCGACTCCTTCCCGGTCCACCTGGTGGAGATGACCCGCGAGGGGCTCCGGGAGGTCTGTCTGACCGCTGCGGACGGCGAACTCGCGGAGACCGTGGCAGAGCCCTCCACTCCGGAGTTGGCCGAGTACCTGGAGCGGCTGGGGATAACCCTCATGGCGGGGCAGCGGGCCGAGATCAACCTGGCGGCCCGCTCCTGGCTGAAATCGGTGGCGCGGGCACTCTCCCGGGGGTTTGTCCTGACCATCGACTACGGCTTTCCCGCGGCCGAGCTCTACGCGCCGATCCGGAAAAACGGCACGCTCCTCTGTTACTACCGCCACACCATCGAGGAGAACCCCTACATCCGCCTGGGCCAGCAGGACATCACCAGCCACGTCGACTTCACCACCCTGATCAGGGATGGCGAGGAACTGGGGCTTGGCAGGGTCTGGTTCGGCGAGCAGTATCGCTTCCTGATGGGGGCCGGCATGCTGGAGGAGCTCATGGCCCTGGAGGCAAGCGCCGCGACCGAGGAAGAGCGCCTGAAAAACCGGCTGACCCTGAAAAAGCTGATGCTTCCCGATGGCGGGATGGGGGACACCTTCAAGGTCCTCATCCAGGCCAAGGGGGTGGACGACCCCCGGCTCCTCTGCATGAGGGAGTGGGCGAAAGGCTTTTGACAGGGGCGCGGTTGATGCTAGACTTAGTAGAGGCTGAAGGCCGAAGGCTGAAGACTGTTAGGAAAAAACCTGCACGGTCGTCAAACTCAGGATTGTTGCATAACCTTCAGCCATCAGTCTTCAGTCTAAAGACCTGGGTTATCTGAAAGGACACGCCAGTGCAGAGCGATCTCAAGGCACTTCTGTTCGATCTCGACGGCACCCTGTACGTCAGCATCCCCCTGGGGAGGGACATCCGCGCCGCCGCCTGCCGCTATATCGCCGAGCTGAAAGGGATTGGGGTCGAACAGGCGAACCTCCTCCTCGATGAAACGAAGAAAAGGCTCTCAGCACTGAGTGGTCTCGATACCCCGTTGAGCCTGGCCTGCGGAGAGCTTGGGGGGGACCTGCTGGAGCTGCACCGCCGTTTTGCGGTGGAGGTCAGGCCGGAGCGTTATCTCTCCCGGGACAACAGGGTGGTGGAGCTCTTGAAGACCCTGGGGGGGAAGTTCGAGCTCTACCTCTATACCAACAACAACCGCCCCCTGACGGACGCGATCATGGATCTCATCGGCATCGCCGGGCTGTTCAGGGGGCTGTTCACCATCGAGGATTCCTGGCGCCCCAAACCGAACCGGGAGGCGCTCGCCGAAATCCTCCGGCGGATCGGCAGGAGGCCGGATGAATGCCTGTTTGTCGGCGACCGCTACGACGTTGACCTGCGGCTGCCGGCTGAAATGGGGTGCGCGGTTTTTCTGGTAAACAGCACCGAAGAGCTGTTTCCCCTGTGCAGATTAATGAGTGAGGAGAACATATGAGCGAAACTGGAAAAGAAGTGCTGGATGCCATCATGCAGGCAATCGAGATCGAAAAGGAGACCTTCGATCTCTACACCAGGGCGGAACAGAAGACCTTCAATCCGGCCGGAAAGCGGATCTTCAGATGGCTGGCGAGGACCGAGGAGGAGCACTACCTGAAGCTTGCCGAGCTCTACAAGTCATACAGCGACGGGGAACGCTGGGTTTTCTACGGCGGCTCCACCATCGCCCTCGACCCTGAGGAAGGGGAGCCGGGAGGGTTCGACACCGGTGATCTGGAGGCCCTCGAAATAGCCATGGCTATCGAAAGGAAGGGGATCGCCCACTTCGACCAGCTGGCGCAGAAGGCCGCCGACCCTGACGGGCGGCAGATGTTCAAGACCCTCGCCGATGAGGAGCGGGAGCATCTCAAGTTGATTAGTGACAGATACGATGCGTTGAAGGGGGCAAAATGAGTGCAAAGTGCAAAGTGCAAAGTGCAAAGTTGAAGACAAAATTTTGCAATTTGCAATTTGAACTTTGCACTTTGCATTTGAAGGATGCGTGATGGTCTTTCGTCTTGAAAAAGATACCCTCGGGACCGTGGAGGTCCCGGCCGACGCCTATTACGGCGCCCAGACTGCGCGGGCGGTGGCCAATTTCCCCATATCAGGGCTGCGGCCCCATCCTGCCCTGGTCTGGGGGACGCTGGTCATCAAGAAGTGCGCCGCCCGGGCCAACATGGCCACAGGCCGCCTCGCCGGCGAGATCGGCGCGGCGATCGTCCGCGCCGCGGATGAGGCGCTCGCCGGGAAGCTGGACGGCCATTTCGTGGTGGACCCCTTCCAGGCCGGTGCCGGGACTTCCCACAACATGAACGTCAATGAGGTGCTGGCGAACCGGGCCGCGGAATTTCTCGGCGGGGAGCGGGGCGATTACGGCAGGGTTCATCCCAACGACCACGTCAACATGGCCCAGTCGACCAACGACGTCTTCCCGACCGCCATGAGGCTGGCGAGCCTGCGGCTGGTTGCCGCCCTGGGCCCGGAGCTGGGGGGGCTGGTTGCCGCCCTGCACCGCAAGGGAGAGGAGTTCGACCGGATTCTCAAGTCGGGGCGGACCCACCTGCAGGACGCGGTGCCGATCAGGCTCGGCCAGGAGTTCGAGGCCTATGCCGTGGCGCTCGGGAAAAATCTGGCCGAAGTGGAGCGGTGCACCCCCTCCCTCTGCGAGTTGGGAATAGGCGGTACCGCGATCGGCACCGGCCTGAATGCCGAACCGCGCTACATCGAGCTGGTGCTGGCCGGGATCGGCGATGAAACCGGCTTCCCTGTCACCGGGGCGGCCAACCTGGTCGAGACGACCCACAACATGAATCCCTTCGTGGCCCTCAGTTCGGCCCTCAAGGGGCTCGCCGTCAACCTGGTCAGGATCGCCAACGATCTCCGCCTCCTCTCGTCCGGGCCGCGGACCGGCTTGAACGAGATCAACCTTCCCTCCCTCCAGCCCGGCTCGTCCATCATGCCGGGGAAGGTAAACCCGGTCATGGCCGAGGTGACCAACATGGTCGGCTTTCAGGTAATGGGGGCCGACACCGTCATCACCCTGGCGGCCCAGGCGGGCCAGCTCGAGCTGAACGTGATGATGCCGGTGATCGCCTACAATCTCCTGTTTGCCCTGGAGATCCTGAAGAACTGCGTGGCCAGGCTGGCCGGCGCGTGCGTCGCCGGCATAACCGCCAACGAGGCCCGCTGCTACCGGTATATGGAGGAGTCGCTCGGCCTGGCCACTGTCCTTGCGCCGTACGTGGGTTACGTTGCCGCTGCCGAGGTGGCAAAGGAGTCGGCGAAAACGGGCCGGAGCATCAGTGAGATCATTCTCTCCCGCGAGCTCCTTGCCCCGGAGACGCTGGCGGATATCCTCTCCCCCTATCCGCTGACCAACCCGGGGGTGCCGGGGAAAAGGCCGAAGGCCGAAGGCTGAAGGGAAACTTGCAGGGGCGCATTTGCGCATTGCAGCCGCCCCGGGAAGCATGATTAACATTAGGAAAAAGGAGACTGCCGATGATTGAAGATGTCAAGAAGGTGCTGGAGATGATCCGTCCCGCGCTGCAGGCGGACGGCGGAGATGTGGAGCTGGTCGAGGTCACCGCTGACGGGGTGGTCAAGGTGAGGCTGGTGGGTGCCTGCGGCCATTGCCCGATGTCCACCATGACCCTGAAGATGGGGATCGAAAAGACCCTGAAGGAAAAAGTGCCGGGGGTCAGGGAGGTCGTGTCGGTCCAATAAGCCTGTTAAAGGAGGTGTCCCATGGCGATCAAGGTCAAGTCTTTCGGTATGGAAATTCGTCCGTTGAAAACGATGCAGGAGTTGCAGACGCTTGATGAGGCGGTGAACGCCTTCATCGCCCAGAACGGGGTGAAGAGGGTAATGTCCGTTTCGGACTCCCCCACCACCGACGACAAGGGGGAGACGATCGGGCTGGTCAGGGTCATTGCTTACGAGGATTGAGAGGGAACCGTCTTCCTCTCCGTCTTAATGCACTGGTAGGGAAAAGGGCGCGGGAGATTTCCGCGCCTTTACTTTTAGCGTCGATAGCACGTATACTGTTGCAAGAAGGCATTCGTAAGACGAGGCGGCGCCTGCGCCTCACATCTCCGGGCGGCAGACCATGTCTCTTCTGCGGCGAAAAAGAAAATACCGCATCTTTCGGACCCCCCGCTTCCTCGATTTCTTCAAGAGAAACACCGAGGCGTCGGCATCCCGCGGCAACAGGGTGACCCTGTTCAGCCAGGGGGGGGAGTTCCTGCCGGCCATGCTTCAGGCCCTGATGGCAGCCGAGCGGTGCATCGTCCTGGAGTTTTACATCATCAGGGATGACTGCACCGGCTGTGCCTTTGCCGATACCCTCCTGTCCGCTGCCGGACGGGGGGTGAAAGTCCTTCTCCTCTATGATTATGTCGGCTGCTTCGACACCGCCGGCTCCTATTTCAGGCGTCTGGAAAAGGGGGGGGTGGCATGTCTCCCCTTCAATCCTCCTCCCTTCCGAAATGGGGTCGCCTGGTTCGACAAGCGGGATCATCGAAAGATGGCCGTCATCGACGGCAGGACCGCCTTTGTCGGCGGGCTCAACATCGGTGACGAATATGCCGGGTACGGGGACAGCCCGGAGCGGTGGCGGGACATGGGAGTGCGGATTGACGGTCCGGCCGCGGCGGGTTTGC
>JAMPXD010000045.1 GCA_023701365.1 Geobacteraceae bacterium
CGTGGAGCTTGTCCACGGCGATCAGGAAGAAGGTCCCGAGCGACGACTGGTGCAGGGTCGAGATGGCCGCGGCGGCGATCACCAGCGGCATCTCCAGCCAGCGCAGGACCCGGAGCGGCAGGTGGTAGCCGAGCCGCTCGCAGACCGGCGACAGGAACTCCAGGAAGAGGACCGTAGTGTAGGCCATGACGCACATGGAGACCTCGAACATCGGCGAGTGGACGTTCCAGTAGACCAGGGTGTGCCACCCCTTGTGGGGCTGGCCGAGGTCGAGGAGCAGGCCGATCCCGACCAGGGAGTAGCCGAGGAAGCCGGTGACGATGGCCGGCCGGACCAGCGGCTCCAGTTTCTTGATGTGGAAGCAATGGACGATCGCCCCCAGGGTGAAGGCCCCGGCCGCCAGCGGCACGGCGGTCACCACGTCGAAGGAGATCCAGAGGCCCCACGGGTAGGTATCGTTCAGGTTGGTGGTCGCCCCCAGGCCGAACACGAAGCGGACGGCCGCGGCGAGGGCGCCGAGGACCACCAGGAAGATCATGAACTTGAGGAAGCGGTGGTAGCCTTTTATTTCATTCATTATCAATTTTGCAGCGGTCATATGTTCCTCCGGATAAAATCTTAAAAAAGCCTTAACCACAGAGGACGCAGAGGAGCTCAGAGGAAAACCGAAACTAACACAAGCGTTTCACGCGGATAAACTTCGGATAAAATCTGATTAGAATCTGATTTTTGCTTCAAAAAGCTTTTTATCCGACTTTTATCCGAATCTATCAGATTTTATCCGCGTGAAACTGCCTTTGATCTTCCTAAGCCTTTGAATTTACCTCTGTGTTCCTCTGAGCCCTCTGTGGTTAATGCTGTTAGGTTCTGTTTAATCTGTTTCTTTCCCCTTCTCCGCCGCAGCCTCCTCGGCCCGTATCCGCTCCTTCCGGTGGTTGAACCAGGAGACCAGCGACAGCCCCCCGCCGACGGTGAGGAAGATCCCCGGCACCAGCCGCAGGGCCTGCCAGGTGTAGGAGGGGAGCGGCCGCAGCGTCACCGGCTTGAAGCCGAGCTCGTCCAGCGGCTGGTGGGTGAGATAGAGGACGCTGGTCCCCCCCGCCTCCTCCTTGCCGTAGATGGTCTTGAAGTAGCGGCCCGGACGGGCAGCGATCCGCCGTTCCGCCTCCTTCAGCAGCTCCCCCCGGCTCCCGTAAGTGATGGCGGTCGGGCAGGCGGTGGCGCAGGCGGGCTCCAGGCCGTTCTTGATCCGGCTGTAGCAGCCGGTGCACTTCTTCACCAGCGGGAAGGCCTTGCTCCATTCGTACTTGGGCACGCCGAACGGGCAGGCCATCATGCAGAAGCGGCAGCCGATGCAGCGCCCGGCATCGTAGACCACCGGACCCTCGGCGGTCTTTTTGAACGCACCCACCGGGCAGACCGAGGCGCATGCCGGCTCGTTGCAGTGCATGCACATCTCCTTGTAGAAGGCGAACTCGTTCTGGCCGTTCTTCTGGTAGTCCTTGAACTTCACCCGGGTGAAGGTGTACTCGGACATGGCCGGAGGGTTCTGGTACCCCTCACCGGAGAAGAACTCGGTCTTCTCCCCCTTCAGCTGGTTCCACTGCTTGCATGCCACCTGGCATCCCCGGCAGCCGGTGCACTTGGTGGTGTCGATCAGAAACGTCTTGTGCTTGGAAAAGTCTGTGGTCGCGGCACTCATGCGCGTTTACCCCCTTTCTCGATATTGCAGAGAAACGCCTTGAACTCGGGAATCCCGGTGTTGGCGCAGCCGACCGACGGGGTGAGGACGTTGCCGCTGTCCCCGGTGGCGAGCCCTGCGTAGCCGAAATGCCACGGCATCCCGACCTGCTCGACCGGCTTCCCTCCGACGTTGAACGGCTTGAGCCGGGAGGTGACCAACGCCACCGCCTCGATGCTCCCCCGTTCGGTGGTGACCCGCACCTTGTCCCCCTGGCTGATCCCCTTCTGCTTGGCCAGGGTCTCGGAGAGCTCCACGAACATGTCCGGAACCAGCTCCACCAGCCACGGCAGGCTGCGGGTCATGGCGCCCGCCTGCCAGTGCTCGGTCACCCGGTAGGTGGTGCCGACAAAGGGGAACTTGCCGGTGTCGCTCGTCACGTTCTTCGGGAGCTTCACCACCGGGTTGGTCTGGACCCTGGAGAGGAGGTTCCTCGCCGGGCTCTCCACCGGCTCGTAGTGCTCCGGGAACGGGCCGTCCTTCATGTCGAGGGCGTAGAGGCGGCCATGCCCCTCGGCGAGCATGATGAAGGGGTACTTCCCTTCCTTGTCGTCGGCCATCGGCGGCCAGGGGCCGTCCGGGACGTCCCCCTGCCACTTCTTCTCCAGCGGGTCCCAGGCGATGAGCGGGCGCTTCGGGTTGAACGGCTCCCCCTGCGGGTTGACCGAGGCCCGGTTGTAGATGATCCGCCGGTTGACCGGCCAGCACCAGGACCACTTCGGGAAGAGGCCGAGACCGGTCGGGTCGCTGCCATCGCGGCGGGCCATCTGGTTCCCTTCCTTGGTGTACGAGCCGCAGTAGATCCAGCAGCCGCTGGTGGTCGAGCCGTCGTCCTGGAGGTACTTGAACATCGGCACCTGGTCACCCTTCCTGAACTCCAGCACCTTGTCCTTGTCCTTGATGGTCATGTCCCTGGTGAAGTAGCCGTTGATCTCCTTGGCCACCAGGTGGACGTCCGGCTCGTGGCCGGTGCCGTAGTTCCAGGCGAGCCTGGTGATCGGCTCGGGGAAGGCGCCACCCTCCTTCTCGTAGAGGGTCTTCACCCTTTTGAAGAACTGGTCGATGATCGCCAGGTCGGTGAGCGACTCACCCATCGGCTCCACCGCCTTGTAGCGCCACTGGGTCCAGCGCCCCGAGTTGGAGATGGAACCCTCCTTCTCCACCGAGGAGGCGGCCGGCAGCATGAAGACCTCGGTCTGGATCTTCCGCGGGTCGACGCCGGGGCGCTTCCAGAAGATGGAGGTCTCGGTCTCCCACAGGTCGGCGGTGACCAGCCACTTGAGTTTCCCCAGGGCGTCGCGGGCTTGGTTGGAGTCGGGGCCGCCGACCGCCGGGTTCATCCCCATGCAGACCAGCCCCTCGATCTCACCCTTCCCCATCCGCTCCAGGACCTTCACGTAGTTGTAGTTCCCCATCCGCTTCGGCAGGTAGTCGTAGCAGAAGCCGTTCTCCTTGGTGGCGTTGTCGCCGTACCAGGCCTTCAAGAGGCTCACCGTGTACTTCGGGGTGTTCCCCCACCAGTTGGCGCTCTTCGGGTCCTTGCTCTTCGGGGTCCACTTCTCCAGGTAGCTCTTGAGATCGACGTTGTCGTACTCCGGCGACTTGAGATAGCCGGGGAGGATGTGGAACAGGAGGCCGTAGTCGGTGGAGCCCTGGACGTTCGACTCGCCGCGCAGGGCGTTTACCCCGCCCCCGGCGATGCCGATGTTCCCGAGGAGCATCTGCAGGAGCGCCACGGCGCGGACGTTCTGGCTGCCGTGGGTCGACTGGGTGATCCCCATGGCGTAGAGGATGGTGCCGGCCTTGTCGGGGCGGCACGTTGCGCAGAAAGCCCTGGCCACCCTGAGGTAATCCTCTTTTTTCGTCCCGGTGATGGCGCAGACCGTGTCGACGTCGTAGCGGGCGTAGTGCTTCCTGAGGAGCTGGTAGACGGAGCGGGGGTCCTTCATCGCCATGTCGCGCCGCGGCTTCCCGTCGGGGCCGGTCGCGTAGGCCCACGCCTTGGGGTCGTATGCCTTCTCCTGGTCGTCGAAGGAGGAGAACATGCCCTCCTGGAAGTCGAACTTGTCGTTGACTATGAAGGTGGCGTTGGTGTACTCCCGGACGTACTCCTGGTGGATCAGGCTGTTCTGCAGGGCAAAATTGATCATCCCGCCCAGGAAGGCGATGTCGGTCCCCGGCCGGATCTGGGCGTAGATGTCCGCCTTGGAGGAGGTCCGGGTGTAGCGGGGGTCAACCGAGATCAGTTGCGCGCCGTTGTCCATCGCCTGCTCGATCCACTTGAAGGAGATCGGGTGGTTCTCGGCCGGGTTGCAGCCGATGGCGAGGATGGCGTCGGCGTTTTTCAGGTCAATCCAGTGGTTGGTCATTGCACCACGACCGAACGAGGCCGCCAGACCGGCGACCGTCGAGGAGTGTCATAATCGGGCCTGGTGCTCCAGCTGCCCCACCCCCATGGCGCGGGCGAACTTGGACCAGAGGTAGCACTCCTCGTTGTCCAGCCCCGCGCCGCCGAAGAAGGCCATGCCGTCGGTGCGGTTCACCAGGTACTCCTTGGAGTCCTTCTTGTTCGTCTCCCGCGCCTTGAAGGTCTTGTCGCGGGTCTCCTTCATGTTCCGGGCGATCCGGTCGAGGGCCCAGTCCCAGTTCTTCTCCTCCCAGCGGTCCGAGCCCGGGGCGCGGTACATCACCTTCTGCAGCCGCCTGTCGTTGTTGGCGATCTGGAACAGCGCCCCCCCCTTGGGGCAGAGCGCCCCCTGGTTGATCGGGTGCTGCGGGTCACCCTCGGTGTTGACCACCTTGCCGTTCTTCGTATGGACCAGCAGGCCGCAGCCGACCGAGCAGAACGGGCAGATGGTGGTGGTGCTCTTGAGCCCCTTGGTCCTGAGATCGGGAGCATCGACGCTCGCCTCCCCCGGTTTGCCGGAGAGGGTCAGGCCGGCAGTTGCCAGCGCCCCCCCCTGTAGAAACTTCCTGCGTGAAATGCCCATGAACTTCCCTTTCCTTTAATATTAATGATGTGAAGCTGCCCCGGCTGGTGCCGCTGAACCGGCAGCGGCTGGCAAAACCAGTCGTATACGGCAACTTGCATGCCAGTCGTTTACAGGTTAACCAAAATGGGGTTGACTGTGCCGTAGACGCGCTTAATTAAAGGCGAATCCCATAGCGCCCCGCTTCCTACGCACGGCATTACCCGCAGTTCCGGCAAAGAATCCTTGCATCATTTTGTCCCGATGTGTATCATTCTGTCTGGCCAACAGGGCACGCCCCGCTGCCGCCGCCAACTGGAGTAAAAAAGCGTTTCATAATCCAAGGAGAATGGCTGCACATGCATGACGGCAAGATATTCATCTGCGATGACGAGGAAGGAATTCTCCTCTACCTGAAGAAGATGCTGGAACGGAAAGGGCTAGCCGTGGAGACCTTCAGCGGTGGCGCCGCTCTCCTTGATCGACTGGAGAGCGGCAGCGCCGGCGATGCCGCCCTGCTGCTGCTGGACGTCCGGATGCCCGACATGGACGGCATCCAGGCCCTGAAGAGGGTGAAGAAGCTCCGCCCGGAACTGCCGGTGGTGATCATGACCGCCTACGGCGCCATCGAGAACGCGGTGGAGGCGATCAAGCTGGGGGCCTACGATTACGTCACCAAGCCCTTTCCCCGGGAGAAGATCCTCGGGGTGCTGGGGCACGCCCTGGAGCGGGAGCTGCTACTCCAGGAGAACCGGGCCTTGAAGGAGGAGCTGAACAGGCCCGCGGCGCCGGACCACATCGTGTTCCGGAGCACCAGGTTCCGGGAGGTCTACGACCTCACCCTGCAGGTGGCGGCGAGCCACGCCAACATCCTGGTCCTGGGGGAATCGGGCACCGGCAAGGAGCTGATCGCCGGGGCGGTCCACGACAACTCCTCGCGCCGGGGCCGGCGCTTCCTCTCCATCAACTGCGCGGCCCTGTCCGACACCCTGCTGGAGAGCCAGCTGTTCGGCCATGTCCGGGGCGCCTTCACCGGCGCCATCACCTCCCAGAAGGGGCTCCTGGAAGAGGCGGACGGCGGCACCCTGTTCCTCGACGAGATCGGCGACGTCAGCCAGGCGGTCCAGGCCAAGCTCCTGCGGGTGATCCAGGAGCGGGACTTCATCCCGGTCGGCGCCACCAGGGCGAAGAGCGTCGACATCAGGATCGTGGCGGCCACCAACAGGGACCTGGAACAGGAGGTGAAAAACGGCCGGTTCCGGGAAGACCTCTACTACCGGCTGAACGTGATCACCATCCATCTCCCCCCCCTCAGGGAGAGGCGGGAAGACATCGAGCCGCTCGCCTCCCATTTCCTGCGAAAATACGCCCGGCGGATGAAGAAGGAGGTCAACGGCATCGAACCCGGGGCACTCCGGCTCCTCGCCGAGTACCACTGGCCCGGCAACGTCAGGGAACTGGAAAACGTGATTGAGCGGGCGGTCATCCTGGCCCGGGGTGAACGGATCAGCGCCGACCTCCTCCCGGTGAAGCCCACTCCCATGGACATCGCCCTCCCCCGGGAGAGCAGCACCGCCTCCCTGGAACAGCTGGAGCGCCTCCATATCGAGCGGGTCCTGCGCCAGACCGGCTTTCACAAGAGCCGCTCCGCCGAACTGCTCGGCATATCGAGAAAGACCCTCGACCGGAAGATCGCCGAATTCGGGCTGGAACCTGGGCAATGAAACGGTAGATCCATTGGATGCTCGGTGGATTCGGCCTGCGGCCTTAATCCACCCTTCAAGGACCTGACAACCAAAAAACGGTAGGGTGGATTAAGCGAAGCGAATCCACCAATCCAACGGACATCGGTAGGGTGGATTAAGCGCAGCGAATCCACCCTTCCAGACAAGGGCCGACAAGAAATGAGCACCTATCGACGAGCCTACCAGAACGGCGGCTGCTACTTCTTCACGGTCGTCACCTATGATCGCGCGAAAATCCTGACTCTCCCGGCTAATCTTGACAGGCTGCGGCTCTCGTTCCGCCAGGTCATGGAAAAGCTTCCCTTCGTCATGGATGCCGTGGTAATTTTGCCGGACCACATCCATTGCATCTGGCAACTGCCGCCGGACGACCCTGATTTTTCAATCCGCTGGAGATTGATCAAGCGCCATTTTGCAGTCGCAATAGATGCACCGTTAACCTCGCGGGGCGAGAAGAAAGTCTGGCAGCGGCGGTTCTGGGAACACCTGCTGCGGGATGAGGAAGACTGGCGAAGACATATGGATTACATCCATTACAATCCGGTTAAACACGGCTATGCCGCATGCCCCGAGGATTGGGTGGCCGGGTCATTTCAGAGAGCGGTGAGGCAAGGGTTGTATCCAGCGGATTGGGGCAAGGAAGAGCCGCCGTCGGTCAGGGGGATGGAATCAGAGTAGAGGTAGGGTGGATTAAGGCCGCAAGGCCGAATCCACCGCATCTTGAATGCCGCCTGCATCCGGTGGATTCGCTTCGCTTAATCCACCCTACCGTTTTCTCGTTATAGGGTTCTTGTAGATCAAAATGTAGGGTGGATTAAGGAGCGGTCTTGCGACGAATCCACCGATTCAGAGCTTACGAATACGCGTGAACTGTGAGAAAGAAATATATGACGCCAGAAAAATTCATTGTCCTCTGGAAAGATAACAAACTTACCGAGCGCGGCGGGGCTCAGGCTCATTTTGACGACCTGTGCGACCTGCTCGACGTTGACAAACCTCGTGACCCGGATAACTACTGTTTTGAACGCGGCGCCAAAAAGGCAGGCGGTGGCGACGGTTGGGCCGATGTCTGGAAACGCGGCTATTTCGGCTGGGAAAACAAAAAACCGGGACGCGACCTCAATGCAGCCCTGAAGCAACTTACCGATTATGCCCTGCAACTCGAAAACCCACCGCTGCTCGTTGTATCCGACCGTGAGCGTATCATCATCCATACCGCCTTCACCGGCTACCCGGACGAGCCGCGCGAAATTCGCATCGAGGAGCTGACTGATCCCGGCAAACTGCAAATGCTGCGGTGGGTCTTCACCGATCCGGAAAAACTCCGTCCGGAAAAGTCCACCGCTGCCATCACCGAGGAGGCCGCCGGGCAATTCGCCAGCCTCGCCAAGGCCATGCGCGAACGCGGGCTTGACGGCCAGCGCGTCGCCCATTTCCTGGTGCAATGCCTTTTTTGCATGTTTGCCGAAGACGAAAACCTGCTCCCCGGCAACGTCTTTACCGAAATTCTCAAGAACGCGGGCAACGATGTCGACAAAGCCGGCAATCGCATTGGCAGACTCTTTGCCGCCATGCAGAAGAAGAACGGCGGAGAATATGGCGATCATGACATTGCCTGGTTCAATGGCGGCCTCTTCAAAACAATCGACGTTCCTGCCCTGACCGTAGACGACCTGTCTGCCCTGTACGTCGCCGCCGCCAACATGGACTGGCGGGCCATCGATCCCACCATCTTCGGCACCCTGTTCGAGCGCGGCCTTGATCCTTCCGCCCGTGCCCCGCTCGGCGCTCACTATACCGACACCGGCACCATCGCCAAACTCATCCAGCCGCTGATTACCGAACCATTACTGGCAGAATGGCAGACCGTCAAAACCGTAATTGCCACCGGGCAAGACAAAGGTCCGCGCAGCAAGGGATACAAGGAAGCCCTCGCCGCTTACCACGGCTTCATGCAGCGCCTCAATCGCTTTCAGGTGTTCGACCCCGCGTGCGGATCGGGGAATTTCCTTTACCTTGCCCTCAAATCCCTGCGCGATGTGGAGAAGCAAGCCCACATCGAAGCCCAGGAGCTTGGACTTGCCGCCGAACTCTTTACGTACACCGGCCCCCATAACATTCGCGGCATCGAAATCAATGATTACGCTGCCGAGCTTGCCCGCGTCACCGTCTGGATCGGCGATATTCAGTGGTGCCGCCGCAACGGCCGTGAAATTGACAGAAACCCCATCCTGCGCGCACTGGATAGCATCGAACACCGCGACGCCCTGCTCAACCCGGACGGCAGCGAGGCAACGTGGCCGAAGGCGGATGTAATCGTGGGAAACCCGCCGTTTCTGGGCGACAAGATGATGCGCGGTGAACTGGGCGACTCCTATGTGGAGAAATTGCGCAAGCGTTACGAGGGCCGCGTTCCAGGAGGCGCCGACTTGGTGACCTATTGGTTCGAGAAGGCGCGGGCGCAGATCGCGGCGGGACAGGCGGGCGCCGCCGGGTTGGTTACTACCAATTCCATACGCCAGAAACGCAATCGTGTGGTGCTGGAACGTATCCTGGAGAGCGGGCGAATCTTCAACGCATGGAGTGATGAGCCGTGGATTAACGAAGGTGCAGCGGTGCGGGTAAGCCTGGTCTGCTTCGGGCAGGGCGGCAGCACCCGACTCAACGGTAACCCCGTGGCGGCTATCCATGCCGACCTGACCGGCAGCGCGCATGACGGCCAAACACTGGACCTCACCCAGGCCGGATCGCTCCCCGCAAACAAGGGTCGCTCATTTTTTGGGATATGCCTGGCAGGACCCTTTAAAGTGGACACAGCGACCGCCTTGAAGTGGCTGAAAGACTGCGGCAACCCGAACGGACGCCCCAACAGCGATGTGGTGCGGCCCATTTACAACGGTTCCGATATCACGCGGCGCTGGGCGGGTAACTGGGTGGTAGACTTTTCCGGTTTGGAGCAGGCCGAGGCCGCCGACTACCTTGCGCCTTTCTCCTATGTGGAGGCCGAGGTAAAACCTGTGCGCGTAGGCAATCGGGAAGCTGTTCGCGCCGAGAAATGGTGGCGTCACGGCCGCCGTCGCCCGGAATTGCGTGCAGCGCTACACGGCCTGGTTCATTACATTGCCACGTCTGAAACCGCCAAGCACCGCTTCTTTGTCAAACTCCCGGTGCAGGTAGCGCCGGAACACAAACTAATTGTCATTCCGAGCCAACTTGATGTGACGCTTGGAATACTATCCTCACGCATCCATTGCTTATGGGCGATTGAGAACGGCGGGCGTTTGGGGGTTGGCAATGACCCGGTTTACAACTCAAGCCTCTGCTTCGAAACGTTCCCCTTCCCGCCCGGATTCGACCTCAAGGCAACGACCGTTCCCGAGGGTAAAGCGTTCCAGACCATCGCCACAGCCGCTGCCGACCTTAATGACTGGCGGGAAAAATGGCTCAACCCGGAGGGGTGGCTGGACTGGGAGATCACACCGGAAGAGCAAGCCGCCGGCTTCCCTGCTCGTCCCGTTCCCAAGCCGGAGCACGCGGCAGCCTGGAAGAAGCGCACCCTGACCAACCTCTATAACGAAATGCCTGCCGGCCTGACGCTGCGGCACGAAGCGCTCGACAAGGCTGTCGCCGCCGCTTACGGCTGGACCGACTACACACCGGAGATGTCAGACGAAATCATCCTGGGGCGGCTGCTGGCGCTTAATCTGGAGCGGGTGGAGGCACAGGACAGCATGGCCCATGACTTTAACTACTGAGAGGTTGCAGGAGCATATATTTCCTGACAATGCAGGACAGAGGATAAACAAAGGTGTTGGAGAGTGTATGGGCGACCAACAGTTTAACATACAGCACATTTGCGAAAAGATATCTGCGCTTAATGGTGCTCGGTTTGAAGAACTTACAAAAGCTATCCTGGCCGAAGCTGGCTTTCACAACGTAGTTAAACAGTCTGCTGGTTCTCAAGGTGGTTTTGATATAAAAGGAACTTATGAAAATGTAGAGTGGAGATTTGAGGCGAAATGGAAGAAAAAGGATGCTTTATCAGAAAATGATTTAGCCGCTAAATTTGACCAAATAGAACGTGATCCAGGCCTTACAGAGTATTTTATATTATTCACTAACGCAACTTTAGGCAATGATCTCAGGAAATCAATTGATGCGCACCGAAGCAAATGGCTGATTGATCTTGATTATTGGTCCCTTTGCAATGGTAAGTTTATTAATCTCCTGATTAGCTATCCAGAAGCAGTTATTAAAGAACTGGAACTTTCAGATAGTGACGCGGTACTTCTTAGAGACCACTCAAAGCAGCTTAGAAGGAACGAAGGTCCCTTTCTTAATACTGAGCTTTCTGCTCTCGCAATGAGTTCTAACAGGTTCAAGTTACTTCAATCAGTAGCAACATCCATATCAGACCTTCACGTAAGCAAAATAAGACCGCAAACCGATTATGTCCAACTTGTTCAGAGGGAATCGGCCGATGTGGAATACGAGCGTTATATTGAGGCTAACATAAGCAGTGCTTTCTTTCTTGTCGCTAGGGAGCAAATGGGCAAATCGAACCAACTGCGTCTGTGGGCAAATCGTGCAAATTCAGAAAATATAGTTCTTTTTTTTACGGCGAATGAAATTTGTTGTCATAACTGGCTCGACAAACTCCAAATGGCAGTCTTTAGAGAGATAGAAAGGATATCCACAACAAAACCGTTAAAATATCTATCAACTATTTTTTCCAATATCCAGCCATGTTTGCAACGCAAGAAAGCTGCCATTTTTATCTTTGTTGATGCTCTGAATACAGCACTGTATGAAGACGTAAGAGATTTTTTTAGATCCAATGACTATCTTAGGAGCAGTGTAGATTGGCGTGTGAATTGGTTTTTTTCATGTCGCGAGGCAAACTGGAAAGAATGGAAGCAGCTTCTAGATATCGATGCAGCTTATGAATATACTCTTCAAGAATTTACGAATGAAGAACTTGATTCTGCATTAATCGCCTACAAGTTGGATATCAAGGATATCCCTCATTGGATGAGGCCTAAATTAAGGTGGCCGGGGCTTCTACGCCTTTGTGGAAAGATGCTTTTAGAGCAACCTGATGTTTTTAAAAGCATGCCGGAAATGGCTTTGGCAGAAATTTCGTTGAAGTTCATAAAAGACCGCCTCGACGAATTTGCCCAACTTCACCCATGTGCAACTCCGATGAAACCGGAGGGTGTTGAGGTATACATTAACGATTTACTTTCCTTGTTTCAGAAACAGAAGTACCGGACCCTTCCTTTTAAATACATTAAAGAAATAGAAGACTTTAACCCGCACCACCTTTCACAAAATTCTTGGAATATACTTCTGCAACAGGGATTCCTTACTAAAAAGCAAGAAGGTTATGAGCTTGGTAATGATTGGGGTTGCATCTTAATCGGCAAATATCTAATTGACCAAATTGCCAGGAACGATGTTAATGAGGGTAAAATTGAGACACTTCTTGATCAGATATTTGATGGAATAGCACCAATTGTAGGTGATAAGGGCGGAATACGTGTTGATGAATCAGAGCGTTTTGAAGAGATACTATGGTTTGCTCTGCATTATGGGAAGATATTGGATATTTCTGAGCTCTCCTTCACATTAATTCTGGATAGAACTTTTGCAGGTCAAAATTTAAGCCATGAATCGATTAGTCTAATTGCGGCTCAATTGTTCCCGTCCTATACGTTACGATATTTTTTAAAACTCAACGACCAAAGCCATGTCTCTCATTATCTCCGAAAAGGCCTTGAAAAAGTGCCTTCCGGCGATGCGATCCCGGAGTTAATTACATTTTTTCCGAACACATCCGACGAAATTAAGCTCCATATCGCAATACTGCTACTGCATTACAATGACAGAAGATTTCTGGCTGATGTCTACGCATTAATTAATACTGATGCCTTTAAATGGAATCAAGCTGAACGAAAGATTCTGGAATTGCTCGAAAATCATCCAGACGATTCCTGCCAAATTATCAAATCACGCTTCGCGGATAAAAGTCTCAAAAATCTCGACTTGGCACTCTTCTTTATAGGGCTGAATGGAGATAGTACCTGCCAGCATCTTGTGCAAGAAATTGTGAAACTAGCTCCGACAATAAACGCAACATCATTACGCTCCATGGGACAGCTACGGATTGAGGAAGCTGAGGAAGTTGCAATAGATATTTTGTTAAATGACAAAGCAGATTCTGAAATGAAACATGCGGCAATCGATGCCTTGGGACATCTTCGATCAAAGCGATTCTACGACTGGTGTCGTATGCAACTCGACTTAGGGAGCCGCGATTACTACGGCAGAGTTATCCGCGCACTTGAATTGTTTGAAAACGATGCTGCTCATGATTTGATTGTTGAACTAGAGTTAAAACAAGAGAAATGGATACCCTTTATTTTCTCCAGTAGCACTGTTCTTTGTCGCAAGATGAACAAAGAGAGATTTATCCGGATGGTAACAGGGATTATTCATAACATCCGGTTTTCTGAAGCACCTGAGCACATTTGGCGTGGTTTGCACAACATGACTTCTTTAGACTGCAAGACGTTTAAACCCTGGTGGGAAGAGTATCAGTCGACTAAAGTACCGCATATTATCGCTGACTTGGCACGTTTATGTGCAAAGCCCGAGCACTTTAACAAGCTAAGTCAGACCGAAGGTTCGATGTGCATGAAAGAAGCCCTAAAGCTTTTGAAATGGATAGGAGACACAAAGATTCTTATCGGACTGCTTTACGATTTAATGGAGAAGAAAATACCCGAATTATTCGCCTGGCATCTCTATCCCTATGTCAACCAGTATCCAGACCAAAGTTACAAGGATTTATTATTTGAGATGGCGAAGCAAACAACTAGCGATAATGACAATATCTCAGAACAAGTTCAACGCAAAGCTATTATATGCCTAACACATCTTCAAGGCGGTGATGTTGCGGATATAATTTTGAAATTAAGGCCTGATAGCTGGACTAAGGAGGATTTTAAATATTCTAGTAGCTTGGCCCATTTCAGAAATGAGAGTTTACTTTCAGAACTAATTGAAATACTTAATCTTCAAAAGGAAGAATTGTTCTGGAGTGCTTATTGCTATATTTGGGAATTTCTTCCAGAGCAGGCAATAAAACCGGCCCTTATTTGGCTCAAGAGTGATAACTGTAAGCCCACGGTTCGCAATTATCTCATGAGACTTCTTGGTAGATATGATAATCCGGAAATAAATACCAAACTATTGGTTTTTTTACAAAACAAAGAAACCGAGATAGCAGCATTGGATGCTCTATTTTATTCCACAGATGAACGAGTAATCTCCTTTTTCATGAAACAAATCGAACACTATGGTAAATGCAAGCTTGAAATATCAACCGAAACAGATAGTGACAAACATCATTTACTTATTGATTGGATCAGATGCCATAATTATGCTCATTCCAAACCATATATTCAAAGCTGGCTTAAAAGCAATGAAGTTAATTGGTTGCCTGCAAGATGGCTAATCTTGCCTTTGTATGAAATTATAAATAAGTTTTCTTTCTGGGACTTGCTTGAAGATGTCAAGAAAAAATACTATGCATGGAATTCTTTGTGGGGGCCTCAAGTGATTGAGGCCACCTTAGAATTAATTTTTGCAAGAGAGCCTGAATGGGCATGGAATGAATTCCTTAAATATTGGAGCGAAGCCTCTGAGACTTACAGAAAAGATGCTATAAAGTGGGTCTATTTTATGCCATCGAAAGCAAGCACTGAATGGCTGATAAATATCTATCCATCAATTGGTAATTTTTTCAGCGATGAGAAGGAGATTAGAAAAAGCATACACCGTACAATGTTTAATTTAGCCGATGATCTAAAGGAGTATGGAATACGCAGCTTGATGGAAAGATCCAGGTCTGAAAGCCTCCAGCAGCGTATTCATTCCGCACAGTGCACATCTTTGTTCGGCGAAGACGTTTACAACCATTTCCATTTTCTCGAAGATGACACATGCGCAAGAGTCAGGTTAGCGTATAGATATGCAACTATCTCAGAACTTGCACTATATGAACAAGATTAGAATAATTCGGGGAAATCAAGGGACAACGTTGTCTGCGTCTAGGCAGGTCATAATGCGCGAATAGCCCTGCCGGGTAAGTGCCAGTATCGATAAAGAAGGGATGACATCATGAACAACCGGATAGTATTACTTTGTACCATTGTCGTGTTCCTTGCCGGATGCAGCTCTTCGAGCCAGCCGCAAAGCGGGGAGAAGGACCGGGGACGCGAGGAGACAAAGAAGCTGGAGGGGGCATCGGCCGTCGGTTATGACGGTACGGCGATACGGAAGAATGTGGACAATACCCTCAACAAGAACGATGACCACAACCAGGACTTGGACAAGGCAATGAAATCGGACACTGAGGGGCAGCAGAAACCATAATGAACGGGCAAGGATTCTCGACCCGGATGCAGTTCTTTACCTGCCCCCACTGTGGCGAGCGCATCTCCATGCTGCTGGATCTGTCAGGCGGCTTCCAGCGCTATATCGAGGACTGCGAAGTCTGTTGCAACCCCATCGAAATCAGTTATCAGACAGAGGACAGCATGATCGTCACATTTGAGGCCAAAATTCCCTGAGCCCGCCTCTGATGTCGTGCCCCGAAATCAGGGCACCCACAAGGTGAGTTTTTTGGTGGATTCGCTTCGCTTAATCCACCCTACATAACCCTACATCTGCCGCTCATTTGGTTAAAAAGCACAGGAACACCATGCCCGACCGCCGCTTCCCCATACGGTTCAAGTTGACCATCGGTGCGCTCGTCCCCCTCTCCGTCGCCATCCTGGTCTGCTGGCTGACCGGCCTTTACCTCATCAACTCCCGGATCGTCGCCCAGGCCCAGGAAAAGGTCCGCACCGACCTCAACTCGGCCCGCGAGCTCTACCTGAACGAGATCGAGCATGTCCACGACGTGGTGAAATTCACCGGCCGCTCCCCCCACGCCGCGGCAGCGCTCAAAACCGGCGACGCAAGTGCCCTGCGCACCCTCCTCACCCACCTGCTCCAGAGCGAACAGCTCGATTTCCTCGATATCGTGGACGCCCGCGGGCAGGTGGTCTTCAGGGCGGGCAACCCGGGCCAGGCCGGCCCCTACCGTTGGAGCAGACGGTTCGTCCCGAGGGCGCTAAAAGGGTGGGAAGTGAGCGGCACCATGGTGATCCCCTTCCAGGACATCCAGCAGGAAAACCCCCTCCTGGCGCGCCGGGTGGATATCCAGGTCCTCGCCACCCCCCAGTCCCGTGCGCGTCCGGAAAAGGCCGAGCGGTCCGGCATGTTCCTGGTAGCGGCGGCCCCGGTCAGAGACGGCTCCGGCACGGTTGTAGGTGCCCTGTACGGGGGGACCATGCTCAATAACGACAACCGGCTGGTGGACAAGATCAAACGGATTCTCTACGAGAACGTCCAGTTCGAAGGGAGGGACGCCGGGACTTCCACCATCTTTCTCCGGGACCTCCGGATCGCCACCAACGTGACATCCCCCGGGGGAAAACGGGCCATCGGCACCCTCATGTCGGAACAGGTCCACGACCGGGTCCTCCTCGCCCGGCAGAAGTGGATAGGCAGCGCCTTTGTGGTCGATGACTGGTACGTAAGCGCCTACGAGCCGATCATCGACCTCGACGGAGAGCCGGTCGGCGCCCTGTACGTCGGCATGCTGAAGAAACCGTACGACAATATCAAGTTCCGCCTGAACCTGATCTACGGCGGTGTTCTCTTTTTCGGCGCCCTGATCGGCATTGCCCTTTCCTGGCAGATCTCCTCGCGCCTGGCGCGGCCGGTCAGGGAGCTGGAAAACCTTGCCCGGAGGGTGGCCGGCGGCGAACGGGAGGTGCGGATCGAGGTCAACAGCCGGGACGAAATCGGCGACCTGGCCGGGGAGTTCAACGAAATGAGCCGGGCCCTCACCCAGCGGGAGGAGGAGGTCAGGGAGCTGAACCGCGACCTGGAGCAGAAGGTCCGGGAACGGACTGCGCAGCTGGAGGAGAACAACCTCCTCCTGGTCAGGACCCGGGAGGAACTGATCAGGGTGGAGAAGCTCGTTGCGGTGGGGGAGCTGGCGGCCGGGGTAGCCCACGAGATCAACAACCCGATGGCGATCATCCGCGGCAATGCCGAGCTGCTGCAGATGGCGGTCCCGCCGGAAGACCCGAGCAGCGAGGAGGTGGAGATCATCCTCAGACAGGTCTGCCGGGTGGAGCGGATCGTTGCCAACCTCCTCAAGTTTGCGCGCCAGGAGCACCGGCGGATGGGAAAAGCGGACCTGGGCGCCATCCTCGACGAGATCCTCGGCCAGATCGGCCACCAGGTCCCCCTGACCGGGATCACCATCAGCAGGGACTACGCGCCGGGACTGGCCGAGATCGCGGGTGACGCCGACCAGTTGCGCCAGGTGTTCACCAACCTGATCCTGAACGCGGTGCAGGCGATGCCCGACGGCGGCGCGTTGCGCGTCAGCACAAGGAAGGTTCGAGGTTCGGGGTTCGAGGTCCCAGGTTCAAACTCAAAACTCAAAACTCAAAACTCAAAACTCGACGGAGATTTTTGCGAAATCTCCGTCGCCGACACCGGTGTGGGGATCGCGCCGGAAGACACCGGCCAGATATTCAACCCCTTCTTCACCACCAAGACAGGGGGTACCGGCCTCGGCCTCTCCGTCTCCTACGGGATCGTCAAGGAGCATGGGGGACGGATCTCCGTGCAGAGCACGCCCGGGGAAGGGACAGTATTCCGGGTCATCCTCCCGCTTGGGGGAGCCCCGGCAGGGGCCGCGGTCGCTCCGTAACGATTGCCTCCTCCTTTGACAGCGCGGCGGGAGTGTGCTATCTTCCCCCTGCGTCATTACCCGCTTTTAATTCATTGCAAAGGAGAATGCACCATGTCCGACAAAAACCCCCAGTTCAAGTTCAAGTACATCTTCACCTATGACTACAACCCGGTCTACGTGAACGGCGCCCATGGCGGGGTCACCCCGCGGGGGGAGCTGGTGGTCAACTTCTACCAGGAACGGCAGCCCCTCCCCAACTCCATCACCCAGGAAGTGAACCCCAACGGCACCATCGGCAGCGAGGTTGCCGTGGAGCCGGAGGACCTCAACAGGAGCCTGGTCCGCTTCGTCTCCAACGGCGTGGTCGTCACCTACCAGACCGCCCGGGAGCTCCACTACTGGCTCGGGGAAAAGATCAAGGAGATGGAGACCATGGAACAGGCGAAAGCAGCCCTCCAGTCAGGCCAGCAGGCCCCGGGGAAGGGACTCAGCCACTAAACCGGTAGCTGGTAGCTGGTAGCTGTCTACCAGCTACCAGCCACTAGCTACTATGTGATGCCCCCCTCCCGAAAATTGTCGCCACACGCCGTTATCCATCCTGATCCGCGTTCCCGTTCATCTTTCCCTCTCCAATTGTTTGATTTTTCTAATCGCTTCTAGTATACTGCTGCGCAATGCCTGCAAACCGGCCCGTAACTGGAGAGAGGGATTATTTTGGGGATGAAATTCACCATCAAGTACAAACTCGCTTCCCTCATCCTGATCATCGTCATACCGGTGTTCATTCTCTCCACCCAGCACTACACCCGGATGCTCGCCCGCAACAAGCAGCTGATCAACTCCCGCAACCAGGAGATCGCCAGCGCCGTCGCCCAGGACCTGGACCACGTCATCAAGGACTCCCTCAATACCCTCCTCCCCCTTGCCAGACATCCGGCAGTAGTGGCAAAGGACACCAGTGAGTGCAACAGGCTGTTCGCCTCCCTTATCCCCTCGTTCACCGAACACCTGAACATCCTGGCCGCCGGGATGGATGGCTGCAACTACGGGAGCGGCGTCAAGCCCCTGTCGGCGCAGGGGCTCAACTACGGCGACAGGGAATGGTTCCGCAAGGGATGCAGGGGAACCCCGATCGTGGGCGAGCTCCATCTCTCCAAACTGTTCGGGGTCCCCGCCGTCATGATGGCAGCCCCTGTCTTCGGCCCCGGCGGCCGGCAAACCGGGGTGCTCGGGTTTCCG
This sequence comes from Geobacteraceae bacterium, assembly GCA_023701365.1. Classification (GTDB taxonomy): domain Bacteria; phylum Desulfobacterota; class Desulfuromonadia; order Geobacterales; family Geobacteraceae; genus JAMPXD01. The sequence continues at coordinate 18,517 of JAMPXD010000045.1, forward strand.
CTCAGCCTGGTCAAGGTGAACGAGCGGCTCGCCTCGCTCTGGAAGTTCCCTCCTGACTCCTCCATCCGGGTCCTCGACGCCGGCGGCAATATCCTCATCGACACCCTCCGCCCCCGTAACATCGGCAGTCGCGAAACCGACCCCGGTATCCTCCGGAAAATTGCCTTCAATCAGAAGATAAGCGAAGAGGACAGCGGTGCAGACGGCATTACCCGCCTCTACTCTTATGCACCGCTGTCGCAGGCCCCCTGGACGGTTGTCGTCGGGGTCCCGTCCCAGGAGGCATACCGCGCAGTCAGCATGTTCGCCCTGAACTACCTTGCCACCCTCCTGCTGGTCGGTTTTGCCGCCACGGCCCTGGCGTTTTTCCTGGTCAGGAGGATCAACGGCAATGTCGCGCTCCTGACGGACGGGCTCCGGGAGATCGAGCAGGGGAACCTCCATTACCGCCTTGCCCTCGCCGGCAACGACGAATTGGCGGCGGTCGCTGCATCGTTCAACCGGATGACGGAAGAGAGGATGAAGGCGGATACGGCGGTAAGGGAGGCCAAGGAGAAATACAGAAAGCTGTACGACGATGCCCCTGACATGATGCAGTCCATCGATATTGACGGGAAGATACTGATCTGCAACAAGACCGAGGCGGCGACGCTCGGTTACGACCAGGAAGAGATCGTCGGCAGCTGTTTTACCGACTTCATCGTCCCCGGGGAGCGCGACGGCTGCCGCGAAAAATTCAGGCGGCTGGTGGAGCGCGGCTCCATAGAGACCGAATCAACCCTGCAGGCAAAAGACGGGCGCGTCATCCCGGTCCTGGTCAAGGCAAAGGTGATATACGACGAACAGGGGCGCTTCCTCATGGCAGACGCCATCTTCCGCGACGTGACGGAACTGAAGAGGACCGAGGCGGCCCTCCGTGAAAACGAGAAACGCCTGAACCACCTGGCCCACCATGATCCCCTCACCAACCTGCCGAACCGGATCCTTTTCCACGACCGGCTGAGACAGGCCATGGCCAAGGCGTCCCGCTCGAACCAGCAGGTTGCCGTGCTCTTCCTCGACCTGGACCGATTCAAGAACATCAACGACACCCTGGGGCACAAGACCGGCGATCTGGTACTGTGCAAGATGGCCAGGCTCCTCAAGGGGCTCGTCCGGGAAGCCGATACGGTGGCCCGTCTCGGCGGCGACGAATTCCTCCTCATTCTCGAAGGGCTCGATGATCTCACCTATGCGGGGGTGATCGCCCAAAAGCTTCTCAGCGATCTGTCGCTGGCCATTTTCATGGACGGGCAGGAGCTCTATGTGACCGCGAGCATCGGCATCAGCATCTATCCCGCTGACAGCGACAGTGCGGATGGGCTCATGAAATGCGCCGACATAGCCATGTATCGCGCCAAGGACCGGGGGAGAAACACCTATCAGTTCTACACCCCCGACATGAACGCCAGGGCGCACGATCTGCTCCGCCTGGAGAGCAGCCTCCGCAGGGCGCTGGAACATGAGCAGCTGGTCCTCTACTACCAGCCCCAGATCGACATCGCCACCGGGAAACTGGTCGGCCTGGAGGCGCTCGTCCGCTGGCAGCACCCGAGTGAAGGGATGATGCTGCCGGGGGAATTCATCCAGCTGGCCGAGGAAACCGGCCTGATCGTCCCGATCGGGGAATGGGTGCTGCGCACGGCCTGCCGCCAGATCAGGATCTGGCAGGAGAAGGGGCACCCGCCGGTCCATGTCTCCGTCAACATCTCCGGCAGGCAGTTCCGCCACATGGATCTGGTGCGGAGCGTAGCCAGTGCCCTGGAAGAAATGGAACTGGACCCCCGCCTCCTCTCCCTGGAGATCACCGAGAGCGTCATCATGCATGAAGTGGAAAGCACCATGGCAACCCTCCATGAACTGAACCGGATGGGGGTCCAGCTTGCCATCGACGACTTCGGCACCGGCTACTCATCCCTCGGCTACCTGAAGCGCTTCCCCATCGCCAAACTGAAGATCGACCGGTCATTCATCCGCGATGTCACCTCCGACCCGAACGATGCCGCCATTGTCAGCTCCATCATCGCCCTCGGCCTCGGAATGAACATGGAGGTGATCGCCGAAGGGATTGAAACCGAGGAGCAGCTCAGCTTCCTCTGCGACAAAGGGTGCAGGACCGGCCAGGGCTTCCTCTTCAGCAGACCCCTCCCCGCCGCCGAGATCGCCGGTTTCCTGCGGGAGGCGGAGTAGCCCCCATGCTCCTCATCACCGACCTGCGCCGCAAACGCCTGAAGAGCCGCCCCTTCCCCTCCGTCTGGCTCGCCGTCCTGGAACGGACCGTCCCCCTCTACCGCCGCCTCCCGCTAGAAGACCGGCACGAGCTGCACGGGCATGTCCAGGTGTTTCTCTCCGAAAAGAGCTTCGAAGGGATGGACGGCATGACCATTACCGAGGAGGTCCGGGTGGCCATCGCGGCCCAGGCCTGCATCCTCCTGCTGCACCGCCGCACCGGCTACTATCCCGGGCTCTCCTCGGTAGTCGTCTATCCGGGAGAATACCTCGCCCCGCACCTGGAGGTGGACGAATGGGGGATCGTCACCGAGGGGACCGACCGCCGCACCGGGGAGTCGTGCCGGGAAGGGGCACTGGTCCTCTCCTGGGAGGACGTGCTGGCCGAGGGGCTCGACCTGCACCCCGGATACAACGTGGTGCTCCACGAGTTCGCCCATCAGCTTGACGCCGAGGAGGGGCTGACCTCCGCTATCCACCTCTCGGCGAGGCCCGTCGGGGACAGGGGCTGGGCGGGTACCATGGAGCGTGAGCTTGAACGGCTGCGGCAGGATGCGGAGCACGACCGGCCGACGGTGCTCGAC